>NZ_WMJX01000119.1 GCF_009711045.1 Myroides albus | reverse complement strand
CTTCCATTTTAGAGAACTCCTGCATTACCTGGTCAGCCTTGTCGTAGTTTTCCACCGCGCGCAAACTCTGCGCATAGCGGTAGTAGTACTCCGAGCCCAATGCAGATAAGTCTTTATCCTCATAATCAGATTCGAAAAGCTGAGTATACCACTTGTTGGCCTCTATCAGTTTTGCGTTAAAGTAATACGAATCCCCTAACTTTTGCAAAATGGACTGATTCACATAGCCTTTATCTGCTATGGTTTCATAAACTTTGATTGCATCGATATAAGCTAGTTTTTCAAACTCCTTATCGGCTTTCTTTTGCTTTACTTGTTGCGCGTGAATGCTCATACTTCCTACGAGCATCAAACACACTAAAAAGCTTATCTTTTGTATCTTTCTTATCATCTGTGTCTTGTGTTAGATTGACCGTTAACTCTTAGAAGAAACGAGGGGCGTTGATGCGTCCTGTTCTGCTAAAAATATCAAAGCGAAGCACAATCTCGTGTGATCCTGAGTTATAGTGACGCAAAGCGGTTGTCTCTGCATCGTAGCTATAACCCACAAATAAATTGTCGTTTACTTGGAATCCCGCCAAAGCGCTAAGGGCTGCATCCCAGCGGTAAGCCGCTCCTAGGGTGAACTTCTCTGCTATTAAAAAGTTTGCCGATACGTCTACTTGTAAAGGAGATCCTTGTATTGCCTTGGCCAAGAAAGCGGGTTTGAACTTCAAGTTATCTGACAAGTCAAACACATATCCCCCCATAAGGTAAAAGTGCATCTTCTCGCGCATAGTCACAACCTCTTGACTATCGTAGTTGTCGTTGTATCTATCCACTTGTAAAAACTTGGGAACAGACAATCCAAAATAAGCTTTGTCGGAGTACACGTATACCCCTGCTCCTATGTTGGGATTAAACTTGTTGTTGATATTCTCTTGAGATACCCCGTCTGATGGATCAAAAATGCGAAGCTTCTGATAGTCTACACTCAATAAATTAGCCGTTCCCTTTAATCCAAAGGCCAATTTATAGTCATAACTAAGGTCAATTGTATAAGATAGATCCACAGAGATATTATTCTCATCCATCGCTCCTAATCGGTCGTTGACAAAGTTTACTCCAAGACCAAGACCTGACTCGCCAAGTGGCGTAGACACCGATACATGTGCTGTCTTAGGTGCTCCTTCCATTCCTACCCACTGCGTGCGGTAAAGACCAAAGATGGATAAATTTGATTTAGATCCAACATAAGCCGGATTTATAGCTCCTGTATTGTACATGTACTGCGTGTACTGTGGGTC
>NZ_WMJX01000118.1 GCF_009711045.1 Myroides albus | reverse complement strand
TATGTTAGTTTACAAGTTCAATATATTGATGGAACAAAAATTGAATCTAGCTCTAACCGATACACCTTTGTATGGCGTGGTTCAGTGGAGAAAAACAAGGCTAAATTAGAAACAAAAATTCAAGATGTTCTCACAGAAATAGAGGGTCAAATCAAACAGGATCAAAGTGAACTCGCAAAAGAACACTGTTCCAAAAATATTGATAGTTTAGAGCTTAAAGAAAAAGTGACTCAGTTAAATAAACATAGGGCAGACCTACCCAAACCTACAGCTAAACAGCTCAAACAGTTAGAAGACGAGCATTTACCTCGCTTGCAAAAATACGAACAACAACTAGAAACTTTAGGTACTCGAAATAGTTATAGTAAAACAGATCCAGATGCTACTTTTATGCGAATGAAAGAAGATCACATGAAAAACGGGCAACTTAAACCTGCCTACAATACTCAAATAAGTACTGAAAATCAATTTATTACACATTATACTATTGCACAAAAATCAACTGACACCACTACCTTAATCAATCATCTAGAGACTTTTGAACAAACCTATGCACAACAAAGTAAAGAAGTTGTAGCAGATGCTGGGTATGGTAGCGAAGAGAATTATCTGTATTTACTTGAAAGAGAAATAACGCCCTATGTGAAATTTAATTATTTTCATATGGAACAGAAAAGAGCTTGGAAGAACAACCCTTTTCTACAACACAATCTTTACTACAATAAATTGTTTGATTACATCTTATGTCCAAATGGAGAAAAGCTACCTAATATTGGAAGTAGTACTAAATACACCACCACTGGTTTTGCGTCAAAAATACATCTGTATCAAGCTTCTAACTGCTTGAAATGCTCGTTAAAAGAGCTATGTAATAAAGCAGCAGAAAACAGAACAGTCTCTATGAATCATAGATTGGTTCAAATAAAACAACATATTAGAGAATTACTCAACTCTGAACGCGGTAAATATCATAGAAGTAAAAGACCTGTAGAAGTAGAAGCTGTTTTTGGACAACTAAAAAGCAACAACAAATTTACTAGGTTTACTCTAAGAGGATTAGAAATGGTCGAAATTGAATTTGGACTGATGGCTCTTGCACATAATTTAAGAAAACTTACTAAGAATAGAGAAAAATCGACTTTAAACAACAATTTTCATCCTAAAAAAGAGACTGATAAACGAAAAATGACAAATTATAAGTCTAAAACTCGTTTTAATTGCAAGAACTTTTAATCTAAGAGAAAAGTAACGTTTTATATAATACAAAAGAGGGTGACCTTTTGGGACACCCTC
>NZ_WMJX01000117.1 GCF_009711045.1 Myroides albus | reverse complement strand
TGTTTTGACCCCTATAAACCTAGAGTATTTTTAAATTTTTAAAGTATAATGTTTTAGGCTACTTTTTCTCTGCTACAAATCAAGTGTTTGTCCTTTTCCCATTTCTCCATTGGAGTGATTTTTCCAAGCAAGCCATGTAGTCTTTTGTTATTATAAAATACTACGTACTTCTTTAATATTTGTTCTATTTGTCCAAAAGTAAAGTATTCAAATTTAGTAAAAACCTCTCTTTTTAAAGTACCGTGATAGGCTTCTATGTGAGCATTTTCCTCTGGTGTTGCTACGTGTGTAAATTCTTGTGATACACCTACTAAGGAAAGATATTCTCTTACATTCTTGGCAATAAATTGACTACCATTATCCGATCTAATAACCACATTTTTAGGGTAATCTAACTCTTCAAAAAGCCCTGACAATAATTCTATTACCTGCTTCTGCTTAATATTAAAGCTGAAGTAGTCTTTTAATATTCTACGACTGTGTACATCAATTACAGAAAGTAAATAAGCATTTTTACCTTTTTGTGGTATCCATACCATCTTAATATCCATTTCAATACACTCTAAGGGTCTTGTAGTCTTTACTTTACGATGCTTAACGTACTTCTTATCCGAATGATCTCTAGTTATACGAGTTTGTAAAAGCTTGGCGTTTTTCATGATACGATATACTTTTTTATGGTTAATGGTGTACCCTTCGCGTTTAAGATACTCGCTCATCATACGGTAGCCACAATCCATAAAATCACCCCTTAAAAGCTCTTTAATTGACTCTACAACAGTTTGTTCATTAACCCAACCTTGGGTTTTATGATAGGTTAATAAAGTAGCTTTATTACCTTTTGACTTGCCAGAACCCTTGAAGTAGTACGTGCTTTCACTTAAGCCAACCCAATGTATTAGTTTAGCTTTACTTTTTTGATATTTACTATAAAAGTATTCTACCAGATCTTTTTTGGATCGGATGTCCCAAACTTTTTTTTTAGAAGTTCACGTTGAACTTCTAATTCTATTTCTTTATCACTTAGTAGTTTACGGAGAATCTTATTCTCTTCTTCTGCTTTTTTAAGTTCTTTTGATTTGTCAGAAACAGCAGGTCTTAATCCTGATTCTCCTTGAGAATCGAATTTCTTCTTCCATGAGTAGAAAGTACCTGTACTTAAACTGTGTTTACGACAAGTTTCTATTACCCCATTTTCTTCTGCTTCTTCTAAAATTGATAGCTTCTCAGATAAGCTCCATTTCTTGTATTTCATAAGTCCAAAGTTATGTAATTAATTTACTAGTTTCACTCCAGCTTATTTAGGGGCTAAGATA
>NZ_WMJX01000116.1 GCF_009711045.1 Myroides albus | reverse complement strand
CTTTAATTTTTGCATTAAAAGATTCAGCAGAGGCATTGGTACTTCTATTATCAAAATAGTTAAGAATTGTTTTATAATTGATTTGCATTGTATTGATAACAGTGCCGAATTGTTTTAAATTAATCTTCATAACATCATTGTACCAATGAGCCAGTTTAGTATAAGCTACTTCTTTTACTGTGGTTGTGTTATATATTATTCTTAAGTTTTGCGCTACATTATAAGCTTGTTTAATCAAAGGATATTGATTAAATAATATATCTGCTCTTTGCATTTGATTAGTAGTCCATTTACTTGGATCCATAGTTAGTAGATATCTACTTCTTATAAGTAGTTGCTTAGCTGTATCTCCATTATCAAATTCTATTGGAATAAATTGTTTACCTTCTTTTTTAGCTTGTAGGATTAAGTTGTTTTCAATATCTGAAGCATTCCAACGTTCTTGTATTCTAATATCTTGTAATGCTTCATTTACTAGTTTCTGTACATGAAAACGATCTGTTACTTGTGTCGCATTAACAAAGCACTTCGTAACAATTTTTTTCATAGAATTTGCCATATCAAGTGTTATCTCCTTAACTTTAGATCTTGTCTTAGAGGAGATTGTAAGAAGCTTCTCTATAATAGGCTCTACTTTAGTGCCAGAAAAAATTGCTACTATACTCCCTTGCTTTCCTCTACTATATTTGTTTGTAATAATTGTATAGAGCTCACCTTTTGACAAAGCTGTTTCGTCTATTGATAGTTTAGGACCTATGTTTTCAGGAAAAAGAAGATAGTCTTTAGCGTGTTCTTTATGTTCCCAAGCTTGAAAATCACTTAGTGAATCTTTGTATTGGCGTTGTAGTTTTTTACCATCAATATTAAAGAAACCTCCTATTGTATGGCAATCACTTGCCTTAGTATCTATTAATTTCTTTTAAAAAAGAGGCAAACTCATCAGTTAAACGAGTGCCTTTTGCTACTAGATTCCAATCTCTCTGTACTAATTCGCGAGTAGTTTTATCTAACCAACGACGACGCTTGACATGAAGATAAACACTATTTCCTCGTAAAGGAAAATCTTGTATTGTGGTTTCATTATGAAATCCATGACCTATAAGAATACGGTCTTTTGCTTCATCCGGGACTCTATTAAATTCTTCAAAATATAGGTGCATTGTTTCACCTTGTTTTATCGTTTTTACTAAATCAAAATGTTCTACTAAAAACTCAGGTAAAATCATTTTTACAAACTCAATATAGTTTTCCACGGTTATTATTTATTATTACAAAGATCTGTAGTTTTTAATTCACACACAACTTTTGAGATTGATCC
>NZ_WMJX01000115.1 GCF_009711045.1 Myroides albus | reverse complement strand
GCTTTTTTTTGCTTTTTCTTATATCGAACTCACGTTAATATTAAGTAAATAAATCGCTAAATATTTTAAATAACGGTACTAAAAAAAGAGCCTGAAAAGACTCTTTAGATAACACCTTATTACTACTAACAATATCTCTTAAAATCTATTTTCCCTTGCTTAAAACAGGGATACAGGATAACTGCTCGTCGAAACTAAATTCAGTGAGTGAAGTATTGCCTTTCAAATGCTTTGAGCGATCATCCTTAGAAGTATCAATAGCATACATAGAAGAAATACTACCTGCGTAGTTCACACTATTGTCCGCTGCTTTAATATCAATACTGACTTTGCCTGACTCATCTCTAAATGCTTTTAATTTAATATCTAACAATTCAATTGCATCGTCCTTAAACTCAACATTTCCTGATTCAGACACAATGAACCCATTGATATCGATTTCCTCTGCACCAGGGACACCAGGGTAAATTAACTCATTGCTATCTCCGTTTTGAAGTACAATTTTATATATACGAGATAAAGCCCCTTTAATAGATTTATCACTATTTACCTCAAAATCAGACGTTCGAACTTCAACAACATACCTACAGAACTTTACAAGACCAGTACTCGTTTCAAGTTCGTATACTCGAACTAAATTCTCTCCTTCGTATTGTACAGTCTCTGCATAAAGTCTTGTGAATGATGACGCTATATTATAAGTCTTACTGCCTACTGAGATGAAATTAACTGCTGGAGTATCAACATCTAAAACAACAACTGTAATCAACTCAGAATCAATCATTCCTTCTCTTTTTGCTATGACATTATACCGACCAGGTTTATCAAATATCTTTGTATAACCAATCTCCTGATGATCCATATAAATCTTTGCATCATTAACTTTCTTATCATTTGCTTTTACTGTAAAAACAACGGATTCTCCAACTTTAACATTGTAATTACTTGCTTGTATAATCAACTGAATTTCATTAGTAGTATTATCATTATTACTATCATCGCTACTACACGATACAGACATAAAACACACTAAAGCAATTAGTATCAATGAGAGTATTTTTTTCATAATCAAATCTTTTTATTCAATGAATGGTTGTTTACAAAATAACAATACTTATTATATCCAAACCTACATCAAATCAATTATATATTGCTAATTAATTACAATAATCAACTAAAAAAAGAGATAACCTCTATGGAGGTTATCTCTTTCTAATTCAATTAATAAACTGATTATTTAATTGCTTTAAGCTTTCCTTTAGGTCCTTTAGCTTTAATATTTGTTATCATTAGCGTCCGATAAAAATTAAAATCACTTCTTTT
>NZ_WMJX01000114.1 GCF_009711045.1 Myroides albus | reverse complement strand
ATTATAAAGTTATCATTTTTTGAAAACACTATCTTATTTTTAGTATCTTAACTGTCTACTTTTTGCTGACGATTTACAAAAGTCTTCATTTTCTATGGTTATACCTGAGGATAGTACATTGATAGAGAATAAAATCTTTTTTAATCATACTTATTTTCGTGATTTTAAGTTATATATGGGAACTTCAGTATATGATTACTATACTTGGATTCGTTTACAAGAGTGTTTAAGTATGATTCTAATCAGCAATACAGATATTCAGATTATTATTGATCAACATTGGCATGGTTCAAAGGTTAGTTTTTACAAGAAATTTAGTGTGAATCAACCATTCTCTCCTTTAGATTTTCAAAACCCCAATCTCTTTAAAGAATAGTTTATCACGATTCTTTACTTTTTTCTGTCAATTCTTTACTCTTTGATCCACAAACTTTACTTTTCTATAGTTTATTTTAATGAATTTTGTAAGTAAATATTTGATTACTAATAAGATATTATTCTTATTAATGATTAAATAGCCTTGCTACCATTATATTTTCTAGAGATATTATGCGTTATATCTATTTGGTTTAGAAGCTTAATAAACCAGTTGCTGCTATTTTAACTTACTAATCTTAAAAAACGAAATTTCCCCTCAACTAGTATAATACTTGTTGATTTAACTTAAATTTTACAATTATGAAAAACTCAATAAAAAACCTACTTATGGCATTAGCTGTGGTTGCAATGCTAAGTGTAGGTGCATTCCCTGTGAATGCTAGTAATAATAACAATCAAACTGTTAAATAAACCGCGGTATTAGCTCAGGCTCCCTATACAGGAAAACTTCATTATAAAGTTGGAAATTTGTATCCTGAAGCAGGTATAACAAATCTGGGAATCTGTTCTTTTGAAATTTCTGAGTTTCCTTATTATGAAGATGTAGATGGTCAGAATGAGCGTATGTATGGTTGGAATTCTAATCAAGGGAGGTATCTTCCTCTTTTTGAGATTATTCAATAAAAGAGTTTGAAAGATATTAATAAAAAGGTAGAAGACGCCAATTAGCGTCTTCTACCTTTTTATTAAAAATCATCTAATTGATTCCATGAGTAGGGCTTTTTAATACCTTCTTCAATCCATTTTCGATCGTGTTTGTCTTTTAAGAAATAGTCAAACCAATCATTAACACGATGAACCAGGTCGATTGTTTGTTTTGGGGCATCAAAACCTCCCCCGTGATCCATATCGTTATAAAAAAGAGCAATGGTAGGTTTTTTATATCGCAGAAGTGCAATATACATTTTACGGGTATTTTCCCAATATACATTTTCATCCAGAAGTCCAGTC
>NZ_WMJX01000113.1 GCF_009711045.1 Myroides albus | reverse complement strand
TTTTTATACCTCACAAGATGTACTTGCTAGGGTGGATACTGCGTATGGGTGGGATAGTAATGGGCAGGTGGATGTGTTTGGGTTGAGTAGTTTTGATCCATTTGAATTTGGTTTTATTACTTCTTTTCCTGATAATCTACATTTTGGTCAGCAAAGAGTTACACCTAATTTTAGTGATATTGGATCTCAAGCACATCCTTCAATTCGAGGACGTGCTATTTCTGATGTAGGAAAGGATATTGCAGCTAATAGAATAAATCCCAATATATTTTTAATTTCATATACTGTTGATCCTACTACAGGTAAGGCTGTGACTTTAAACAACAGAGGATTAGCAGCATTGTCCGAAGGAGGCAAAATGCCATCAGATGCTATATTTGTTCCTTTTGATAAAGTTCCTGAAAGACTTAAAAAAGATTTTGGTTTACTTGGATATTCAAATGAAGTTGTTCCATCAAAAAGTATTGCTGTTACTCAAAATAAGGATGGAACAGGATTAGATAGAATTATTAAAAACTATACATAATATAAATGAAAGAATACAATTACAGTTTAATACCTGAACGTGTTAATTTTGATATTTCAACAATCGACTTAAAAGTCCAATATTCTAGAAGGGAAACAAACGTTAAAGTTGAAGGAAAAATACTACAAGATTATAAGGATAGTTTAAGATTGCATGACATAAATATAACTTTTAATACAGTAGCAGAAGTAAAATGTATAACATTAGATTTTTTTGAATCTAATTATACTAATCATAAAATTTTTAAAGTTAATGAGGATTTAAATAAATTCGATTTTTGGGAAAGATTTGGCTATTGCCCAGATTCTGGATTTTATGAAGTAGATAGCTCAGAGTTGCTAAAAGAAAAGAACAAACTTTATGATCCATCAAATACATTTAATTTAAAACATTATTTGATAGTTGGGTATGATAGTTATATTGAAATACTAGCAGGTGGATATTTTTATGATATATCTAATAAATAAAATCAGTAATAAAAAGACTTAACTTAGTAATCAGGTTAAGTCTTTTTTTAATGACTACATGCAATATGTTAAAGTTGTAAAAGAATAGCGATACAGCATCATTAGTGATTATATCGGTCGCCCAGTACAGGCATTCGATGATAGAGGAGCTAAGATATGGAGTACAGACTATGACATCTATGGTAGATTAAGGAACTTAGAGGGAGAACGACCCCGCGCGACAGTTTGGCTCATTCGCTATAAACATCTACTAGATATTTACTAAACGCTCTGCCCTTATTTAGACAACTTGGTCAGTATGAAGGTATCGAGCTGAATGGGCTTTACTACAATAGGTTTAGGTATTATGATTCCACGACAGGGTTATACATATCT
>NZ_WMJX01000112.1 GCF_009711045.1 Myroides albus | reverse complement strand
TCTTGATAATCAATTAATAAAAATGGATTATACGTTAAAATGTGATTTGGGATATTCACAAATTCACAATCGTTCTCCCTAGATCGATTAATCTTGTGTATTACTTCCTCTTTGTATTTATAGACTAGTGCTTTGTAGTTTAGCTCATATTTTAGATTGAACAAACTAGGAGATAAAAATTTGGAATTTCCATTCCAAATATCAACAAAATCGGAGCCTTCAATTGTTTGATCTGTTTTGATGTTGTATTTAATAAAGACATCATTGTTACTATAGAATTTCAGCTCAAAACGCTCTAGTTTTTCCTTGTCAAGCGCTAATTCTTTTACCGATTGCAACTTAATATTGACAATTTTTAAATTATTGTCATTGGTTAAAAAAGCAAAAATATCTTGATCCGTATTCCAGTAGAGCGATTTTAAGCTTTCTGTAGTTAGGTTTATCGATTGTTTTTTGGTTGTATTTAAGTCTACGGTAAACAAGGTATTTTTTATATTGGATTTGCGATAAAGAAGAATGTTTTTGTTTGGATTTAGAGCGAACTCATCTACAGCTGTGTCCAAGAATAACACCTTATTTTTATTATTGAGGTTTCGAATTTCTAAAACGAAGTCATCAGATAAAGTTAGTAGTAGATTTTGATCTAGCTTAGCTCTGGTTTCAAAGCGTTTTATCTTCTCAAGAGAAAAAGAATTTTGCTCATCGTGAAGATGTACAATTTCTATTTTATTTTGCTTTTTCCCCAAAAGAATATCATTGTATAACATATGATTATTTGCGCCATTTAGCTTTGTAATATCAACTTTTTGACCACTTTGAGTATTGACATAGTCAGTTGAATTAAGCGTTTGATCAAAAGTGTTTTTGTTATACACTAATGCCCAATTCCCATCAGGACTAATTCTAGAGGCCGATAAAATATTCCATCTAGTATCCGAAGGTATGCTGTTTTGCTGTAGGTTAGCATAAGATAGAAATGATGTGGTTATAATGCCAATTAAAGCTAGTGTTTTACTTAATTTATTCATGCTGTTATAGATAAAGGTTAACAATTGTATCTCTTTGTGGGTAAAACCCAATAGAATTTGGGGAAAGAGAAAGAACACTAAACAAACTGCCTTTGTGTAGTTGGAGTTTAAATTCTCCTTTTTCATCTGTTAAGTGGTAGGTTCCTGTACCAAAAGTACTGTTGTTAAAGGCAGAGCCTACGTCTATATTTTTTAATGGTTTGTGCGTCTCTTTGCTCACTATTGTACCAGAAACAGTTACAAGAGTTTCGGGATCTGTATCCTTCAGGTGTTTCTCTAAGTTAGCTTTAAGAATAGGATTGTTTTTTGTAAGCGCCTCATAGGTTTTTTGGTCTTTTTTTATTTG
>NZ_WMJX01000111.1 GCF_009711045.1 Myroides albus | reverse complement strand
CATTAGCGTCCGATAAAAATTAAAATCACTTCTTTTTTATTTTTATCTAATTGGTTTTCATTTCATTGTGCTTTTTATTTTTTCGTTTCTCAAAACTAAGCTGTCAAAATAGAGCTAATTGCTCAGTTTGGTTTCTCTCAATAATCCAGTCTTTTTCGGGGTTTTCCAGGAATTTCATCAGATTGATATAGTTGAACAAATGTATTTTGCAAAAACTCACTAAGTTTGAAAATGCCCAATGGCGTTTCAATCTCTTTTTGATGACTGCCAGTAGAAGATTCACGATCAATACGCAGTAAATCTGTATTTTGATAGCATTTTCATTATCTCCCAAAAAATATTTTAAAGGGAAGTTTTGTTTCAACTGCTTAAACAGTAGTTCAATTTGCCATCTGATTTTGTAAAGAGCAGCAATCAGGTCGGCTCTCATATCAAACAGATTGGTCAAAAACTCAAATTCCCTTTTGTTGACACGGTCATAGAAAACCACTTTCCGGAGTCTTAGTTTTGAACATGCTGTGCCATTTTTTACATCAACTTCTATAATTTCATCCTTTAAAACACCACTGTGAATAGGCTCTTCAATGTCTAACTCTTCAATATTGATGTATGATGCATTATCTTTTATCCGTGTTACAAATCCCGTTTTATGCGCTGTAAAATGCGCAAAAGCCTTGTAGTCATTATATCCCTTATCGAAAACGTAAACGGTGTCTTTATCACATTTTAGTTTGTCCAAAAACTGATGGTCGTGTTTTTTAGCTTCGCTGAACCAAACCAAACTGGGAACGACTTCATCGGCATTGACAACCGTATGAACCTTGATCCCACCTTTCTTTTTGCCTGTTTTGGGTTTTCTGCCAACGCCCTCCAGAATATCCTTAAACAAGCTGATAGTCGTGCTGTCAAAGATTTTTACCTGCTTTTTAATCACGCTTTTAATCCGGCTGTCCGATAAAAATTCACCATATTGCCGGAGTAATCCATGATAGATATTCTCAAAAACCAAAACATCTCTTTTCCTGTTCGCATCCGACAAAGTACTTCTTTTTGGAATGTGATTCAATTGAAAGCCCGACGTTTTTCCCGACAAACCAAGCATTGCTCCTGATACTTCCCTGAGTGAAGTACACTTTGAAAACGAACAAAAAAGCATACTTATCAAATGGTCTTTGGTCTTAAACCGCTTGGTATAGCGGTCTGAATTGCTCTTTTTGACTTCTCTTTTGATAAGGGAATCATCAATTAAGGAAATCAGCTGTCCGAAAACGGATTTTGTCGAAAAATGACTATTTTTACCCATAGTAGTTTAAAGTGTGGTTACTTCAAACTTACTAAAAATTAGAGTAGTCTGAAAAAACTACTCTTTTTATCGGACAACAATGA
>NZ_WMJX01000110.1 GCF_009711045.1 Myroides albus | reverse complement strand
ATAAGAAACACAAACTCAAAGGTTGGGTTTTTGATCGTGAAGATGAATAAAGTTTTATAGATAATAAATCAAATATACCGACGATTTTTCGCTTGAAATAGCCAGTCGATAGGGTGGGAATCTAAATAGGACTTAATTGTTAAATCAAAAAAGCCAAGAGTATCACAAAATACGCCTTGGCTTTATTAATTGTATTCGGTCTACTATCACTTAAACGAAGTATAGATGGTAATCTATAGCTCCGTCCAGTTTAATTCTTTTCTATATTTTTCCGTGAGGGTAGGATTCGCTAATTCAATACTTTGTACGTTGTATTCCTCTTTTAAGTAAGGGGGAATATCCTCAACAGATAAGAGTCCGAAGACTTGATTCTTATCCGCAAGGAATTTGATTGAATCTATATTTCTAAACTTTATAATAGGAAGGTCTTTATTGAGATAAGATACTTTATAGTAAGGATAAATCATCTCAAAGAAAATGGTGAAATTTTGTTGAAAATTATGCACTTCGATAAAGTCATAAGGTCTTTGAATTAGTGCAAAGGAATTTGCAGTAGGCATGGAACCAATTGACTCCGAAATGTTGAATAAAGTTTTAGCATTCTCCATATAGTTAAACCTAAACAACCTGCGTATTAATTCACGCTGCTTTTCCTCTATTTCTGAAGAATTGTAAACATCCATTAATGCTTTTGTCATGACTTGATCCTTTTGATGTAGGGAGTTTAACGTGTGAATATCCACTAACTTATCTAGATTATGGGCTAACCATTTCGGATGATTTTCGATATACATCTTTTTGAACCAAGGGGCTAATTCACCAGAGATAATGGCCTGGTAATAATTTTCCTGCCCAGAGAGATAGGAAACATTATAGCCATTGTGGAGCACTAATAATTCCAAAGATGATTGAAAGAAATCAAGATCTTTATATTGAAACATCGCCTCTAGGTTATGATGAAGCACTTCAGGATTGTAGCTACCATCCATATCTTTTAGCGCTAGAATGTCTTTTTTAAGGGCTGTATAATCGGATTCATTTTGAATGTATACATTGTAAATGGTAGAGACTAATGTATCTCGAGGGGTTTGAGCGCTAGCAAAGGCTGCAAAAAATAGGGTAATGAGAGTGAATCTTATTTGCATAGGATATTAGTAATTAGGTTGGTTAGGTTTATAGTCTCTCAAATAGTAGGATAAATTTTGATTAAAAAAAACAACAATATACTAAAAATGAATGGAAGTAGGGGAGGTGTTGTCAGGTGTTTACTGTATGAAGATAAACACCAAAGCCAAGGGATGCTTTTATCCTTGGCTTTGGTGTAATCATTTAATAATCAAACCTTCAGTTTAACGCTCAAATCGAAGTTCTGGAATGCGAACAGAAGTAACATGATAAAATGAATGTGACAAATAATAAGGTTTATTGCATTGTATTCAAAATACGATAAACTACTTCCTTGTTAACGCCCAATTTTCCACGCCAAGCCGAAAGTGGGAAATTGACTTCTGTTCGGTGACTTGGCGCTTCTTGATGGAGTTGTTTCTCCCAAGAAAGTA
>NZ_WMJX01000011.1 GCF_009711045.1 Myroides albus | reverse complement strand
CAACTGAGCTAAGGAGGAAGGTGTGTTACCTTTATTGCGGTGCAAATATAAAACGATTTTTAAAACCTGCAAACACTATAAGCATATTTTTTACTATTTATCTATCGCACGAAGATTGCTTTGTAAATATCGTTCCCATTAGCAAATAAAAGCAAGCCAATAAGTATAAAGAAACCAACCATTTGTGCATTCTCTAAGAACTTATCACTTGGTTTTCTCCCAGAAATCATTTCATAAAGTAAAAACACTACATGTCCACCGTCTAAAGCAGGAATAGGAAGTAAATTCATCACTCCAAGCATAATAGAAAGCATTGCAGTAATATTCCAAAACACTTCCCAGCTCCAATATTGTGGGAAAATATCGTATATAGCCTTGAAACCACCTACACCTTTATAAGCTCCTGTTTCTGGTTTAACCATTTTCTTCAATTGATCAAGATAGCCAACAACCTTATCTTTACCTTTTACAATACCGACAGGGATAGATTCAATAAAAGAATACTTCTCTTGAACGATCGTATAATTTCCAAGTTTCTCGTGATTACTTATAGGAAGCATCGCAGCAAAAACAACTTGCAACTTACCTTCTTCGTTAATTTGAGCAACAGTCTTCTCGTCATTACCATTTCTTTCTACAACCACATCAACAGTAGATCCCTTAGACAATTCTAATTGTTCCATAACCATATCAGCAAAAGGAGTATCAATGCCATTGATACTTTTAATAATATCATTAGCCTTTAAATTACCTTCGTTAGGAGAATTCTCAGGAAAAGCAGTAACAATAAAAGGAACGCGCAATCCGAATAAAGGTCCTGCTTGTGCTCCACTACTTAGCTGACCTAACAAATCAGTTGGCAAATCTATTGTCAGCATTTCACCACTTCTTTCTACTTCTATTTGATGTCCCATAAGAACAGCATAACTAACATCGTTAAAATGTTCAAACTCTTTACCATCAACTTTTGCAATTCGGTCCCCATTCTTCAAACCTATATTCTTCATTAAATCCGATTGAACCCATACCCCGTGTTTCATATCCTTATTTGAAACATACAAGTCCCCATAAGCATAAGTCATTCCGATGTATATAATAAAAGCTAAAACAAAGTTCACAAAAACACCACCTAACATGATAATCAAACGTTGCCAAGCAGGTTTAGATCTAAATTCCCAAGGCTGTGGTTCACCAGCTAACTGATCAGTATCCATGCTCTCATCTACCATACCAGCAATCTTCACATATCCACCCAAAGGAAGCCAACCAATTCCGTAAACCGTATCACCAATCTTCTTTTTAAATAAAGAAAACTTAATATCAAAAAATAAGTAAAACTTTTCAACACGAGTTTTAAATAACTTAGCAGGGATAAAATGACCCAACTCGTGTAAAATAATAAGCAGCGATAAACTCAATAAAAACTGAGATAATTTAATAAGTATTTCCATTTTGTAATATTACAATCTTAACTATAAGTAGACAAAAATAGAATATTACTTTTAGTAATTCATATTTTTTTTACTATAGTAATTTATTTATCAATTCTTTCACATAAAAAAGGGGTATAAAATCAACATGACAGACAATAAAAAGGGTCAATAGCAACAAAACACATAAAAATAGTAAGACAATTAGACAAAAAAGCTACTAATAGAAAAGTATTTTCTAAATTTGCTCTATTAATTAATTATAATAGATATGTTACAGATAGCTTTTATTAGAGAAAATCAAGAGCAAGTAGCTAAAGGATTAGCAAAGAGAAATCTTGATGTTACGGCGTTGCTAGAGGAAGTGTTGGCTTTGGACGAGAAAAGAAGAAGCACACAGGTGGAATTAGACAATGTATTAGCAGAATCTAACAAGCTATCCAAAAGTATTGGTGAGTTAATGAAGAATGGTGAGAAAGCAAAAGCAGAACTTATCAAAGAAAAAACATCAAACTTACGCGATCAGAGCAAACAACTTACAGAGCAATTAAACGCAATTTCTGCTGAGTTGACTGAAAAACTTTATACTATCCCGAATGTACCAAACGATATAGTACCAACAGGAAAAGATGCAGATGATAACTTAAACGTATTTGAAGCAGGTGAAGTGCCAAGCTTACATGAAGGAGCATTACCACACTGGGAATTAGCAAAAAAATACGATATTATTGATTTTGAATTAGGTAATAAAATCACGGGAGCAGGTTTTCCAGTATATAAAGGTAAAGGAGCACGATTACAAAGAGCTCTAATTTCTTATTTCTTAGACAAGAATACAGAAGCAGGATACAAAGAATACCAAGTACCTCATTTAATTAATGAAGCATCAGGGTATGGAACAGGACAATTACCTGATAAAGAAGGGCAAATGTACCATTGCACTGTAGATGATTTATATTTAATTCCTACAGCAGAAGTTCCTGTTACAAATATCTTCAGAGATGTAATCTTACAAGAAAGTGAATTGCCAATTAAGTGTACTGCTTACACTCCATGTTTCCGTAGAGAAGCAGGATCATATGGAGCGCATGTAAGAGGTCTTAACCGCCTTCACCAATTTGACAAAGTAGAAATTGTACGCATAGAGCATCCAGATAATTCATATCAAGCGTTAGATGGAATGGTAGAACATGTAAAAGGAATCTTAAACGAATTAAAATTACCTTACAGAATCTTGAGATTATGTGGAGGAGATATGGGATTCACTTCTGCCCTTACTTATGACTTTGAGGTATTCTCAACCGCTCAAGATAGATGGTTAGAGATTAGTTCAGTATCTAACTTTGAGACATTCCAAGCTAACAGACTTAAACTACGCTTTAAAGATAGCGATGGAAAAAACCAATTAGCTCATACCTTAAATGGAAGTTCGTTGGCATTACCACGTGTTTTAGCTGGAATCTTAGAAAACTACCAAACTCCTGAAGGAATTGTAATCCCTGAGGTTTTAAGACCTTATACAGGATTTGATATTATAGACTAATATTTACATTGAATACAAATAAAATATCAAGCACCAAATCCCTTACAAAGACTTTGGTGCTTTTTTTATCTTTGCACAACTCAAACGATTATAACTTCTTATAAAGAAAACTACAATGATTATTTACAATATCACAATCAACATACATGAAAGTGCTCATGAAATGTGGATAAAATGGATGGAGAACGCTTATATACCAGGGATTCTTGCAACAAAAAAATTTGATAAAGCTAGAATGGTAAAAGTATTAGTAGAAGAAGACATGGGTGGAATCACGTACTCAGTTCAATTTGAAACTAAGAGCAAGGAATTGTTACAACAATTTTATAAAGAAGATTTTGATCGTTTTGAAAGCGAGGCAAAGAAATTATTTGGCGAGCTCATGCTTACATTTAAAACAGAATTAGAACTAGTACGAGAATATTAAAAAGACAACAATGGAGAAAGTAAGAGCTAAAAAACACTTAGGTCAGCATTTTTTAACTGATGAAAGTGTAGCAAAGCGCATCGCAGATACTCTATCATTAGATGGGTATAAGAAGGTGTTGGAAATAGGGCCAGGTATGGGAGTACTAACTAAATATATCTTGGACAAGCCTATTGAGACATTCGTTGTCGAAATTGATACCGAGTCAGTAGATTACCTAAATTTGCACTATGAGAAGCTACACGACCATATTTTTGGACAAGATTTTCTAAAGTTTGATATTGTAAGAGCGTTCAATCAAGAGCCTTTTGCAGTAATTGGAAACTTCCCTTATAATATATCAAGTCAAATTGTCTTCCGAGTATTAGAACTAAAAGACTATGTACCTGAGTTCTCAGGAATGTTTCAAAAAGAAGTAGCTGAGCGTATATGCGAAAAAAAAGGAAGTAAAACCTATGGTATACTTTCTGTTCTTACACAAGCATTTTACGAAACAGAATATCTATTTACAGTTTCAGAACACGTATTCAATCCACCACCAAAAGTAAAATCAGGTGTAATGAGAATGCGAAGAAAAGAAAACTACGCTCTACCATGTAGCGAAAGACTTTTCTTTAACGTAGTAAAAACAGCTTTTAATCAACGTCGAAAAACCTTGCGAAACAGTTTAAAAAGCTTTCAACTACCAGAAGAAATTAGAGAACAAGAAATATTTAACTTAAGACCTGAACAATTAGGTTTTGAAGAGTTTATCAACATTACTAAAACAATAGAAGCAAATGGAGTTCAAAATCTGTAAAGAATCTATCGAGTTAATTGAGGAGTTAATCGCAAAAAAAGATGAAAAAGAACTATTAGTTATTTTACAAGATTTGCACTATGCGGATATTGCTGAGATAATGAATGAGCTTTCGAACGACGAGGCCTCCTATATATTTGACATACTTGATAGTGAAATTACAGCGGAAATTCTATTAGAATTAGACGAAGATATAAGGGAAAAGATTCTTAGAGGTCTTTCTCCAAAAGAAATTGCAGAAGAATTAGACGAATTAGATACAGATGACGCTGCAGATATTATATCAGAGTTACCTGAGGGTAAGAAGGAAGAAGTTCTCTCTGAATTAGAAGATTTAGAACATGCAAAAGACATCGTCGAGTTACTGCGATACGACGAGGATACAGCAGGGGGATTAATGGCTAAAGAATTTGTCTCTGTTAATGAAAATTGGTCCGTACTTACTTGTGTAAAAGAAATGCGCAAGCAAGCTGAGCATGTATCAAGAGTTCACTCTATATACGTTATTGACGATGAGAGCAGATTAAAAGGGCGTTTATCCCTAAAAGATTTACTTACGACATCCACTACAACACATATTAGCGATGTATATATACGCAATGTTGATTATGTGAAAGTAGACACCAAAGATGTAGAAGTAGCTCGTATAATGCAAAAATATGACTTAGAAGCTATCCCTGTAGTGGATGAGATGGGAAGACTTGTAGGTAGAATTACAATTGATGACATTGTCGACGTCATCAAAGAAGAAGCAGATAAAGACTACCAATTAGCAGCGGGTATTTCGCAAGACGTTGAGGCCAATGACAGTATTCTAATGTTAACTCGCGCACGATTGCCATGGTTAGTTTTGGCGATGATTGGGGGATTTGTCGCTGTAAATGTTTCAAGAAGCTTTGAAGGAGCAATGGAAAAATTTGGAGTACTCTTCTTTTTCACACCGTTAATTGCCGCTATGGCAGGAAATGTAGGAGTACAATCTTCAGCCATCATTGTACAAGGTCTTGCAAACAATTCTATCACTGGATCAATCTGGAAACGCCTATTAAAAGAAGTTACCTTAAGCTTACTAAATGGATTTCTCTTGGCTATTTTAATGATGTTGGGAAGTCACTTCCTATTAGGAGTCGATTATATTATAGGTATAACCGTTTCTATCGCATTAATCAGCGTGATCATTATAGCCAGTTTAATAGGAACCTTCGTTCCAATTTTCTTAAACAAATACGGTATTGACCCAGCTTTAGCAACAGGGCCTTTTATTACTACCAGTAATGACATATTTGGAATCTTAATTTACTTCTCTATTGCGAAAGTAATATTAGGATTCTAACGAAAAACTAAAAAGTAATATGCAAACAAGAAAAGTACTTCATATTGACAGCAATCATCCCTTAATGATAAGAGAGCTTTCATTACTAGGATATGAAAATGTAGAAGATTATACCACTTCTAAAGAAATAATTGAGCAAAGTATCCATCAATATGAAGGCATTATTATTCGCAGTCGATTTAAAATCGATCGCCAATTCTTAGATTTGGCGACAAATTTAAAATTTATAGGTCGCGTTGGTGCAGGGTTAGAGAATATAGATTGTGATTACGCCATACAAAAAGGTGTAAAACTTATTGCAGCTCCTGAAGGAAATAGGACAGCAGTTGGTGAACACGCCTTAGGGATGCTGCTTTCACTACTAAACAAATTGAATTTAGTAGATCAAGAAGTAAGACAAGGCATTTGGATAAGAGAAGGCAACCGAGGTATAGAGATTGAGGGTAAAACTGTTGGTCTGATAGGTTATGGCAACATGGGTAATGCATTTGCAAAACGCCTACAAGGTTTTGATTGTAAGGTAATTTTCTATGATATAAAAGACAATTTAGAAAATCAATTTGCCAAACAAGTTTCTCTTCATGAGTTACAAGAAGAAGCTGATATTATTAGTTTACATACGCCGCAAACTCCACAAACAATTAACTTAGTAAACAAAGCTTTTATAGAGAATTGCAAGAAGCCATTTTGGTTGATAAATACAGCAAGAGGTAAAGCTGTTAATACAGCAGACTTAGTTGAAGCATTAAAAGAAAAAAAAGTATTAGGTGCAGCATTAGATGTATTAGAGTATGAGAAATCAAGTTTTGAAAATATGTTCACAGAGAACAGCTTGCCAGAACCAATGCAATACTTAATACAAGCTAAAAATGTACTTTTATCGCCACATATTGCTGGATGGACAATCGAGAGTAAAGAAAAACTAGCACAAGTAATTATAGATAAAATCAAAAAACTGTAACTGTGCTTTTCACGATACAATAAAAAAGGGCTTAGTGTACACTAAGCCCTTTCTGTTGAAATTAAATATATAAAGATTAAATACTCTTCTCTCTTTCTCTTTGTTGATTTTCCTCTTGAATCTTGCGTTCAAGTTCTGCCTCAAACTCTTCCATTACAGGTTTAACAGTACTTTCAGGTAGATCGGCAATCTTAATATACATCAGACCATCAATAGCATTATTAAATAAAGGATCAACGTTAAAAGCAATTACCTTTGCATTTTGCTTAATATACTTTTTAATCAAAACAGGTACTCTCAACTTACCAGGTTCAATATCCTCAATAACTTTATCAAATTTATTCAGATCTGAATCTGTCTCATTAAAAATTAAATCGCGATCAGATTCCTTTAGATTGACCTTATACTCCATTTTAGGAGTAACATACTGAGCAATGAAAGGATCAAAATAGTGAGATCTCATAAACTCAATCATCAACGATTTAGAAAAATCGGAAAACTGATTACTAATACTCACACCTCCTATTAAATACTTGTGTTCAGGGTATCTCAGCGTTGTATGCACAATCCCTTTCCAAAGTAAGAACAGCGGCATAGGCTTTTGTTGGTACTCCTTAATAATAAAAGCACGCCCCATTTCGATAGATTGAGCCATCATTGGATACAATTCAGACTCAAAGCGAAATAATTCGTTCAAGTAAAAACCGTTAATACCGTGTTTCTTGTAAATCTCAGATCCTAATCCCATACGATAAGCTCCACAGAGTTGCTCAGCTTCTGAGTCCCACAAGAACATATGGTGATAATAAGAGTCGTATTGGTCAATATCGGTTGAATTATTTGTTCCCTCTCCTACTTCTCTAAAAGTAATCTCTCTTAAGCGACCTATCTCACGCATAATTGTCGGTATCTTATCTGACTTACACAAGAAAACCTCATAATTCTTAGACTGAAGTAAACGGAAATCACCTTCTCGAAGTGCTTCGATTTCAGACTTAATAGTATCATTCGAAGATGGAGATGCAATTTCTTTTACCGTTTTCGGCAACTTAAAATTAAAGGAAGGTACCTTAATCCAACGATTGATATCACCTTTATAAGCATTAGACAACAAATAAGTTTTAAACCTCAAAAAGTTACCATAATCTGATAAATCATAATGCTCATTTTGTTCTTCAACTGAAATTGGACGACCTATGCGTATCTTGATTGTACGATTCTTCTGAGTTAACAATTCTGAAGGAAGTTTAGCGGTACGCAAAGTTGGATTTATCTTAGATAAAAAATAAAACAACTTACTATTCTGTGCGTGAAAATAAATAGGAACGACAGGAACATTAGCTTTCTTAATCAGCTTAATTGCCCCTTCCTCCCAAGGTTTATCAACAACTAATTTACCATCCTTATAGGTAGACACTTCTCCAGCAGGAAAAATCCCTAAGGGTTTTCCATCACTTAGATGGCGAAGTGTATCTTTAAGACCTATCACACTAGACTTCGCATCCTTGTTATTCTCAAAAGGATTAACAGGCATAATGAAAGGCTTAAGAGGCTCTATCCTGTGAAGTAAAAAATTAGCAATAATCTTAAAATCAGGATCGTGTTCCATCATCAATTTAAGCAACAGAATACCGTCTATGCCACCAAGAGGATGGTTAGAAATAGTAATATAAGGACCTTTTTTTGGCAGTCTCTTTAATTCTTCTGGATCTATCTCAAAATCAATTTGAAACTCTTCTAAAATAGCATTTAGGAACTCTAAATCGTTAAGATGCTTATTCTTATTGTAGATCTTATTTAATGTAGTAATCTTAAGCGTTTTCATCAACATCCAACCAGTCAATGTGCCAAAAACACCGTATTTGTCAACATTAATTGCCTTAGCTACTTCTTTAGCTGTTACTAACCCCATTTAATAATCATAATTAATAATACAAATATACTAAAATATTTAGGCAATCTCTTTTATTTCAACATAAGTAGCTGATTTTTACTCCAAAACCATTTAAAAAAAACCTAAATAACTGATTAAAACATACATAAGTAATATAGCATAAACTTATAATTTTTCTATTTTTGGGCTATTAAAACAATTTAAAATGAAGATAATATCATATAACGTAAATGGAATACGTGCTGCAATCAAAAAAGGATTCATTGATTGGATACAAGAAGAAAATGCAGATGTCATTTGCTTACAAGAAACTAAAGCGAAAGAAGACCAGATTCCAGTAGAGGACTTAGCTGCTGCAGGGTATCCATACCAATATTACTTTTCAGCAAATAAAGCAGGCTATAGTGGTGTAGCAATATTGAGTAAACACAAACCCAACAATGTAGTTTATGGGACGGGAATAGATTATATGGACTTTGAAGGAAGAAATGTAAGAGTTGATTTTGACGATATTTCAGTGATGTCTTTATATCTACCCTCAGCATCAAACATTGATCGTTTAGACTTTAAGTATCAATATATGGATGATTTTTTCACTTATATAACAGAACTTAAGAAGGACGTACCTAATCTCGTTATCTGTGGAGATTACAATATATGTCACCAAGCTATTGATATTCACGATCCAGTTCGCAATGCTAAAGTATCAGGATTCTTGCCAGAAGAAAGAGCATGGTTAGACAAGTTTATCAACAATGGGTTCATCGATAGCTTTAGAATGTTTAACAAGGAACCACACAATTATAGTTGGTGGACCTATAGAGCAAATGCAAGAAACAACAACAAGGGATGGCGAATAGATTATAACCTCGTAACAGAAACGCTAAGATATCGCATCCAATCTGCGTCAATATTAGCTGACGTTGTACACTCTGACCACTGTCCTATTTCAGTAGTTATAAAATAATAAAGGCAATATAAAACGCAAAAGCTAAAAAATGAATCTTAGAACGATCGTACTCGGCCTAATAGCCACGGCATTACTTTCATCATGTGTAACCCGAAGATTATACAACGATTTAGAAGAGCAATATCAAGAAGCACTCAAAGAAAACGACAATCTCTCTAATGACTTAGCTATGCTTAATAGTTCTAATAGTGATTTAGAAAAAGGGAAGAAAGAACTTGCTAAACAGTTAAAGGAACTGCAAGAAGAACGCAAGAACCTCAATGCTGAAATCATAGCTGCTGAAAATCGCTTAAAGGATTTAGAACAGTCGTATAAAACACTACAAAAAAATAATCGCGATGCTTTAGAAGCTGAAGCGGCACGCTTATCTTCAGCCAAAAGTGAACTTGCAAGTAAATCAACTCGTATAGCGGAGTTAGAAGCTATACTTGCAGCGAATGACAAGCAAATGCGCGATTTGAAAGAGAGCTTATCATCAGCTTTAAACGCTTTTGAAGGAAAAGGTTTAAGCATAGAACAGAAAAACGGCCGTGTATATGTATCGATGGAAAACAAGTTGCTGTTTCGATCTGGAAGTTGGTCTGTAAACCAGGAAGGAGCTCAAGCAGTCAATGAATTGTCAAAAGTATTAGCAAACAATCCTCATATAACTGTGTTAATAGAAGGACATACAGATAACGACAAGATTGTTGGCCAATTAGGAGAAGGTGTTAAAACAAATTGGGACTTGTCTACAAAACGAGCCCTGGCTATCGTTGAAATTATAACCTCTAATCCAGATATAGTCAAAAGCAATATAACTGCCGCAGGGCGAAGTGAATATGCACCATTACAATCAAACGATACACCAGAAGGTAAGGCGAAAAATAGGCGAATTGAAGTTATACTTACCCCTAACTTAGACAAAATTAATTCAATGCTAAATGCACTATAATATAAAATGAGATAACAATTGTTATCTCATTTTTTTAATATACCTAAACAAAATACAGAAAAACAAAAAACACTACTTATCACAACTTAAAATCATAAGTTAAAAAAGAAAAACGTAGCTTAAAAACAACTAAACTTGCATAACAAAATAATAATGTTATATTGTTAAAACACATTAGAATAGTAATTAAAAAACAAATACAACTTGAATTCAATTACAATAGATAACATCATTGATCCTGAAAACTTTAACGGGCTGTACAATTGGTTCTACAAAATGATCAAAGCATTTGGGTTAGGAGAATACGAAACTCATATCACGACCACTATTACCCTACTGTTAACCTTCACTGTTATAATGTTTATATTTGACTATGTACTCAAAAACATTATTATTGTATTAGTGAAGTCATTTGCTATTAAAAGTAAAACCAAATTCGACGATATCTTAATCGAAAATAAGTTACTACACAATTTTACGCATCTTATTCCTGTTTTTGTAGCTAAGATATTCTTTCCAATATTCTTTAAAGGCTTTCCTAATCTAACCCAATTCATGATAGCTGTAACTAATATATTATTAATTATAGCTTTGACTTTGGTATTGAGATCAGTCATCAAGAGTATCAGAGATTACGCCAAAACAAAACCAAAATTAGCAGACAAACCCATTGATAGTTATTCGCAAGTTTCGTCAATATTCTTATATTTCTTTGCTGCAATTTTTATCTATACAACTATTACAGGTCAATCACCAGCAAATCTCTTTTTATCCTTAGGAGCAGCATCGGCTATTCTAATGTTGGTCTTTAAGGATACAATAATGGGATTTGTGGCGAGTATTCAAGTTTCAACCAATGATATGGTAAGAGTTGGTGATTGGATTGAGATGTCAAAGTTTGGTGCAGATGGAACTGTGTTAGAGATAAACTTGAGCACTGTAAAGGTTCAGAATTTTGACAAAACAATTACGACAATACCAACCTATTTTCTAATTAGCGATTCCTTTAAAAACTATAGAGGGATGCACAATGCAGGAGGAAGGAGAATTAAGAGGAGTATCAATATTAAAATGTCCTCTATCCGCTTTTTAGAAAAAGATGAAATAGAGAACCTCAAAAAGATTCAACTATTAAAACCTTATATCGAAGAAAGACAAAAGGAGATTGAAGAATATAATGCCAACACTGGTGCAGATCAATCAATGCCTGTCAATGGCCGAAGAATAACAAATATAGGAATGTTTAGGGCTTATGTATTGAGATACGCGCAACAAAACCCCCATATCCACAAGGAATATTTCTTAATGGTAAGGCATTTACAACCTACAGAACATGGATTGCCAATTGAACTATACATGTTTACCAATAGTACACAATGGGTATTCTACGAAAATGTCATGGCAGACATTTTTGACCATGTTTTTGCAGCAGTAGATTATTTTCACCTTGAAGTATATGAATTACCATCTTCTGACGACGTGAGACAATTCATTTCAAATAGTAAACATTAAGAGATTTACAGTCAATCACTTGATCATCAATACACCACCCAAGTGATTGACTATAAACCTAATTTCTCAATAATATTCTCTACTTTTAACTCTGTATTAGATAGCTTCTCCTTACAGAATACAATCAGCGTAGAAGCTCTTTCCACCTTAACTGCCAAATCATCAATTGTCACTTGGTTATCCTTTAATTCGCTTAGAATAGCTTCTAATTCTTTTACTGCGCTTTCATAGGTAAGTGTTTCCATTTTTCTTTCTCTTTTATATCTTTAATTACAATTTCGAAACGTTTATTAAATACATCCACTTGAATGACATCCCCTTCACGAAGTGAAGTAAATTCATTAATTGTCTTATTCTGATACCAGACAATAGCCAGTCCCATTTTCATCAGTGAATCCAAGTCGTATAAATTCGGAATCTGCTCCAAGTGTTCTACTCTGAGTTTTTCCTTTTTCAAAGTCGAAGAAACCCTCAACTCCAAAACCTCACGGAGTTGTGCTATGTTCTGCTTATTACTTCTCAGATTCTCACCAAACAAGTACGCTACCAGGCTTCCCTTCTCACGCAGTTTGTTGCGTTCAGTTAAACAAATTGAACTTGGAGCATAATGTATGGTTTGACTTGCAAGGTTAATCGCCGAACGCTCTTTTTGAATCCGTCCATTCGATTCAACAACAAGCAAATTAACATCCGATTTTAGCTTGTTCTTCTCATACAACAACACTCTTGAAGTTTCAATTTTCAAATGAGAACTAAGTTTTTCTAATACATGTCCCTGAATCTCAACTTGCTGCTTGGCAATAGAAGTGATACTATCATAAAGGCTCTTTACCTGCGTGTGAAACTGAACAGCTCTTTCAACAATAAAAGCAGCGACAGCACTGGGTGTTTTAAACCTTTTATTAGCCACAAAATCAGCTACGGTTGTATCGACTTCATGACCAATACCAGTAAATACAGCTGTGTGCAATCTCGCTAATACTTCTGCCAAGGCATAGTTATTAAACTCATCCAAGTCCAAAGCTGCACCACCTCCCCTTAGCAAAACAACAACATCATAGGTATTTTCAGGAATCTGATTTAGCTTATTAATAATTTCCACATGAGCATTATCTCCCTGTACACGACAATCAAAGTAATCAATATCGAAGGCAAATCCATACTCATTGTACTCCAACTGATTAATGAAATCAATATGCCCAGCAGTATTCAAGGATCCAACTAAAGCAATCTTCTGAATAACAAGAGGAAAAGAAAGCTTCTTATTCAAATCGAGTAATCCATTAGCCTCTAACTTCTTAATTGCCTCTTGCTTTCTTCGTTCAACTTCGCCTAATGAGAAACTCAAATCAACGTCTAATACATTAACCGAAAGACCAAAAACCACATTATAAACAACTTCACATAAACACAAGATTTCAGCACCTTCTTTTAGAATATTATTTGCCTCTTTATCCAACTTAGAATAGATGACATTCGCCACGTGATTCCAAATGGTTCCCCTTGCTTTAGCAAGAATAACTCCGTCACTATTCTCTACCAATTCTAAATAAACATGCCCTCTCCTATCTCTCTTAAACTGAGAGATCTCCACTTTCATCCAAAAAGTATGTCCAGATATAGACTCGTCAAATATCTGTTTTACCCTACCTAAAATAGTACTTAATGTAAACCACTTGATTTCCTCTTTCACGGCAAAAAACTTAGACTAACAAAAATACAACCTTTATATCAATATAAATAAAGATGCTTTGCTACTAACTTTAGCATTACACACAAAAGTCCAAAACACCATATAACAAACTGATTAACAATAACAAACAACTCTAAAAAAGGGATTTATAAAATAAGTTGTCAATTGCCTTTCGCTGATTACAAACTACTATAGAAATTGTTTTGAATCACTTAAGCACTTTTGGGTATAAGAAAGCCATGGCACTCTTCATCGCAAAAGTGGAACTTATTATAGCATTTACTAATCAAATACAACAAAAGTAAATAGTACCTAAAGTTACCATTGAAACCAGGTCTATACCTTAGAAAAGCGAACAAAAACACCCATAATGAAATCAAATTATTTGAAAATTAAAACTCATAATACAGCAATCACAGGGATATATTGTCTACTAATAGGAGTAATATTATTTACTTAGCTATAACTTTTTTATATTTGTGACCTATTTAAAATTAGACTATGACTACAGTAAAAATTATTAATAAATCCCAACATTCTTTACCAAATTACGAAACTGCACAATCTGCAGGTATGGATTTGAAAGCAAACTTAAGTGAAGCAGTAACTTTGGGAAGTTTAGAAAGAGCAATTATACCTACAGGATTGTACTTAGAACTACCTGAAGGATATGAAGCACAGATACGCCCTCGAAGCGGATTAGCTGCAAAAAAGGGAATCACTCTATTAAACAGTCCTGGGACAATCGACGCAGACTATAGAGGAGAAATAGGAGTGATTGTAGTCAACTTATCCAAAGAGCCATTCACAATCGAAAATGGAGAGAGAATCGCTCAAATGGTTATAGCAAAATATGAACAAATTGCTTGGCAACCCGTTGAAGTATTAACTGAAACCACAAGAGGAGAAGGTGGATTTGGAAGTACAGGTCGCAAATAGTAAAAGAAAATATTAATAAAAAGATTTAACAAATGAAGATTATAGTTCCAATGGCAGGACGAGGATCTCGCTTACGCCCCCATACACTTACAGTACCTAAACCTTTAATACCAATAGCAGGAAAGCCGATAGTACACAGATTAGTAGAGGATATTGCTAAGGTTTTAAATGACAAGATAGAAGAAATAGCATTCATTATTCACGAAAGCTTTGGAAAGGATGTTGAGAAAGATCTGATCACTATTGCTGAGAAATTAGGAGCGAAAGGAACCATTTGTTATCAAAATGAAGCATTGGGAACGGCTCATGCTATCCTATGTGCTAAAGAAAGTATGCAAGGACCAATTGTCGTAGCTTATGCAGACACATTATTCCGCGCTGATTTCAACTTAGACAAAGATGCCGATAGCGTTATTTGGGTTAAGCAAGTAAAAGACCCAAGTGCTTTTGGAGTTGTAAAAATGAATGACAAAAAGCAAATTATCGATTTCGTGGAGAAACCGAAAGAATTTGTTTCAGATTTAGCAATTATAGGGATTTACTATTTCAAAAGTGGAGAAACTTTACGCAGTGAATTAGAATATCTCTTGGATAATAATATCATCAAGGGAGGAGAATATCAGCTAACTGATGCCTTAGAAAACATGAAACAGAAAGGAATGTTATTCATGCCTGGGCAAGTAGATGAATGGATGGACTGTGGTAACAAAAATGTAACAGTAGACACCAACAATAGAATGCTTGGTTTCTTAGAAGCTGAAAATGCAAATTACATTTCTCCAACTGTAGTAAATGAAAACAGCACAATCATACCACCTTGTTTTATTGGAGACAATGTAGTTTTAAGAAATGCTACAGTAGGTCCAAATGTTTCCTTAGGAGAAAACACAAAAGTAGAAAATGCGACAATCAAAAACAGTTTGATCCAAACAAACTCAATTATTCGCAATGCAAACTTAGACAATGCGATGGTAGGAAACCACGCTGTCTATGATGGCAAACACACTAATATAAGTATTGGAGATTATTCCGTTTTAGAATAAAAAATCTTAAATCCGTTTTAAAAGCAGTTTAAAACGGATTTTTTTTAGTTATATTGGTTCATTAAACCCGTTTAAGAAGCAAATTTGATATGAAAAAAATCTTGTTGGTGGTATTTTGTCTTACCCTTTTAGTAGCTTGTAAAAAAAACAAGAATAGTTTAAACCTTGACGAAGGCAATGCGACAAATACAAAAACTGTCCTTACTATCTTAAATGAACACAGTAAACACGCACAGAACTTTAAGACAACCTTAATTCGAAGTTCAGCCTCTTATGAAACAGATAAGCAAAGTCAAAAGTTTGCTATAGACATCTCCATAGAAAAAGACAAGCAAATCATGCTCAATATACGCTACATTGGTTTTCCAGTAGCTAAAGCGTTGATCACACCTGAGCAAGTTCAATTCTATGATAAGTGGAACAAAGTTTACTTCAAAGGCACCTTTGATATCCTTACGCAATGGATTGGTACTGAATTGGATTTTAACCGATTTCAAAACCTATTACTGGGACAAGCGCTCGATAGCAAAGACAAAACAAACAACCTTCAATCAAGTATTGCAGAAGGCTTACATAAAATAGAATCAACTATCGATACTGATGTACAATCTACCTATTATTTCGAGGACAAAAATGGCCTGTTGAAAAAAGAAGAAATTTCGGAACCACAGCAAAATAGAAAAGTAACTATCAGCTATCCAAATTATCAGCGAATTGGAAAGTACACAGCGCCTACTGAAATAAATATTAAGGCTGAACAAGAAAAAAGCATAAATTTGAACATTCGTTATGAAAAGGTAACATTTAATGAAAAAACCAATTTTCAATATAAAGTACCAAGCGGATACAAAGAAATTAAAATAAATCAATAGGGAACCTCGCTACATATGAGAGCAAAATATATTACAATAGCACTACTACTTACATCTGCATTCAGCTGGAGCCAACAAAAAGAAACTCAAGCACAACTTGAACGCAGAAAGCAACAGATTATGATCGAAATCAAGTCTGTGCAAAAGCTATTGCAAGTAGAGAGAACAAAAGAGCGTAATATATTATCCGAAATAGAAGAATTCAATCGCAAAATATCCCTTAATCGCCAATTGATCAATAATGTTCAACAGCAAATTACGGTAACGACAAACAATATCGCGAAAACTCAAAAAGAGATCAACGTACTTGAAGCTGAATTGGAGAAACTAAAAAAGGACTATGCTAATATTATAGAAAAATCCTACAAAAGTAAATCCAATCAAAGCCGCATAATGTACATACTGTCGTCAGATAGCTTTCTGCAAGCTTACAAACGCCTACAGTATATGAAACAATATGCTGAATACCGAAAAGAACAAGGGGATGAATTACAGGAGAAAAAAGAAGTTCTCGATAAAAAGATTGCCAAACTTGCCATAGATAAAGAAAAACAAAGAGTTCTGCTTGAGGAGCAAAAAAGCAATCAAAAAGCATTAGAACAAGATTTAAGTTCACAGACTAATTTAATGGAAATCGTCAAAAAAGATCAAAAGAAATACAATGACGAGATTAAAAAGAAACAAGAACAAACAAAAGAAATAGACAAAAAAATACAACAGCTTATCCGCGAAGCAATTGCCGAGGCAAATAGAAAAGCAAGAGAAGCAGCAGCCAAAGCGGGTAAGACAACGACTAAGTCAACGGCGACTTCATCGTCAGCTACATTTGAATTAACTCCAGAAGGTAAATTAGTCGCTGATAACTTTAAAGCTAACCAAGGAAAACTTCCTTGGCCAGTAGAAAAAGGATATATATCACTGTCGTACGGAGATCAGCCTCACCCAGTACAAAAACATTTGACTATACACAATAGTGGTGTAGAAATCTCGACTGAACAAGGAGCACAAGCAAGAGCTGTTTTTCAAGGAGAAGTCCTACAAGTCCAAGTATTACCAGGGGGAAATAAGGCTGTACTTATTCAACATGGTGATTATATCACAGTATATCAAAACCTAAGTGAAGTATACGTCAAAAAAGGAGATAGTGTAAGTCTGAAACAAAGCATTGGTGTCATTAATACCAATAGCAGTGGTAAGACTGTCTTAAAATTCTTATTAACTCATAATGCGGATATTAACAATCCACAATCTTGGTTGAGTAGAAGTAATTAAAAAGGCTTAAAGCAATGAGTAATCAAAAAAGTATCAATATATATAAATGGATTGAAGATAATAAAAACTTACTTCAACCTCCTGTAGGCAACAAAAACATCTATCCGTTATCAGATGACTATATCGTTATGGTCGTTGGAGGACCGAATGCTCGTAAAGACTTTCACTATAACGAAGCAGAGGAGTTTTTCTTTCAACTACAAGGGACCATCTACATTGACATTCAAGAAAATGGCGAGCGAAAAAGAGTCACTTTAGAAGCAGGTGATATCTATTTATTGCCAGCCAAAGTTCCACATTCACCAATTAGAACAGAGAACTCAGTTGGCTTAGTGATTGAAAAGAAGAGAGCGAAAGGACAAAATACGAAAGATGGATTATTGTGGTATTGCGAGCAGTGCAACCACAAACTACACGAAGTCTACTTTGAACTAACAAACATAGAAACTGACTTCTTACCCCATTTTAACGACTTTTATTCCTCAGAAGAATTAAGAACGTGTAAGAACTGTAACCACATTATGGAATCAGACCCAAAATTCACTAAGTGAAATAACACTTAATCTATCCATATAAAAAATCCCCATTGTTATTTAAAGATAACAATGGGGATTTTTCTTTAACGAACTAAAAATTTCATATAGCAATGCATCAGCTATTCCAAAGATAAGTGACTATGCTAAAAATATAGTCCGTGAAAATTCTCTATTCCGTAAATGCTTGTACATTACTGAAAGATTAGCAGTTACTAAACAAACCAATTTACCCCAAGAACACATTCAAAATAGAGCCTTAATCCCCTCTACGAAGTAGATAAAATGACTAATGACTTAAAGACCTCCTAAGTACAAAAAAAGAGGCAATACCTTGGGAGTTTTTTGCACCTTTCTTGGGGTATTCTTGCACTTTTCTTCGGAAAAAGGGGTGTTTTCCGAAGAAAACTCCCAGAAACCCCTAAGCATACCCAGAAAAAGTGCGAGGAAAACAACACAAATCACCATTCTAAAACAAAGCAATAAACAATTCGAATAACAAGAAACCACAATGCCTCGGCTATCCCCTATTGACTGCCCAAGACGAAAATTATAAAACACGGCTATGAAAGGTTCAAAAAAACACGTATAGCTATGATAAAGCGCCTTAAATGAATGAAATAAGTAAACTAATCAAACAGTAATCTCAAAGATTTTAAGACACTTATAATCATTTGCCGCAATTTTTATATATTAGCAATCAATCAACTATAAAAACCTAATAAATTAGAAAATGGCAAACTTAAATAACCAATTTGGTATTGAAGAAGCTTTACAGAAGCTTGGCTTAAAAGAAATAAATCACGGTTCATCTACGGGATTAAATTCATTTTCAAATGGAAAAATAATTGAATCTTACTCTCCAGTAAATGGCGCTTTAATTGGCAAAGTACAGGCATCTACTGCTGATGATTATGAAAAAGTAATGCAAACGGCAACGGAGGCATTTAAGACTTGGAGAAATGTACCCGCTCCAAAAAGAGGAGAAATTGTTCGTCAAATAGGTGATGAATTACGCAAAAACAAAGAATATCTTGGAAAGCTTGTATCCTATGAAATGGGAAAAAGCTTACAAGAAGGATTGGGAGAAGTACAGGAAATGATCGATATCTGTGATTTTGCAGTAGGTCTTTCTCGTCAGTTGTATGGCTTAACGATGCATTCTGAAAGACCACAGCATAGGATGTATGAGCAATGGCACCCGATAGGTGTTGTTGGTGTTATTTCAGCATTCAACTTCCCAGTAGCAGTTTGGAGTTGGAATACAATGATTGCATGGGTTTGTGGAGACGTTTGTGTATGGAAACCAAGTTCAAAAACGCCTCTATGTGGAGTAGCATGTCAAAATATAGTATCTAAAGTTTTCAAGGAAAACAATATTCCTGAAGGAGTATGTAACCTCGTAGTTGGGAACGAATGTGGTGATTTGATCAATAATGATCACCGTATCCCGTTAGTTTCCTTTACAGGATCAACACGCATTGGCCGACACGTTTCAAAAACCGTAGCTGAAAGATTTGGAAATACCATCTTAGAATTAGGAGGAAATAATGCTATTATTGTTTCTGAACATGCAGATATCAACATGGTTTTAGTTGGTGCTGTTTTTGGAGCAGTAGGAACAGCAGGACAACGCTGTACAAGTACAAGACGCCTTATCGTACACGAAAGCGTATATGACAAAACCATTGAAGTACTTCAAAAAGCGTATGCACAGTTAAAAATAGGCAACCCTCTTGATGCAACTAATCACGTAGGTCCACTAATTGATAAAGGCGCTGTTCAAGATTACTTAAACGCAATAGAAAAAGCAAAAAAAGAAGGAGGTAAAATAATTGTAGAAGGAGGCGTTCTTTCAGGTGAAGGTTATGAAAGTGGATGCTATGTAAAACCGTGTATCATAGAAGGTAAAAATGATTACGAAATCATACAAGCAGAAACCTTTGCCCCAATCTTATACGTTATGAAATACAGCGATATTCAAGAGGCAATAGCTATGCAAAATGGCGTTCCTCAAGGATTATCTTCATCTATATTCACTACTAACATGAGAGAAATGGAATTGTTCTTATCTCATGCAGGATCAGATTGTGGAATAGCCAATGTCAATATCGGAACATCTGGAGCTGAAATCGGTGGTGCATTCGGAGGAGAAAAAGAAACAGGAGGTGGTAGAGAATCCGGATCAGATGCTTGGAAAGCATACATGAGACGTCAAACCAATACCATCAATTACGGAACTGAGTTACCTTTAGCTCAAGGTATTAAATTTGATTTCTAAACGAATAGATAATAAATACTTATCGCAATACACAGAAAAGGGTTCACTGAGTGAACCCTTTTTATATTTTATCTCTATAAGCTACAATGAATCACGCGCTATACACTATTCTGAGCCGTATTAACGAACGCATCTACCAATCTTACAAGGATTTAATTAATTTTAAAAAAGAGTACAAAACTAATCCCTCTGCAATCAAAATTAAAAGTAGGTTGAAATAAAAGTCAGCATTGTTAAGATACATTTCATAGTTCAAAAAACTAATACCACTCCCCTTAAAAAAAGAAAGGTACAAACTAAAAATAAGTATAAAAAAGAAGCAGACAAGTGCTCCCGTCTTTTGAAATCTACTCATAACAGATCATATTTTAGGTAATTAATACTAGTCCTCATTGCTAATTATATACTACTACTGAAGCAGGCACGGTCGATCAAAGAATTAAACTCAACTACTCCAGGCAGAGTCAAAACAGCAACCTAAGCCAGTAATGTAGTACAGTGAAATAGAGTATTCCCTTTAAAAACATCCTTGAACAATCACCTAAATTTACACTAATTCACACTAAAAGAATTATACAAATCAAACATTAAACCACCAATAATGAAGTGAATAACAGACAAATAAGCACAATCAATATAGGGCATAAAGTCAAAAAAAAGGAGTTCCTTGAAGGAACTCCTTTTGAAAAAGTATTTATCTCTTATTACGTTCTAAAATCTATATCCAATATTGATACCTGCATTAAACTCAATAGCTGAAAAGCGGTCGTTCACCTCACTACTGAAGTTTCTTGCAATATTTGCAAATGGATTGATAGTAAATGAATCACCCAAAGCCCATTTGTACCCTACTCCAACACCAAATATGAAACTGTCCATATCTACTTTTACAGTTTGATCTACAGCATCTATTTCATTCCATTTATCTTCTTCAAAGTTTCCAAATCTGTATTTCAAAAAAGGAGTAACCACATAACCACTACCATTAGCACCAGTCTTACCTCCAAAGTAATAGTTGTAATTAACCATTAAACTATTTGTCTTAAACTTTTGATTCTTACTGTTCTTTTCAGCGTGATAAGAAAATCGATCATTGATATTGAAATTTGCACCGATCGATTGGTTATGATCGATAAAATGTTCGTACCCTAACTCAACAGAAGCTAATACTAATGTATTCAAAACATTTATTTTAACCTCATTTAAAGCCTGTGCTTTTGCTCCAAAAGTACAAGCTAAAAACATTAGTCCTAAAAATAGTTTTTTCATATTCTAATTTGATTTAACAGCAAATATAATAAAATACTCAGTTATTTATGGTTTCTACCTTCTTCATCTGGATACATAGCGGCCACGGTGTCACTTTGCCAAAACTCCTTAGAATCAATATCAAGTATGGATATCTTTCCTAAAAAAGCAGCTCCTGTATCAATATTCCACACATTAGCAAAGTTTGTTGGTTCTGTAAAACCAAAGTGAGTCACTGGTGTGTGACCAATGTATACTTCGCTGTGATGCTTTAAGCGTCGAGGGTACAAGATATCATCTGGAAAAAGATTCGCATTCATACTCATGACAAGCTCCCACAAAGTACGATCCCAATACAGACTTTCTTCAAAATGTTCATCCGTAATACCTCTTGGATTAGTAAACCCGGCATGTACAAACAATCTATTTTTGTCATCAATATAGTAATTCATTAAAGAGTCAAAAAAATCTAAATGTTTCTGTACCTCTATTTCACTTAACTGACTATACGATTTCATAGAGGCATCTCCTCCATTATACTCCCATAGTTTATTCGTTTCTTTCGTTCTTAACCAATGTACCAAAAGCGTTTCGTGATTTCCTCGAAGAAAGATACACTTCTGTTTTAGTTTTAATTCTAATAGTAGGTTTACTACTTGAGCGGATTCGCTCCATCCATCTACATAATCTCCTAAAAAAATAAGAGTATCATTTGCAGTGACATTTGCACGGTCTAAAACTTGTAGCAGAGCCTTATATCCACCGTGAATATCACCAATAACAAGTGTTCTATTCATTACCTAATCCATTTCATATTTAAGCTTACGCAAGATACGCATTACTTCTTTAAAGGCTACAAACAATTGAGGATCACTGTGTTTTTTTAGGTAATCTTTAACCTCGAGTAGTTCGTCAATAGCTTTGTCGAAACCATTGAGGTAACACAACATCATATTGAAACACAATTTGTTTAAAACGCGTTCTTCTTTAGAGGTCAATCGCATTTCATTTTGGATTTTATAAATGACATTCATACTACTCCCATAAATATGCCCTAGTATATTTCGATTGTAGCTGGGCGGATCAAATAATAAAGTATTTGAAATACCATAAGTTCCATTGTCGTAAAAGTGAATAGCTACCTCTTCGAAAGGATAATAAGATGTTTTGTCATTCAGACCCAAATTTAGATACTCAGTAATAACAAATTCATTGTCGTCATAGTAGATAGTAACAGCATCCAAATCAGAGTAAAAAAGCTGAATCTGCTCGTTGACAAACAGGATATCCACTCGGGAGTAAAAAGGAGTTCCGCGAACTTTCATTTTGTTTCCAGCCCAACAAATGATAAACTGCTCCTTAAAGACACTATATCTGGCTTTTAAATCCTTGTGAGTATCAGCTACAAAACTGACAACTGTATCTAAAAGCGTCTTAAAGTCGATCTGTGAAACATTCTCGATACTTGTCACAACTTTGCTATTATCTTCGATAGGTACCTTTTCATTCGGAACAGAAGTACTCCCAACTCTGTAAAAAAAGGTCCCTTCCTCTATCTCATTAATTTTTCTTTTAAACGTAGTTAGAAGTCCATTTGGCTTAATCGTCACTAATCCAACTACCTTATCCTTAGGCAATAAACCAAAAGGAACATTGTCGTAGACAATGCTGGGTGCATTCTCCAAATAGGCGTTTACGAGATTCTGAATTTTACTATCGTCATAAAAATCTACGCCCGTAATATAATTATCTGTATCTTCAATGCCCACAAGCAAGTAGGAATTGTTGTTAGGGTTTGAATTAGACAAGGCACAGATATGTTTTAGAAACTTAGCTTTGCCTGACTTAGTATGTAGATTAAGCTGTCTTTTCTTATCGTAGAAGCTATTTTCGTCGTAATACCCGAGTATATTTTTAATTAGTAAACGTTTGTTAATCACATCATTTCAATTTTACTTCTTAAAATTATAAAAAGAAAGTCATAATTCACGCTTAATTACAAATTAAGCATTTTACATTTAACCATATATTAACAACTATATAAAGAATATTTTTCCAATTTGCGTAAAGGTTTAAAAAAGAGTCTATTTAACAAAACAAACAAGTATGGATAATACAGCTTCAAATTATGATATTCGTGAATTAAACGAATTAATTGAAAGAGAAAGTTCTTTCATTGATTTGTTGACAATGGAAATGAACAAAGCTATTGTAGGACAAAAACATATGATTGATCGTCTATTAATTGGATTGATAGGACAAGGTCATATTCTACTTGAAGGAGTACCAGGTTTAGCAAAGACCTTAGCTATTAATACACTTTCAAAAGCAGTACATGGAAGTTTTAATAGAATTCAGTTTACTCCAGACTTACTACCTGCGGACGTTATAGGGACAATGATTTACAATGTAAAGGAAAATGATTTCAGTATCCGTAAGGGGCCAATCTTTGCCAATTTTATATTAGCAGATGAGATAAACCGTGCACCGGCAAAAGTACAGTCTGCACTTTTGGAAGCGATGCAAGAGAAACAAGTAACTATCAGTGATGAGACATATAAATTAGAGCAACCGTTCTTGGTAATGGCTACCCAAAACCCAGTTGAACAAGAAGGTACTTATCCATTACCAGAGGCTCAAATGGACCGTTTCATGTTGAAAACGGTGATTGACTATCCAAAGTTAGAGGAAGAACGCCTTGTTATTCGTCAAAATTTAGCGGGAGAAAAACCGCAAATAAACCCTGTTGTAACTTTAGAACAGATCAAACGAGCTCAAGAGGTTGTTAAGAAGGTATACATGGATGAGAAGATTGAAAAATACATCTTAGACATTGTATTTGCAACAAGATATCCTGAGCAATTCAAATTAGAAAAATTAAAACCACTTATTAGTTTCGGTGCTTCTCCTCGTGGAAGTATCAACTTAGCAACAGCTGCCAAGTGTTATGCGTTTATTAAGCGCAGAGGCTATGTTATTCCAGAGGATGTACGCGCAGTAGTAGTAGATGTATTAAGACACAGAATTGGAGTGACATACGAAGCTGAAGCTGAAAATATCACTTCATTAGATATTATAAATCAAATTGTAAATGAAATAGAAGTGCCTTAATAATTAAGGTTCTTCTGGTAATTGATTTAACCTATTTGTACTGATCTACAAATAGGTTTTGAAGTTTGAACATTTTGAAAGATATGCTATGGATACCAAAGACATTTTAAAGAAAGTCAAAAAAATTGAAATAAAAACAAAGCGATTAAGTGATCATATATTCTCAGGGGAGTATCATACTTCCTTTAAGGGTAGAGGGATGACTTTCTCCGAAGTTAGACAATATCAGTTTGGGGACGATGTAAGAGCAATAGACTGGAATGTAACGGCAAGATATAACGAACCTTATATCAAAGTCTTCGAAGAAGAACGCGAATTAACACTAATGTTAATGGTTGATGTTAGTGGCTCTGAAAACTTCGGGTCAACAGATACTTTTAAAAATGAAATCGTAACCGAAATAGCAGCAACTTTAGCTTTTTCAGCTACACAAAACAACGATAAGATTGGTCTAATTCTATTTTCAGATCAGATAGAGCTATTCATTCCTCCCAAGAAAGGAAAAACGCATGTTCTGCGTATTATTCGCGAATTATTAGATTTCAAACCTAAGAGTCAGCATACTGATTTAGCACATGCGTTAGAGTACGCTACGAAAGTTTTAAAGAAAAAAGCTATTGTTTTTGTCCTTTCAGACTTTATCACACCGAACTTTGAATCTACATTGAGGATTACTGCAAAGAAACACGACATTACTGGTATTCGCGTCTATGACAAACGCGAACAAGAAATACCTAATGTCGGTTTAATAACAGTATTTGATGCTGAGACAAGAGAAGAAGTGGTACTCAATACTTCAAGTCAAAGTACGCGTAAAGAATATGAAGCCTACTTCCAGAAAAAGGAAAAGAAATTCTTAAAAGTATTTCAAAAATGTGGAGCAGGTACAATCAACATAGAGGTAAATGACAGTTATGTAAAAAAACTCTTAGGCTACTTCAAATCAAGATAACAATCATGAAAAAGGAATTTCTATATATACTCACAACTTTATTATTTTTTAGTAGTACGCTGTACGCTCAAAATAGAATTGAGTCTAAAGTAGATACCACTCAAATAAAAATAGGTGATAGTTTCTCCTATACAATTACAGCCCATACTAAAGAAGGGACAAAGATTACTTTTCCTGAAACAGAACAAATTGGAGCTTTTGAAGTCATAGAGAACTATCCGACAGATACAGTTGTAAAACAAGATGATATAGAGTTAATCAAGAAGTATGATTTAACGCAATTCGATGAAGGTTCCTACACTCTTCCGCAGGTACCAGTCATTGTAGATGCATCAATGTTCAAGACTGATTCGGTAAGAATTAACGTATTACCTGTACAAGTAGATACTCTAAAAACTCCATTATATGAAATTAAGGGTATTTCAAAAGAGGGTGCATCATTTTCTACTTACTGGTATTACATCATTTTCGTCGTTTTATCCATCGTCGTAGGTATAGCATTGTACTTATTCATTAAATACAAGCAGGAGAAAAACCTAACTGAGGACGATAAATATAAAACCCCTTATGAGAAAGCAGTCAAGAAATTAAAAAAACTTGAGGAGAAAAAGAACTGGACGAGAGGAGATGCTAAACCATATTATTCAGAGATGAGTAATGTCGTAAGAAACTTTCTTGAAGATACATTTGATATTTCTGCAAGAGAAATGACCACCTATGAGATTATGATACTCTTAAAAAACACTTTAAGAGATAAGAATATCAAACTAAAACCAGAGGTTATCAATGAGTTCAAAAGAATTCTCGAAACAGCTGACTTAGTAAAGTTTGCCAAATCTCAACCAACTGAGAGTGAAATCCAAGGAGATACGAGTAAGATACAGGGAATCGTAGATAAGATTAACGAGGCTTATCCTATATCTGCAGCTACTCAGACAGAGCGAATTAGAAGACGAGAAGAAAGGAAAAGACGCCGTATGCGCTTTCGTATTTGGTTGCCAATTGGCGTATCCGTTTTCTTAATGTTACTTACAGGAATAGGCTATTACTTCACTACTGCAAGTGAAAGAGAGTACAGTCTATTTACGTTTAACAACACAAAGAAACTATTGGAAAAAGAATGGATTAGTAGTACGTATGGGTCAAATCCAGGTATCACTATTACTACTCCAGTCGTGTTAGTACGCAAAAATGAAACTGTAATTCAAGAAGCGAAACTTGATGGTTTAGAATCAATACAGCAGTTTAGATTCAAAACTTTGGAGGACCCTATCAGTATGATATTGAGTAATTCAGTAACGACTAAAGAGTTCAAATCAACTGAGAAGGAAATAATCGCTCATGCGATAAAGGCAATTACGCAAAATTACAAAGTAACGGATATACAATATGAGGAAGATGACTTTGAGAACTCAAAAGGTATAGTAGGTACAGAAGTATTTGGTAGTTTCAAATTAGAAGATACGGAGACAGGTAAAATAGAAGAAATAGAATTTGAAGGAGTACTGACCCAATATGGTGAGAACCGTAGTCAGATATGGGTTTTCTATCGAAATAATGATAAACTTGCAGTTGAATTAGTTCAAAGAGTATTTGAATCAATTCAATACAATGAAGAAAAATGATAATGAAAAATGTAACTTTTTTAAATCCAGAGTTATTTTGGCTTTTTCTATTGCTACCAGTGGCATTTTATATTTGGTATATCAATAGAAAAAAACAACATGCTACAGTAAAGTTAAGTACGACAAAAGGAATAAGAAATAGTAAATCAATTCTCATAAAGCTACTACCTGTATCTATTGTACTAAGGCTATTAGCTTTATCAACCTTGATTGTAGCATTAGCACGACCTCAAATAATCAGTGTGGATCATCAGATACATTCTACACATGGTATAGATATTATCATGGCAATGGATATCTCAGGAAGTATGTTAGCGAGAGATTTACAGCCTAATCGATTGGAAGCCTTGAAAACTGTAGCTGCTGACTTTGTCAAACAACGCGTAAGTGATCGCATAGGAATTGTAATCTACGCTGCTGAAGCTTATACAAAAACTCCAGCTACAAGTGATAAGCCACTTATCTTAAATGCACTGCGCACCATAACGTATAGCAATGAAATTGAAGATGGTACTGCTATTGGCGTAGGATTGGGAACAGCGATAAACAGAGTAAAAGATAGTCCTGCTAAGAGTAAAGTCATTATCCTATTAACAGATGGAGTAAATAATACGGGAGCAATTGATCCTATATTGGCAGCAAAAATAGCAAAGGAATACAACATAAAAGTTTACACTATTGGTATAGGTACAAATGGTTTGGCAGATTCACCAGTAGGTATGAAACCTAATGGAGAAGTTGTATATGAAAAAGTCCAAGTAGAGATTGACGAAGAATTAATGAAGGAAATCGCTCAGATGACAGGAGGACAATATTTTAGAGCAACTGACACAGATAGCTTAAAAAATATTTATGAAGAAATCAACCAATTAGAGAAGACAAAAATAGACGAGCAAAAGTTCGTTAATACAGATGAGAAATTTCACTTGTTTGCTTTAATAAGTTTTATTCTCTTAAGCATTGAAATAATACTAAGAAAAACTCTTTTTAGAGGATTTATATAAGTTTATTATGTGGGAACTTGATAATAAAAAATACTTTCTTTTATTAATTGTAATTGCAGCAATTGTAGGTCTTATCATTGCTGATTTGCTATGGAAGAAAAGAAAGCAATCTACTTTTGCTACGCACAAAGCAATGAAAATATTAGCGCCAAACAGATCTAAGAATAAGTCAATCATCAAGGCTGGTCTTTATCTTATGGCATTAGTTTCGATTGTAATAGGATTAGTTAATCCGAAAATTGGAACCAAATTGATAACAGTCAAACGTCAGGGTATTGACATTGTATTTACCTTGGATGTTTCTAAGAGTATGCTTGCAGAGGACATGGCGCCAGATCGTTTGGCTAAAATGAAACAACTGGTTTCACAGATTATCAATAATCTCGGACCTGATAGAGTTGGAATAGTTGGCTATGCTGGAACAGCTTTCCCGATGCTTCCAATTACAACAGACCACTATGCTGCAAAAATGTATTTGCAAACCATGAATACGGATATGGTATCCTCTCAAGGTACCGCTTTTGAAGATGCAATCTATGAAGCGAGTAACTTTTATGATAACCCAAATACCAGTAAAGTGATGATCCTCATTTCTGATGGTGAAGATCACGGAGAAGAAATGGATGGCGCTATCGCTATTGCTTCTCAAAAAGGAATAAAGATTATCACTATCGGAGTGGGTACTGAAAAAGGAGGTCCAATACCTATTCGCACTGCCAAAGGCGTTGAGTATAAAAAAGATTGGGACAACGAAATTGTGATTACAAAACTCAATCCAAATACTTTAAAACACATTGCAGAAAAAACGGGAGGCAAATATTACTATGGATCTAATACCCAAGAAGTCGTTGATTTAGTTAAAAATGACTTGAATAAGATTCAAAAAACAGACTTTGAATCTCAACAGATTTCTGAATATCAATCACAATTTCAGTGGTTTTTGGCATTTGCATTTATTTTAATTTTCATTGACTTATTCATTTTAGAGCGCAAAACACAATGGATGAAAAATCTAAACCTGTTCAATGAAAAGAATGAAGATAATGATTAATGATTTTTGATTATGAAGCACTTATTATATATAATAACTTTCTTTTTTATGTCCTTAGCTACTTTTGCACAAAGTGCTGGTAGAGCCCTAAGTAAAGGAAATGAAGGATATGAACAAAAACATTACGCACAAGCTGAAGCATCCTATAGAATAGCTAATTCTAAATTGGAAAACAATGCTACAGCCGAATATAATTTAGGGAATGCCTTGCTAAAACAAGGTAGAACAAAAGAAGCTATTTCGGCTTATGAACGTGCTATTAAAGTTGCCGATTCTAAATCTGAAAAACACCTTGCCTACCACAATATAGGTAACTCATATATGAAATTAAAGGATTATAAAGCAGCCGAACAAGCATACAAGTCTGCACTGAAAAATAATCCGAAAGATGAAGAAACAAGGTATAATTATGCTGTCGCAAAAAAACTAAATCAGCAGCAGCAAAATAAAGATCAACAAGATCAAAATAAAGATCAACAAGATCAAAATAAAGATCAACAGGATCAAAACAAAGATCAACAGGATCAAAACAAAGATCAACAGGATCAAAACAAAGATCAACAAGGTCAAGATAAAGACCAAAATGGTCAGGATAAAGATAAAAAGGATCAGGATAAAGATCCGAAAGATAAAAAAGGAGAAGAAAACAAAGAGGAGGAAAATAAAAAACCTCAAAACAAGGATAACAAGAAGCAAGAAAATAAAGAAGAGGACAAGGAAGATTCTGATGAAAAAGATGGAGATAAAGACAACTCTGACAAGGATAAAGAGAATCAACCATCACAACAGCAGCCAATGCCAAGTAATATGAGTCAAATGCCACAAACGGCAACACAAGCTCAAATGAATCAGATATTACAGTCACTTGAAACAAAAGAGAAACAAGTACAACAACGAATCATCAACAAAGGCAAAGGGGCTGCCACACAAGGAAAAAATACGGGTGACAAAAAGAATGAACGCAAAAAAGACTGGTAGAAAATGAAATCATTTCAGAAATACATACTATTAATATGTTTTATCTGTAGTCAAGCATTATGGGCACAATACACTTTCGAAGCAAAAGTTAGCAGAGAAAATGTGCCCCTAAATGAACATGTTCGTATTGACTTCGTAATGGATGGTGATGGAGATAACTTTACCCCACCAAACTTCAATGGTTTAAAAATCGTTGGAGGGCCTAATCAAGCTGTTAGTCAGTCATGGATAAATGGCAAAAAGACTTTTTCGAAGACTTATTCTTATTTCTTACAATCGACTCGAAAAGGTAATTTCAAAATTGGACCTGCCACTATTGAGATTGAGGGTAAAGAATATAAAACTAATCCCCTATCCATTACTTTTGTTGACGCAGTACAAAAGCAAAATACTCCAAACAGGGGACGTAGTGGTGAATTAAATCAAATTCAACAACAATCCCTCGAGCACATACATTTAGTGACCGAGGTTAGCAACGCGAATCCTTATGTTAATGAGCCAGTAAACATTAGTTTTAAAATATATTTTAAAGAAGGACTCTCTGGTTATAGTGGTAAAAAAATACCTACGTACAAAGATTTTTGGGTACATACTATTCCCCCAACAAGACAACCTGAAATAAAGGTTGGGAAATACAAAGGAGAAACATACAACTACATCGAAATCAAAAGAGATGTAGTTATGGCACAAGAAGTAGGTAGTTATACTATAGATCCACTTGTTCTTGATGTTCAAGCGCAAGTTTATACAGGTAGACGAGATTTCTTCGGTTTTCCTGAAGTTGGCTATGTCGAAAAAGAAATTGGCACCAATAAGGTTACTATAAATAGCAAAGCATTGCCAGAGCAAGGTAAACCACTCAATTTCAGTGGTGGCGTAGGAAAACTCAACTTTAAGGTTACTCCTTCCAAAAGAGAGTTAAAAGCTGGTGATCCATTCACCTTAAAAGTGGAAGTATCTGGTCAAGGGAACCTGAATTTATTAACGATTCCCGAGCCAAAAGCTCATTCGGCATTAGAGTTATATGACCCCGTTTACACAGAGAAGGTTACTCCAACTGTATTCGGATTACAGGGAAAAAGAGCAAATGAATATACTATTATTCCGCAATACAAAGGGGATTACTATATTCAGCCTATGGAGTTTTCATACTTTGATCTATCGAGTAAATCGTATAAAACCATTTCGACAGATAGTCTAAAGATTGCCGTTATAGATGGGCCTGCATTGCCAACAAACACAACAATTCAACATGCTCAAGACTCTGAGGCAATAGACAATAGTGAACTATTTCAACCCATAGAGAACACGGCTACTTTTATTTCTACTGAATCCGAAACAGCTTATTGGTTGTCGACTACTTATTACCTATTGACATTATTTCCAATAGCTGCAATTCCATTCTTTGTATTGGCTGTGAATAGAAAACGCTCTTTAGACAATGACATAGAAGGAAACCGATTACGCACGAACAACCGATTAGCGCGCAAATATTTATCGGAAGCTAAAAAGCACTTAAAAGACAAAGATAGTTTCTATGAAGCTTTAGAACGTTGCTTACACAACTTCCTTAAGGCTAAACTAAAAATAGAAACATCAGAGATGAGTAATGAAACAATTCAGGATCTACTGCAAGATAACCAAGTGACAGAGGAGCAAATTACTGCATTTATGGAGCTAAAGAATGCTTGTGAATGGGCAAGATACACTCCCACTGAACAGGTAGATACAAACAAAGATTACGAATCTGCTATACAAGTAATAAGTCAATTAGAAAAACAATTAAAGTAAACAATGATGAAATATATAATCTATATCCTATTATTTGCTTTACCATCTGTTTCTTTCGCACAAGACAAAAGTCAGTGGGAAAAGAAGTTTGACAATGCTAATAGCTTATATATAAAAGAGAATTATGCAAAGGCTATAGAAATCTATCACGAGTTAATCCAAGAGAAAGATAATTCTCCTGAGGTTTTCTTCAATTTGGCCAATGCTTATTATAAATTAAATAACAATACAGATGCTATTTACTATTATGAAAAAGCGCTAAAGTTAGCTCCAGATACCCAGGCCTTTCTCACAAATCTAAATTATGCTCGAAAGAATCTTGAAGATGATATTACTATTGTAAAAGAATACGACCAACAAGATATCATACACCAAAGTTTAGGAATACTAACAGTTAATCAATGGGCTACTCTGAGTACACTTGCAGCATTCTTAGTCTTAATTTGCTTTATCTGCTACTATTTAACCACTAAAAGTAATGTAAAGAAACTAAGCTTTACCTGCCTTATACTCTTTCTCTTTTTAAGTTTAGTGACAGCTTATAGCGCTTACTTTGAAGACCATTATAAAAGTGACGCTTATTCAGGAATCATTTTCGACAAAGTCTTAGAGCTAAAAAGTGAAGCGCGACATACTTCTGATACCATTAGAGAGCTCCACGAAGGAACAAGAGTTCATGTATTGGAAGAAAAATCTCTTTGGATAAAGGTACAATTGGACAACCAAGAAGAGGGTTGGATAGAGAAGAAATCCATCAAAGTGATATAGTAAAAAAGGGGACAAAAGAATAATTTCTTTTGTCCCCTTTTTTATTTTTAGCCCTATACACAATCGATTAAACAGCTGTAGGTTCCTCTGGTGTAGTAAGCATGTCCACGCTTCTTGCAAACAAGGACTTAACCATATTGTACAAACTTGGTAGAATGTCTTCCGATAAAACTAAGTAAGTCTTATAACTATAAGACTGCTGCAAAGTTTCTGTTTCCACAAGCTTGAATATATTATTTACCTCATCGAATAAACTAAGAAAAACACTTCCTACCAAGATAACTACAAGGATTTGGAACAAAGCACCAAAAAGTCGATTAACAAAACCTAAATAAACAGTCTCGAAAACCTTAGTCAGCATATTAGCGACGAATTTCACAAGTAAAATCGATAAGAAGAAGGTCAAGATAAAAGAGATAATAGGCAGAAAAGAGGTATCCCATCCTAATTTAGTGAACAGCAATTCTTTGACAACGTTCGAAAACTTCAAAGCGCCAATTATACCAATAAGAATTGATAAAAAGGCTGCTACAGAAACAAACAAACCTTTCTTCAAACCTATATAAATACCATATACTAAAACAATACCAGTGATTATATCTAAAACCATCAACCTATTTTTATTACGAATATATTACAAAAACTCATCTTATGACTTACTTTAAAAAATAATTCATCCAAAATCAGGTCTTTTTGCGCATTATCTCAAAAAGACAAACCTCAAAAAAACAATTCAATCTTAGTCCGTTATACAATAATGATTCCAATTTGTAAAATATGGTATCAACCTCAACAGAATAAAACAGAATCAAATTGCAAATTGTATCTTTGTCAACTTATTATAAAATAATATGGCAAGAGATGAACAATTAAAACAACGATGGCAATCGGTTGTTACCAAAATATCAGAGCGCTTTGGAGATGGTGAAACATTAGACTTAGAAGCAATTATATATTTAATAGGCGTACAAGAATTAGGAAAAATAAAAAAACGCTATAAGAAAGACGAAAAAATAAACCTAATGCACATTGCAATATGTAAATTATTAGAGCCTTATGGGTACTATGAGTTTGAATACTTTGACAATGACGGTTGGCCTCACTACAAAACTTTAGAGCACTTACCAGCATTAAAAGCAGGTGAACAAAGTGTATTAATGAAAGAAGCAATTGTAAATTACTTCCTGGAGAATAAGTTTATAGAATAAGCTACATTACAAAGAATTATCAAAAGAATAAGGTTTTAAAATTTTAATGTCTAATTGAAAAGCAGTAAATTTGCGCTTTACTTTACTTAAGATGATAGATAAAATAAAAGAATACATCGGTGAAGCAGAGTTATTTCACACCGATAATAAAGAGACGCTTGAAGCATTTAGAATTAAATTCTTATCAAAGAAAGGAATCTTAAATGACCTATTCGCACACTTTAAAACTGTGCCGAACGAGCAAAAAAAAGAGTTTGGTCAGATAATCAACTCGTTAAAAAATATTGTTGAGGCTAAAGTAAAATCAATTCAAGAAGAACTAGAGTCAAAAGATATACAAGGTTTATATGGAGATCTTACAAGACCAGGTTACCCTTTAGAAATTGGTTCAAGACATCCTATTTCATTAGTAAAAAACCAAATCGTAGATATCTTCAATAGTATTGGATTTAATATATCTGAAGGTCCTGAAATAGAGGATGACTGGCATAATTTCTCTGCGTTGAACTTCCCGGAATATCACCCAGCACGTGATATGCAAGATACTTTCTTCGTTCAAACCAATCCAGAGCACTTACTGCGTACACATACATCATCTGTACAAGTGCGTTATATGGAAAAGAATACACCTCCATTGAGAACTATTTCTCCAGGGCGCGTATTTAGAAACGAAGCTATTTCATCACGTTCACACTGTATATTCCACCAAGTTGAAGGTTTATATATTGACAAAGACGTTTCTTTCGCTGATTTAAAACAAACCTTGTTATACTTCACAAAAGAGATGTTTGGAAAATCTAAGATTAGATTGCGTCCTTCGTATTTCCCTTTTACTGAACCAAGTGCTGAAGTAGATATCTATTGGGGTCTTAAAACCGAAACAGATTACCGAATTACAAAAGGAACTGGATGGTTAGAGATTATGGGATGTGGTATGGTTGATCCAAATGTTCTTAAGAACTGTAATATCGATCCTACCGAATATAGTGGTTTTGCCTTTGGTATGGGAATTGAGCGTATCGCAATGTTATTATACCAAATCGGAGATATCCGTATGTTCTACGAAAACGATGTTCGCTTCTTAGAACAATTTAAAGCAAGTTTCTAATTAGATACACAATAATAAAAGGTCACTTCATTCGAAGTGACCTTTTTGCATACTACTAACTAATATAATTACCTCTGCTATAATTTTACGTCTTTTGAACTAACATCAAAAGAATCAAAACAAAGTAAATATTCCTATTCAATGGGTTACCCCCTAATTCTTCTACAGTATAATCCCTTACACTTGAAACAAGATCAAATCACTAAGAAACAATATGTTATCTTTTTAGATTCAATAAAAAAACCTTTATTCTAAGGTCCTAAAATAAAACAAACCAAGGCAACAGAATAATACAAATCAAATATTCCGCATGAATCGCTTGCATTAATAAAAGGCTTTCTATTTTCAATTAGACGTACATTCTCAATCATTGTTACAGCTGACTCGAAAAATTATTCAAAAAAAAAGTAAGACATCTCAAAAGAAACAATCTAAGTAGATTATAGTATAAACTGCGCATTAAAACTATGCACGCATAATAGTATGTACCTTAAATAGTTAATAAACTGTAAAAGAAAGCTTCATAATAAGAATAAGTTTACCTTTTACTCAATCACTTTTGTATTTTTGTCAGTTCAAACTAAACTAACTATGTCAAGATTTAATCTATTAACTGTAAAAGAAGTTCGCAGAGAGACTCCTAACGCAGTATCAATAGCATTTGATATTCCAGCCGATTTACAACAGGATTATAAATTCACAGCAGGGCAATATCTCAATATTAAATATCAACATGAGGGGAAAGAGATTCGCAGAGCCTATTCTATCTGCTCAACTCCTACCAGTGGAGAATTGAGAATTGCCGTAAAGAAAGTTGAAAATGGAATATTCTCAAGTTACGCAAATGAAATACTGAAAGCAGGTGATCAATTAGAAGTTGAGGCTCCTGAAGGAAGATTTACATTCGAACCGAATGCTACTGTATCTAATAACTATGCTGCATTTGCTGCTGGTAGTGGAATCACTCCAGTGATTGCTATTTTAAAAACAACATTAGAACAAGAACCAAACAGCAAATTTGTACTCATCTATGGGAATAAAAATGCTGAGGAGACAATCTTCCGCGATGAGTTATACAGACTGCAAGAGCAGTACAAAGAACGTTTGTTTATCCACTTCGTTTACTCTCGTATTAGAGAAAACGATTCAATTTTTGGACGTATAGATAAAGCAGCAATCAACTTTGTAGTTAACAATAAACACAAGGATACAACCTTTCAACAATTCTACATTTGCGGTCCTGAAGATATGATTGATACAGTAAGTGCTACTCTACAAGATAGAGGAGTCACTAAGGAAAATATCTCATTTGAAATCTTTACACCTAATACAGATGGAGCTGCTCCAATAGAAATAACTGGTGGAGGAACAATTAAAGTAACTGCTTTGGTTGATGATGATGAAACTACTTTCGAAATGGCAAAAGATCAAGTGTTGTTAAATGGTGTTCTTGAGGCAGGTCTAGATGCTCCTTATTCTTGTCAAGGTGGTATCTGTAGTTCTTGTATGTGCCGTATTATAAAAGGATCTGCTACGATGAAACTCAACAGTATTCTAACGGACCAAGAAGTAGAAGATGGTCTAATTCTGTCTTGTCAAGCAATTGTTACTTCTGATGAGATCTACGTTGATTACGATGATATTTAAAAAATTGCTCAAGGCAATAATCACTACATACAAAAAACAAAAAAGAGGTTATATTTTCATATAACCTCTTTTTCAACTTAGCTTCACTTTTAATTTAATTGGTCACTCCTACTTCGTTTTAGGAATTAAAGTCAGGAATTAAAATATGATTATTATCATATTTTGTATAAATGTATTTAATTTTTTTTGACAACCAAAACTTATTTCACTTTTTAACAAAATTTAAATATTTTTTATAAAAAAGCACAAATAAGGCGCAATAAACTTACAATTCATCTACTTTATATCATAAAAAATAGCGTTACCTATTTTAATGCACATTAGCTTCAATTAAAAGGCAAAATAAACTATTATAAATAAAAAGGCTCTCCCACCGCGTGGAAAAGCCTCTTTCAATCTATCACAACACTAAACTTACTAGTTTCTCATTTACTTGGTCAAAGTTGAATGACGTGTACACACGGTCAAACTCTCCTTTGATTGCTTCATTCATCAGGTTACCTACACTACCTTCGTGTGTATGGTTTACCTCTTTTGACGGTTGATAAGTACCTGCCTCTATCGACAGCCCTATCTCTTTATATGCTTCTCTAAAAGGCATCCCCTTTAGCACATAATCATTCACTACCTCAACGCTAAACAAATAGTCGTATTTCGGATCGCTTAATATCTCTTTATTCACCTCTATATTGTCCAACATCAATTTCAGAATATCTAAACACTCTTTCAATGAAGTGAAAGCTGGGAACAAGTTCTCTTTTAACAACTGAAGATCTCTGTGGTACCCAGAAGGCAAATTAGTAGTCATTAAGGCTATTTCGTTAGGCAAGGCTTGTATCTTATTACATCTTGAACGAATAAGCTCTAAAACGTCTGGATTCTTCTTATGTGGCATAATGCTCGAACCTGTAGTCAAATGATCTGGGAATTTGATAAAGCCCATATTCTGACTCATATACAAGCATCCATCCATCGCGAACTTAGCTAAAGTAGCTGCAATAGCGCTTAACCCTTGTGCTAAGATACGCTCCGTCTTCCCTCTGCCCATCTGTGCATACACTACATTATAGTTCATAGACTGAAAGCCTAATAGGTCTGTAGTCATCTGTCTGTTTAGTGGAAATGATGAACCATAACCTGCAGCTGATCCCAATGGGTTCTTATTCGTCACCTTCCACGCAGCCAGCATCATCTCTAAATCGTCTACAAGGCTCTCTGCATACGCCCCAAACCACAAGCCAAATGACGAAGGCATTGCGATTTGTAAATGCGTATAGCCAGGCAGTAATACATCTTTATACTGATTGCTCAATTGCTGTAGTGTATCAAATACCTCCTTCGTCTTAGTCACAATCTCCTCTATCTCATGGCGAAAATAAAGTTTAAGGTCTACTAATACTTGGTCGTTTCTTGAACGTCCTGAGTGTATCTTCTTACCAGCCTCACCTATTCTTCTGGTCAATAATAACTCTACTTGAGAGTGTATATCTTCTACATCATCTTCTATCTCGAATTGACCAGCTAATATCTCTTGGTATATCTGTTTTAATTCTTTTTGAATAAGGACTAAGTCTTCTGACTCTAATAATCCTATACTTTCTAACATCTGTGTATGTGCTAATGACCCCATAACGTCAAATGCCGCCAAGTTCATATCTAACACTCTATCTTGTCCTACTGTGAAGGTATCTACATTACTATCTACAGTGGTATTCTTTTGCCATAATTTCATTTGCTACACGATTTGCGTTAACATCTCTATATACAAGGCTATTCCCTCTTCTATCTCCTTTACATAGACGAATTCGTCTGCTGTATGCGAGCGAGCAGAGTCGCCAGGTCCACACTTAAGCGATGGAATACTTAACAAGGCTTGGTCACTCGTCGTAGGTGAGCCATAGGTCTCTCTACCCAAGGCTATACCCGCCTGTACGATAGGGTGATCTTTAGCTATAGACGAAGGCTTTAATCGAGTAGAACGCGCATTGACCTCACAGTCTACATGCTGTCTCACTATCTCTAATACTTCTTCGTTTGTATAAGCATCTGTCACACGTACATCTACTACAAAGTCACAAGTAGAAGGCACCACATTATGCTGTGTACCTGCATTGATCATCGTCACACTCATCTTGATAGGTCCAAACTCCTCAGATACCTTAGGGAACTGATAGGTATTAAACCACTCTATATCTTTTATCGCTTTAAATATCGCATTGTCTCCTTCATTACGCGCTGCATGTCCTGAGCGCCCATGAGCTACACAGTCGAGTACCATTAGTCCTCGTTCTGCTACAGCTAAGTGCATTTGTGTAGGTTCTCCTACAATAGCGAATTCTAATTCTCCTAATTTAGGTATTACAAATTCTAAGCCATCATTACCCGATATCTCTTCTTCTGCCGTAGCAGCGATACAGAAGTTATACTTCATCCCCTCTTTCTCATAGAAGTGTAGAAATGTAGCGATTAAAGAGACCAAGCACCCTCCAGCATCATTACTCCCCAATCCGAACAACTTGCCATCTATAACCTCAGGCTTAAAAGGGTCACGGGTATAGTCTTTATTTGGTCTCACGGTATCGTGGTGAGAGTTCAATAAGATCGTAGGCTTACTCGGATCATAATGCTTATTAAACGCCCATACATTAAAAAGCTCTCGGTGAATAGCTACTCCATGAGACTCTAAAAAGTTGGCTATTAGATCAGAAGTCAAGTGCTCTTCTTTACTAAAAGATGGTGATGCTATAAGGCTTTCTAATAAAGCTATTGCCTGTTGTGATAAGTTGTCTTTCATTGTGGTTTTATATAGTTATGGGTCGTTGTCTTGTTATATTCTATTAAAGTTGAATCGTAGTACCAGCTTTTATATCTAATAGATCCTCTGCTTTCTTGATACATACCTTATCTACTCCTTGGTTGACAGCCGCCAAAGCGTTCTCTATCTTTGGCAACATACCATCAGCTATCACCCCTTGTTGTTTTAGTTGTGTAAAGTTCTCTTGATCAATGGTAGTGATCACAGAGTTCTCATCGTTAATGTCCTGCAATACCCCTTTGCGCTCAAAGCAATAGACTAAGGCTACTTTATACTTAGTAGCAAGAGCAACTGCTATATTAGAAGCAATAGTATCTGCATTGGTGTTTAGTAGTTGGCCTTCCTTATCAGCCGTAATCGCAGAGAATACAGGATTAATCCCTATCTCTAACAATTGTTGTAATCGAATCACATTCACATCGCTTGCCTCAAAGTCCCCGACATAGCCGTAGTCTATCGGCTCGATAGGGCGTTTATGACTCTGTATCAGCTTAGCGTCTGCTCCTGAGATTCCCATCGCATCACAACCTCTTGCTTGAAGTTGTGCAGTGATTTGTTTGTTTATCAAACCTGCATACACCATTACAGCTATAGGCAACATCGCCTCATCAGTGATACGACGCCCATTGACCATCTGAGTTTCTATCCCTAACTGAGTAGCCATACGCGTAGCTAATTTACCTCCACCGTGTACTAAGACCTTAGGGCCTTCTATACGAGCATAGATGTCTAAAAAAGCGTTCAACGCAGACTCGTCATCGACGATATTACCTCCTATCTTAATAACTGTAAGGCTTTGCATAATTTATTGGTTTTTAAGCATTTCTTTTAATACAGCTTGTGCTGCCCATACTCTGTTTCCTGCTTCTTGTATCACAATAGAACTATCGCTATCTAATACTTCTGACGAGATCACTAAATCACGTCTAACAGGTAAGCAGTGCATTACTTTGGCTTGATTCGTTGCTTCTAATTTATCCAAAGTCAACATCCAAGATTGATCTGTACACGTTATCTGTCCGTAGTCTTCATAACTCGACCAGTTCTTTACATATACGAAGTCAGCATCTGCTAAAGCTTCGTCCTGATTAGTAGTCACTGTAGCTCCTGCTGTAAACTCCTCTTTCAGCGCATAACCTTCTGGATGAGTCACCACAAAGTCTACAAGACCTTCTGCCTGAGCTCTACACATCCACTCTGCGAAAGAGTTCGGTACTGCCTGTGGAAGTGCCTTAACGTGCGGTGCCCATGTCAATACTACTTTAGGTTTTTTGCCTTGAGGTACTAATTTATCTTGTGCAGCGTCATAGTTATAATCGAAGTGCTCTACTATCGTGATTAAGTCTGTGAAGCTCTGTAGTGGATGTCTTGTCGCGCTCTCTAAGCTCACTACAGGTTTGCCACAGTACTTAGCGAACTTGCTAAACAATTCTTCGCTATAGTCTTCCTCAGCATCTTTTAACCCTGGGAACGAACGAAGTCCTAATATATCACAGTACTCACCCATCACCGCAGCGGCTTCTCTAATATGCTCTGCTGTATTTCCGTCCATCACTACGCCGTCTTTAGTCTCTAAAGCCCAACCGTCTGATGTCATATTCATCACCATTACATTCATCCCTAAGTTCATAGCAGCCTTCTGAGTACTCATCCTTGTACGCAAACTTGGGTTTAAGAATACTAAACCTATTGTTTTGTGCTTGCCAAGAGTTTCTTCTGCAAAAGGGTTTGCCTTACACGCTAATGCGCTATTTACTGCTTTAGATAGGGAAGGTATATCGTTAACGGAAAAAAATTGTTTCATTGTAATTGTCTTTTTAGAATTGTTGTAATCTGTTGTTGAATTTATCCAAGAATAAATCTGCATCAGCTTGAGTCAGATTTAATGCTGGTAACAACCGAATTACATTAGGGCTTGCATTACCCGTAAAGATGTGATCTTTCACTAATAGTTCTTTGCGAACCTCTTTTAACTCAGGAGCAAGGTCTATTCCGATCATTAGTCCTTTTCCTCTTACTTCCTGTATCTTATCTAATTTCTTTAATTCATTGATTAAGTAGTTCCCTACTTGGGCGGTATTCGCCATTAGATTGTCTTGCTTCATAACCTCTAATACAGATAAGGCTGCTGCACAAGCTAAGTGATTTCCTCCAAAAGTAGTTCCTAACTGTCCATGCCATGGCTTAAACTGCTCTCCAATCGCCATTGCTCCAATAGGAAATCCGTTCCCCATACCTTTCGCCATCGTATAGATATCAGCACTCACTCCACCGTCATTCACTGCATAGAAAGAACCTGTACGTCCATATCCACACTGTACTTCGTCTGCGATAAATACAGCTCCGTACTGTGTAGTAAGACTTCTAATCTTCGCTAAGAAGCTATCAGTCGCTACTTGTATTCCTCCTACACCTTGTATCCCTTCTATAATCACTGCTGTTACTTCATCACCATAAGAGGCAAATGCTTGTTCAAGAGCCTCTTCATCGTTAAAAGGCAAGAACACAATGTTCTCCGTTTGATTAACTGGGGCAACTATCTTTGGGTTATCAGTAGCAGAAACGGCAAGAGATGTTCTCCCGTGAAAAGCTTTATCAAAAGCGATTACTTTCTTTTTACCATTGTAAAAAGAAGCTAATTTTAAAGCGTTTTCATTTGCTTCTGCTCCTGAATTACACAAAAACAATTGATAATTGTCCAACCCAGCTACTTCCCCTAATAAGGCAGCTAATTGCTGTTGTAGAGGAATTTCTATAGAATTAGAATAAAATCCGATTTTGTTTAATTGGTCAGTTAATCTCGCTACATAGTGCGGATGAGTATGTCCGATAGAGATCACAGCGTGCCCTCCATATAAGTCTAAATACTCTTGACCGTTGTTGTCATATACTCTACTCCCTAATCCTTTTACAATCTCGATAGGGTTCAGTGGGTATACATCATATAATTTCATCATAATAAATCGTTGTTAGAAAGCCGAAGCTTTTAGTTGTAAACCTGTTTTTTCGTCTAATCCGAATAGCAAGTTCATGTTTTGAACAGCTTGTCCGCTTGCTCCTTTTAGTAGGTTATCTATCGCACTGGTCACTAATACATCATTTCCATTCTTTACGATAGACACCAAGCATTTATTCGTATTTACCACTTGCTTTAAGTCAATACCCTTTTTGCTTACATGCGTAAATGGATGCGATGCATAATACTTCTCATAAACATTATACAATTCCTCTTCTGTCAAAGTCGATTCAAACATCACACTGGCAAAAATCCCTCTCGCAAAGTCTCCTCTCTCTGGGATAAACTTAATGTTCTGTACATAGTCTGGCTGTAACTGTACAAGGCTTTCTCCTATCTCACTAAGGTGTTGGTGAGTGAAGGCTTTATATACGGATATATTATTCGCTCTCCAACTAAAGTGAGATGTAGTAGATAGACTCTGACCTGCACCAGTAGATCCTGTCAAAGCATTGATATAAACAGACTCAGGCATCTTAGCTGCATGTGCTAAAGGCAACAAGGCTAACTGAAGAGCTGTAGCAAAACAACCTGGATTAGCGATGTAATTCGCTTTCTTTATCTTCTCTTTATTCAGCTCTGGCAATCCGTAAACGAACTCTCCTGCTGTGTCTTTTAATCTAAAGTCTTGACTGAGGTCTATAATCTTAATCTCCTTATCAATGTCATTTTCTGCTAAGAATACTTTAGAATCGCCATGCCCCATACACAAGAACAGTACATCGATATCCTGCATCAAGGTACTCGTAAACTGTAAGTCTGTATCTCCAAACAAGTCTGTATGCACCTCATATACAGGCTTACCTGCACTACTATTAGAGTGTACAAAGGCAATCTCTACTGCGGGATGAGGTAAGAGAAGTCTTAGTAACTCTCCTCCAGTGTAACCTGCTCCACCTACTATTCCTGCTTTTATTGTTTGCATAGTTCTATTGCTCTTAGTTATTAACTTTGTGCCAAATCATTACTTGGTTACCAAAAATCTTAGAGAATCCTTTTACATCTTCGCCTGTCCATGCATTGTTCATCTCTCCATAGCTACCAAACTTATTAGACATCAGATCATGCGCTGATTCTATACCTATCACTACAAAACGGTGTGGGTGTAACTCTACTGTAACTTTTCCACTTACGGTCTGCTGTGTACTACTCAAGAATGCTTCCATATCTCTCATTACTGGATCGTGGAATTGTCCTTCGTGTAAGTAGTTACCATAGAATGAAGCTAATTGTTCTTTCCAGCTCAATTGCCACTTCGTCAACGTATGTTTCTCTAAAGTGTGGTGAGCTTTCACTAAAATAATAGGTCCTGCTGCTTCAAAACCAACTCTACCTTTGATACCAATGATCGTATCCCCTACGTGGATATCTCTACCGATACCAAATGGTTGTGCCATATCTTGTAATTGTTGGATAACCTCAGTAGGTTTTAGTTGCTTACCATTTAGAGCTACTGGCTCACCTTTCTCAAAAGTAATCTCCACTGTTTCAGGAGTAACTTTAGTAATCGGTGTAGGCCATGCCTCTTCTGGTAAATATAAATGAGAAGTTAGGGTTTCTTTTCCTCCTACTGAAGTTCCCCATAATCCTTTATTAATTGAGTATTTTGCTTTCTCTGCATTGATTTCAACACCGTGTTTTTGCAAGAAGTCAATCTCCTCCTCTCTACTTAACTTTAAATCTCTAATCGGTGTAATAATCTGTACATTAGGCACCAAAATATTAAAGATCATATCGAAACGCACCTGATCATTTCCAGCACCTGTACTACCATGCGCTACTGCTTCTGCCCCTATCTTCTTAGCGTAATTAGCAATAGCTGTAGCTTGACATACACGCTCAGCACTTACTGATAATGGGTAAGTCGCATTCTTCAATACGTTACCAAATATCAAGTACTTCACACTATCGTTATAGTAATCTTCTGTCTCGTCTATAGTCGTATGAGAAGCCACCCCTAAGGCATACGCTTTCTCCTCGATAACCTTCACTTCCTCAGCGTCGAAGCCCCCAGTGTTTACCACTACAGAGTGTACTTCATACCCTAATTCTTCTTTTAAATAAATGACGCAGAAGCTCGTGTCTAATCCTCCGCTAAATGCTAATACTACTTTCTTATTGTTCATGATAGATGGATTTAAAATTAAAATAGATTCGTTTTTTTGACTGTCTTCTTTAATTGCATTTGCAATCTCTTGAGCAAAGAATACTTTTTTTGCATTCCTTTGAGTCTTTCTTTTGCTTTCGCCTTTTGGTCTATTTTATTGCGAAGCTCTTTTTCTTTGTCTTCAGGGTTCCAAAGCATAGCTGTACACAGACAGTTCTTCTTCTCTTTGCTCTGTAAAATTTGGAAGTTAACACAACTCTCGCACCCTTTCCAGAACATCTCATCTTGTGTCAATTCTGAATAAGGAACAGGCTCATAGCCTAATTCTGAGTTGATCTTCATCACAGCAAACCCTGTAGTCAGACCGAATATTTTAGCCTTTGGATACTTCTCTCTTGACAATTCGAATACGCGTTTTTTAATCGCTTTGGCCAACCCTTCTTTTCTAAAAGTAGGATTGACAATCAGTCCAGAGTTGGCTACGTAATCACCGTGACTCCATGTCTCGATATAACAAAAACCAGCCCACGTACCATCTACGTGCAAAGCGATAACAGCCTTGCCCTCAACCATTTTAGTAGCTACGTACTCTGGTTTTCTTCTTGCGATACCCGTCCCTCTGGCAAGAGCCGACTGAGCCATCTCTTCACAAATTTGTTCCGCATATCCTACGTGTGTTTCATTCGCAGGAATAACGATAAACTGATTTGAATTCATTTCAAAACAAGTGATTAGGAATCAAACGCGCTTAAATATTGATACCGAATAGGTACAACAATATACAAACTGTCTGAAAAGCATTAAAAATCAATGATATATGTACAGATATAATGCCAAAGAAGGCATTATATTAAAAAAGGCTAAAAAAGATTAAGCCCGGACGCGAGATACCCGCGATGTAGAAACAGAAGAAACCGCAACAAATGCAAGAGCAATGTTGTCAGAAATAAAAGTCATATTTAAATCGGTTTTCTTCATATCGTATTTGTGCTTAAAGAAGCATGGACAAAGTTTTCTAATTTAAATCGGATTATGCAAGCTTTTTCTTAAAAAAATAAAACAGCCCTCAATGCCTTATATACTACAAGATTGAGTATCATAACCAAAAAAATATTGAAGTGAAACTATTGCTGTTTTTGTTTTAAAACGTCATATTCACCTTCTAACCAGATAAACACACCATTAAAAAAAGATTTGATTTGCGAAGGTAAAATACTGTCGTTAAAATTAGTTTAACTTCTAAGTGATAGTCGTCTGTTAGCATAATAATCGCATAGTGGTCGCATGAATTTGCCTATAAAGTATGCGACCACTATGCGATCACATGCCGACCACAAGCCGACCACCCTCTTTCAAATGACTTAAAAAACAGGATTACCATTAGCGCAAAATCAAGCATAACGGGCAATTCAATACAGCATTCAACTAATTAATCCCTTCAAGCAAATTATACGATTAAAAATTTGACATTCATTATTTAAACAGAAAATAAAAAGCTATATACACCTAAAAAAAAAGAGGAACATATAGTTCCTCTCTTTCCGTTTAATAACTTTATCAATATTTCTAACTTTCCTACCAGCCAAAAACAGGTTTACTATCCGTATATGTAAATGTCAGTTCCTCACCACGAGTTTTATCAACCAATTTACCAGAAATCGTATATGATCCATCTTTATTATCTACTATTTCAATAGAAGTTGCTTTGGTATCATCCGCAACGAAGTAATCCTCATTATTATTCTTGTCAAAATTAATCCAAGCTGTTCCTTGAAAATTTGGCTTGCCATCACTACCTTTAACGTGTTTTCCAACATAATACATCAAAGGTTTCCAAGTATCATAACTCCCCTCTAATGGAGCGACTTTTCCAAAAGGTAGTTGGTAACTTTGCTCTGTTAATTTAACAAGTGGCTCTTGAGTCAACAACCAAATCAAAACATCTTTGTATTCTATCCCATTTCCATCTTGACTCATCTTTTTTGTTGACATCATCAAGTTTGTGCGATACAAGCCAGTTGCTTCATCCAAATCGTCATACATCATAAAACCATCTACTAACTCCAATCCTTTAGGTAAAAGAGTTTTAAAACTATGCTTAATTAAACTGACTTCTTTATCCTCTCCTTTAGCTACCAAGTATAGGTCATACTCCGAATCTTGATGCAGATCATTTACAGTAACTTCAACGGTTTTGTTAACCTCCACAGTGATACCTTTTTGAAAGATAACTTCTGTAGTTATACTTTCATCCGATTTTGGTGTGAGCAAGTAAGCGATTTGTACTGCATTTTTACTGATCACAGTAAAATCAACTTTATCTACACCTACTTCACCTAAAGTAAGTGTTACTTCTGCTTTGGGCGTTTCACTTTCTCCTTCACCCGGTACATTGCGAACACTATTGTCATCACTTGAACAAGCTGCAAATAATCCTCCTACAAATGCCACAAATAATATTAAAAATTTATTTCTCATCTCTCTATGCTAATTATTTATTTAATATGGTATTACTTGAACTGGCCCATTATAAATTGCTTTAAAAGGAGTACCACTATCTCGTGCTATATTAATCTCTATATCGAAAGTATTATTAGCTCCTTTAGTAATAACAATTGATCCACTATCCAAATCTCTTATTGATTCTGAGCCATCTCTCTTCTTAATAAAGTATTCACCTACACCATCTGACGACACCTCCTCTGACCAAGAAGCATAATAGAACTTTCCTGTAGGAAGCTCATGCAACTCTGCTGATATAGATCCTATTTCAAATCCTGCTTCCCAATCTTTACCTTTTAGATTAAGAATATAAACATTAAGCCAGCCTTGGCTTTCAGAATTTACTTTTATCTCTGTAAACTTGATCACTCCATCCTCTTCTTGTACATCTTCTTTTGTAGAAAACTCCGATGATTGCAGTAATGTCTTGCCAGAAGCTTCTATAGCCGCCACATACAAGTTATACTTTGTGTTTTCACTCAAGCCGTCAACCTTTAAAGTAGACTCCCCATCAAGTCTATCAATAGATACACCTTTGGCTAAAACATCCTCAGCAGTTGGAGCTTTTTCAGTTGCCTCTTGTACAATATAGCCAACTTTCTCAGCATACTGAGTTGTAAACTTAAACTCCATCGTTGTGATATCAGCCTCAACAGCTATGATTTGCATTGTTGCACTTTGCATAGTCTTAATCGTTTGAGGATATTTCAAAATTGTCGCTTTGTCTTCTGCATTAATAGCAATAGCTGTCACAGTATACTTGGTATTTGCCTCCAAAGCATCTACTACAACTTCTTCCTCAGTATTTGCTTTCACTTTTACACCTTTCGAAACTATCTCCTCAACAGTAATTGTACTTACATCATCTCCTTTAACGACATAATAGTAAACACTCTTAGCCTCTTTAGAGTTAATTTGAACTGTAGCTGTATTTTGAGTATATGCTATTACAGCAAGTGAAATTTCGGCTTCTTTCACTTTTGGCCCTTCAGGATTAGGTTCCTCTGTTGGAGGAGTTACATTTGGAGCAGTGCTATTGTCATCACTTGAACAACTTATAAAACTGCATAAAACAACAGCACAAAGTCCCTTTGTGTACCAGGTAAGTTTTCTTTTTTTCATTATTAAGGTAATTAAGATTAGTTCGTTTATTTTTTATGTTTTTATTAACAGTCCTAACTTCACAAAAAACACATACTATTAAAAATAATAGTTCAAAAATATATTAATATCAAATATTTTGATTTCCAATATTAATAATTAAAAAAATAAAAACAATCAGTTTCTTAAATAAATATTAAAAATTAACATTTATAATACAATCCCTTAAATGAAAGAAATCAAATAAAAACGACATACCGTCTATACTTATACCAATATTTATCCCAAATAATTATTGAATAAAAAACATTGACATAAAATAGCAATAAGAAGATTAGTTGCCTTACAAGAAGAAATAATTTTGTCTTTACGAGACTTCAAATGTTGTCCTACCACTACATAACCAAACAAAAAATGGCCAACATTGCTGTTGGCCATTAGTTATTAGCAGGTTTATGCCTACTATTTATTCTTTACTTGTTCGATAGCAGCCTCTACTACTTTCTTACTATTCCCGACATAAATGTTACCATCGATAAACATTACTGGGCGATTTAGAAAAGTGTATTGCTCCAGAATAAGCTTTTTAAAATCATCTTCTTGAAGATTCTTGTCTTTTAATCCTTCGCTTTTGTACAGTTGAGCACGCTTATTGAATAGTTTTTCATAACTACCCACTTGCTTATACATTTCTTCTAACTGTGCTGCTGTCACAGGATTCTTCTTAATCTCTTGTAGTTCAAACGTATCTAATTCAGGCATTTCAGCCATGATACGCTTACATGTCGTACAAGTACTTAAATAATATATCTTTCTCATCTTATACATCTTTTACGGTAATGATATGTACTGGACAAACTTTCTCTGCTTGTTCACATGCCTCTAAAATAGTATAATCTGGCGACTTAAGTGTATGAAATCCCTTATTATTCACAGATTTCAATAAGACAGTCTTTCCGTCTTTCTTAGACATCTGAAACTGCTGAGGAGCAACCTCAACACAATAATTACATCCGATACACTTATCGCGTTGTAGCGTAACTATGACCATTATGCCTCTACTATTTTATACAGCTTATCAGATAAGCGAATTCTAAACGGAATTTTGATTGTACAGTCATCTCCTTTAGTCGCTTTCTCTACCTTCTGCTCATTGACGAATAGTTCTTCTACGATCAACTCTTGTGCTCCTGTACTCGGTCCAGTAATCAAGATCTTATCACCAATCTTGATATCATAAGCTTCAATTTTAAACTCTCCGATAGACGCTTTTTGGAAATAGTGAGCCGCTTTACCTACATACACTTTTTTCTGAGTGGCATTACTACCTGGGTTGTCACTCCACTCTCCTAATTTCTGTCCTAAGTAATATCCACTCCAGAATCCACGGTTATATACCGTTTCTAAAGCTTTCATCCACTCTGCTACTTTCTCTTGAGAGTAAGTACCATCAGCGATAGCATCGATAGCCTCACGATAGGTACGAATCACAGTTGCTACATACTCAGGAGCTCTACCTCTACCCTCTATCTTCAGTACTTTGGTTCCTGCATCGATCACTTGATCTAAGAAATCTAAGGTACATAAGTCCTTAGGTGACATCATATACTCATTGTCTATCTCGATCTCAAAACCACTCTCTTGGTCTATTACCGTGTATTTCTTACGACAGTTTTGTTTACACGCTCCTCTGTTTGCAGAAGAGTTATGTGAGTGAAGGCTTAAATAGCACTTCCCTGATACAGCCATACACAAAGCTCCATGACCGAAGATCTCTATCTCTACCAAATTACCAGAAGGCCCTTTCACCTGTTCTCTTTCGATAGCTTCAGTGATCTTTTTTACTTGTCGCAAACTCAGCTCGCGAGATAGCACGATCGTATCAGCGAATAAGCTATAAAACTTAACAGTCTCAATGTTTGTGACATTTAGTTGAGTAGAGATATGTACTTCTAACCCGATCGCTCTTGCAGATGCGATCACTGCCTGGTCAGACGCGATCACTGCTGTAAGCCCTGCCTCTTTTGCCTTATTCAATAAAGTCTTAACCACTGATAAGTCGTGGTCATAAACGATAGTGTTTAACGTCAAATAAGTACGTACATTCTTCTCTTTACATCTTCTCGCAATCTCTTCTAAATCATCAATAGAAAAGTTTACCGTAGAACGCGCACGCATATTTAACTGGTCTACTCCGAAATACACTGAGTCTGCACCGTTATCTAACGCGGCCTGTAAAGACTCGAAGTTACCTGCAGGAGCCATAAGCTCTACTCTTCCTGAAACTGTCATATTCTTAATGCTTAATCTATTATTTTATACAATTGGTCGTTTTTACGAATACGGAAACCTAATTCCATAGTCATCTTATCTCCATTATTAGCTGTACTAACTTCCGCTCCATTTACCATCATCTTCTCTATTGTTAGTCTCTCATCACCTGTAGTAGGCCCTACGATAGCTACTTTATCTCCAACATTTAACTCCTTGTCAACAATAAACTGCCCTACACTTGCTTTAGTAAAGTAATGCTGTGCTGTACCAATAAGTACTTTTCGCTCTGCTTGTTTCTTGCGGATTTGTGTTACTGCACTTACTTTCACTGCCTTCACTTCATCCGTAGCTTTGCGTTCTTTCTGGAACTTTAATGCCTCCGAACGCCCTTTCTTGAATACTAAGTTTCCTTTTTGTACTCCTTGGCGCAGGCGCTTTTGCTCTTCTATAGGCATTTGGATAATATCCAAACACTCATCAGAACAACATCCGTGCATCTGCTCAGCACATTCGTAACACTGAATGAATAACAAATGACATCCTTCATTTGCACAGTTTACGTGAGTATCACATGGTTTACCACACTGGTGGCAGTTAGAGATAATATCGTCTGTGATACGCTCTCCTAAACGGTGGTCAAACACGAAGTTCTTTCCGATGAACTTACTCTCTAATCCTTCCGCCTTTACCTGACGAGTGTATTCGATAATACCTCCTTCTAATTGGTAAACATTCTTAAACCCGTTGTGTTTAAAGTAAGCGGATGCTTTCTCACAGCGGATACCTCCTGTACAGTACATCAGTAGGTTTTTCTCCTCTTTGATGTCTTCTAACTGGTCTTTAATGATTGGCAGTGATTCACGGAATGTGTCCACGTCTGGAGTAATCGCTCCTACGAAGTGCCCTACTTCACTCTCATAGTGGTTTCTAAAGTCCACTACTACCGTATTCGGGTCTTCTAATAACTCGTTGAATTCTTTTGCCTTTAAGTGAATTCCCTTATTCGTCACATCGAATGTATCATCGTTCAATCCGTCTGCTACGATCTTGTGTCTAACCTTTACTGTTAGCTTTAAGAATGATAAGTCATCTTGCTCTACAGCTACATTCAGGCGAATACCTTTCATAAAGTCGTATTGCTCTAAAGTCTCTCTAAATGCATCAAACTTAGATGCAGGTACAGACATCTGAGCATTGATCCCCTCATGAGCTACATAAGTACGTCCTAAAGCGTCTAATGCATCCCAAGCCAGGAATAAGTCATCTCTAAATTGTTGTGGGTTTTCTATTTTGGCGTACGCATAGAAAGATAAAGTCAAACGGTTCTCTCCCGCTTGTTCGATAAGTTCTGCTCTTTCCTCTGCGCTTAATGTGTTATACAGTTGCATGCTATATACTTTTAAGTGTAGATTATATATGTTTGAAATTCTAAATGGAAGAATTTCGGTGCAAAGATACTATTTTGATTGACAAATGAGAATTGAACATCAAAAAAAATACTTAAAACACTAATTATCAATCCATTCTTTAAAAAAGCAGTTATCCTAAACCTACTAAGATTAACAACGAAAAACTGCCTACCAAACAAAACCGACAACATCACATACCATGATCGATCAAAAAAAAGAACTGTCAAAAGTAGCCTAAAAACTCCCTATAATCAGCCATTTTCGCCCCATTTACACCTATAATTGACGATAATTGTAAGATTTCTATAGATATTTGCTCCAGTAAAAAATCGAAAAATGAATAATAAAACACTTGCAATTGTATCATACATTACAATTATCGGATGGTTAATAGCCTATTTTATGGGAAAAGAAAAAGCAGATAATTTTTTAAAGTATCACCTCAGACAATCATTTGGAGTAATGATTGCATCAGTAGTATTAAACGTAGTTTTAAATATTGTGGTAAAAATTGTACCTGCTCTATCGTTCTTAGGTTTAGTTGGATTAGTCATATTAGTGCTTTGGATCATTGGCATCCTCAATGCTCTGAAAGGGGAATCAAAACCATTGCCACTTATCGGAGAATGGTCAAATAAAACATTTACATTCATTAAGTAAAACCAAACACTCAACGTATACGAAAGAAGTTAATTTTATAGTTAACTTCTTTTTTTTATTTCAAATACTCTTTTGTTTAAACAAAATATAATATCCTATCATAATTAACACATACTTATATTTATAATTATTATTTAACTAATTTTACAAAATAACACTACTTGAATTTGCGAGATAGGAACTTCAAGAACTATTATTCATTTAAACTACGCATGTATGGATGGTTTTTTAACACTTTGCTTTATAGCAATCATTGTACTATTACTCGTTATAAACAGTAAGGTAAAAGGACTAAATAATAATATAGACAGTACAAACAAAAAAGTCAATACAGCTTTGAGTATGTTAAATGGTTTATATGAAAAGATGCAGCGCCTCGAGCAGACATTAGGAACAGCAGATCAGATAGCAAAAAAACCTATACAAACACCTGAACCTGCAAAAAAGGAAGAAACAAAAAGACCTGTTGCACCAATATCTAATCCTATAGAGCGTGCTCCAATACCAGAAGTTCGCTCCACTGATACGGCACAAAAAGAAAATTACAAAAAGGTCGATGAGCCAATAAAACAAGAAGCTGTACCTCCTACTGAGGAAAAAATAGAACCGAAGATTTCAGAAAATATTTTGAAAATAAGTGCTCCTGAAATTAAGAAAGAGGACACAAAACCGACAAAGATCACAACTGCAACATCTACTGATCATTTTCAAAATAAACTATTACAACAGTTAAAGAATATCAATTGGCTTAACACTATTGGAATTTTCACACTCGTATTAGGGATAGGTTTCTTTGTTAAATATGCAATTGATCAAAATTGGATAAATGAAATTGGCCGTGTTGCCATCGGAATACTAACAGGGGGAATTTTAATAGGAATCGCCCATAAACTTAGTCAGAAATATCACGCCTTCTCCTCCATACTCATGGGAGGTGGTTTTGCAACATTTTATGTTACGATTACCATTGCTTTTAGAGAATATGAAGTATTTAATCAGATTACAGCTTTTGTTATTTTAATCATCATCACCGTACTCTGTGTACTACTTTCAATTGGATATAAGCGACAAGAACTGACTATATTTGGGTTGATTGGGGGGATGTTAGCTCCGCTTTTAGTGAGTAGTGGCTCAGGCAATCATTTAGTCCTTTTCTCTTACATTTTACTACTAAACAGTGGTGTTCTAATTGTTGCCTACAAAAAGGAATGGTTTATTGTAAACAAATTTAGTTACGTCTTAACTATCTTATACTTCTATACATGGGTAGTATCCAAATATAAAGTAGATTACATCTTGTCTGCTGCCATATTCAATATCTTGTTTTTTATACAATTGGGTGGTTTTATGGTTCTGCGCTACCTCAAAACCAATATCGAAAAGATTCAAATAAGACAACTTATATTCTTTTCGCTATTAAATATCATTATTTTAATAAATGCTATCAAAATTTTCCACAACAAAACGGAGGTTAACTACCTGGGGGTATATCTTATATTATTAGCACTGATAAATGTAGCCTTTTTGGTTATCATAAAGAAAACAACAAAATTTGAAGTTCATTCAAATTTAGGCTACACACTATTGGGATTAATAGTAGGATTTGTTTCCTTGAGTATTCCCATGCAATTAGATGGAAACTATATCACAGTAGCCTGGGCAGTGGAGATGGCTGTACTATATTTCATTTGGAATAAAACCAAGGTTAATTTGTTCCGCATGGGATTCTTTATCCTATCCATACTTACCTTGATTTCCTATATTTATTCTGCAACACTATTCAATCCTGTGGAAATATACGAGGATTTGGATCCTACTCCAATTTTGCCAATTATAATAAATAAATTTACAATGACTGGTATCTTTTTTATACTGTCTGTTTATGTGATTAAAAGATTAGCAGCAAAAAGCGAAATAGACGAAAGTGAAACTAAGGGATTGAAAAACATAGCAATGCTATCAAATACTAACATTCATCAAATCATGTCAGTATCCTTCTTAGCACTGCTATATATTGTTCCTATTTTAGAATTAAGATATCAAATAACGGTTAGAATTGAAAACTTAAGCCCGACAGCTTATATGCAAACGTTTAAAAACGTAGCTATAATCACCTTTACTCTTTTCTACACCTTCATTTTTGTACTCAGATACAAACAGTCTTTTAGTAAAGCATACTATCAAATTATCTTCGCAGTAACGGTCATACTCCTGTTGATATACAACATAAGGATAAGCCATCTTCGCAGTGAGATCTTCATGCGAGATGTATATCCTAAAGCCTATTTTCTAATCCATTTTATAGCTATTGTGGTAGGTATGTCCTTGCTAATTTGGTTATACAAAAGGCAGAAACAAGCAGATAAAAAAAATAGAATCATTTACCTAATCATCTTGTTTGTCAGCATAGTAAGTACCTTGTCTGTAGAACTTGACAACCTCAGCATTTGGATAATTAATGATGTCGAAAGATATACTTCTATTTTAAGTAATGTACATTCGTATGGTTACCCAATTTTATGGGGATTATTAGCTATGGTTCCGATGATTGTAGGAATAAAACAAAACGATGTTGACTTGAGAAAGTTATCCTTAGGAAGTTTTGCATTAATCATTGCTAAATTTTACTTGTACGATGTCTGGAACATGACTCAAGGTGGAAAGATAATCTCATTTGTCATCTTAGGTATAATCTTATTAGTTGTTTCATTTATGATGGAACGCATAAAGCTTCTTGTCAAAGACCAAGATCAAAATAATGATACCTCATCTATCACAAAGGAGTAATAATTAAAGAATCTCTAATGAAAAAAATATATACAATAGCGCTTGTCATACTGAGTACCTACTTTTTAAGTACTCAAGTAGGACATGCTCAATCCAAAACATATACAACTACTATTGCTCCTATAACAGAGAGTGGTTATTACAATATTAAACTAGACAATAGAATAGCAGGTGAAGCTAGTAGCAACTTCTCTAACCTGCGTATAATGCAACGAGATAGTTTAAGTTTTGCAACAACAGAAGTACCATACTTTATCAGAAATGTACAACCGACTTCTAAAGAAACAAAAATCATTGAATACCAAACATCTACCTTAGTAGAACGAGATAGTATTAATCGATTTGTTATACACAATCCTGAAGCAAAAAAGGTCTCAGACTTTTACATCAATATCAATAAAGCGGACGTATCTATACACGCATCTGTACGTGGAAGTAATGACAATCAAAGCTGGTTTATAGTAAAACAAAAAACTCCTATTTATACTTATACATCGTCAAATGATAGTGAAGTAACTTTGTTTATCACTATACCAGAAGGTCGCTATAAATACTATGAGATGGAATTGATCAATAATCAATCCGCTCCTTTAAAACTCAATAAAGTAAGCACTGCTGTAGATACAAAAACCTATGGACAGTTTAGCCCTACTTTACTAAAGTATGCAGATAGTAAAGTCAACAATAAAAACAAAACGTCTATACTATACTTTGCAAAACAACAATATCAATATAGGCTAAATAAGCTATTAATAGAAATAGACTCTCCAAAAGATTATTATCGAAAAGCGATTTTAAGAGACTCTCTAACTAAAACTAATATCTCATTTATACTCTCATCTAAAAATCGAAATGAGTTTATACTAGATGATATATTAGTACAGAATCCGTATATCGAAATCTACAATGGAGATAATACCCCCTTAGTAGTCAAAGCAGTTAATACATATTCATTAACACGCTTCGCTACAGCTTACCTAAATGCCAATACGTCGTATACTGTAAATATAATAGGAGACGAGTATGATACCCCAGAATATGATATACAACACTTTAAAAATGATATACCGTCATCACTTCCTATAGTAGAGACTCATGATTTTCAATTCAATCAATTTCAAAAAGCAAGTCCGGAGGAAATAAAAAAAGCAAATAACGCCATACAATCTATTATACTATGGGGAGTAATAATCATCGTAGGGCTTGTCATCGCATTAATCTGCTATAAAACATTCAAAAAGCAAGATAACTAACAAGTTTTCAATTTTATATCACCCCAACGAACAAAGTGCTCATTGGGGTGTTCTTTTTTGTTTAAAAATCACGATCATATCACCTAAAATTACTTACAAGTCAATTCTGAAAAAGCCAAGTAACACAAATTAGCAGTGAGCGAAAAAGAACAAAATCTACCTCTGAGATTGACAAACCCCTATGCGTACTCCAGGCAAATTCCCCCCTACGCGAAGTACTTAAATAGCCAGCTATTCCCTTAAGGTACATGGCTAAAGCTTACACAAAAAAAAGAATTAAAAACAAAAGCTATCACAATACTGAATAATGTAGCAGTTTACTTCCATAAAACTGCTATAATTTATAGCATAATGATTATACACTCTTGGCAAGTAAATAAATTATATTACTTTTACATCAGTAAGAACCTATTTTTGTAATAAAATGAGTGCAGATAAAGAAGCAAAACTAAAAGCGTTACAGCTAACGCTAGACAAACTAGATAAAACTTACGGTAAAGGTACTGTAATGAAATTAGGAGATACAGCTGTTGAAGAAGTTGAAGTGATTTCGTCAGGTTCTCTAGGGGTAGACTTAGCTTTAGGTGTAGGAGGATATCCAAAAGGAAGAATTATAGAGATATATGGACCCGAATCATCAGGTAAAACGACCTTAACGCTACATGCAATTGCAGAAGCTCAAAAAGCAGGAGGTATAGCAGCTTTCATTGATGCGGAGCACGCATTTGATCGTTTTTATGCACAAAAATTAGGTATCGATATTGACAACCTTATCATTTCTCAACCTGACAATGGGGAACAAGCACTTGAAATTGCAGAAAATCTAATTCGTTCAGGTGCTATTGACATCGTTGTTATTGACTCTGTAGCTGCCTTAACTCCAAAAAGTGAGATTGAAGGAGAAATGGGAGATTCTAAAATGGGATTACATGCTCGTTTGATGTCTCAAGCATTAAGAAAGCTTACTTCTACGATTAACAAAACGAATTGTACTGTATTCTTCATTAACCAGTTGCGTGATAAAATTGGTGTGATGTTCGGTAACCCAGAGACGACAACAGGTGGTAATGCCTTAAAATTCTACGCATCGGTTCGTGTTGATATCCGTAAGTCTACTCAAATAAAAGATGGAGATAACGTAATCGGAAACAGAACTAAAGTAAAAATCGTTAAGAATAAAGTGGCTCCTCCATTTAGAACAGCGGAATTTGACATCATGTATGGGGAAGGAGTTTCTAAAGTAGGTGAAGTACTTGACTTAGCAGTTGACTATGAAATTGTAAAGAAAAGCGGTTCTTGGTTTAGCTATGGAGATACTAAATTAGGACAAGGTCGCGATGCAGTAAAAGCAATCATCAAGGATAATCCTGAATTAATGGAAGAACTTGAAGAAAGAATTAAAGAAGAAATCAAGAATAAAGAAGCTTAAAATATATTCTATCCATATACATAAGCCCTCTAATAACGCAAGTTGTTAGGGGCTTTTTTTTAATATTGTAATCTCACACTATGCAGTCGTAACAACAACAAGTACGATAGCTAAACCTAAAAAGGCTTGAGTAGCCATTTAATCATATGTATTCCCAAAGTACCCTTCTACTGATTAAAGCACAGAATTATTGGTAGAAATAAGAGATTTACTCCCCAATCTATTTATCGCATCTCTGGTCCTAAAAAAACACTATATGCAAAACACCACATGACTAGATAAGCAATCAGACCAAGTATATCAACATATTTTTCTTCTTTATCTGCTTCGGGTGAAGAAGCGTTGCGAACAACGAATCTTACATAACAGATAACTGATATAAAAATCAAAAAACTCATGAACCAAGCTGAAATAAACTTACTCAGTAAACCATGTGATCGCTCAATAACCAAATATGCTAATAAGAAGGGAATACTACCACAAATAGTACGCAAAGCTACTCTACCAATCAGACGCAAAATATTCATACACACAATAATTATTAGTAACACTTAAAAACTGTAAGTCAGCACTCAATACGTTAACAAAACACTGACAACTAAGAAAACAAACAGATAAACAAATAACCAAAACAACGTAAGCCAATCTATATATCGCTGTGATTTTGAGTATTTAGTAAACAATCGAATAACAATCACCAATACGTACAAAAACACAAGGCAACACAAAAACAGCAAAGCATAGTAAAACCTCCACTGTAAATCAATACGGCTGGGAGACGTGAAAATACAAATGCCAGATACAACAATGAAGATAACCGCAAATATTGTCAAACGCTCACGCAACTCTTTTCGAAACAACTGATATTCAGAAAGCATATATTACTATTAAAATACAAGAAGAAATTACAATAGCTATCGATAAAGAACTCAAATACTCCACAAATAGAAAGGAATGACTCAAAACTTTTTACCTCTCCAAAACAGAGAGTCTTTTCGGTAAAGATCCAAATTCTTCAATAACATTAAAAAACACACAATAAATTAACTCGAATACAACGCATACATATCCTAACATCCACACGCAACAAACTCATTCTAAGTTTTTATTATAAATTTAATTAAAAATAGTCATAAATACTGAGTAATCACACCTTAAACACATGTATTAAAAAAGTATTTTTAACTATGCAGCCTGTATTGAAAACATTAGTTTTGCACTTTTAAAAACTCAAAAATTCACTATGAAATCAAGACTATTAGCACTATTGCTAACAATTACAACCTTTCTAAGTTGTGATGATCCCTTCAAAAGACAAGATTTTTATCTATCCAATCCAACTGACAAAGAAATTACAGTATCTATAGATGATAAAAAATACACCTTAGCACCCAATACTTTTGAGGTACTAAAGTTAGACAGTGGAATACACCAATTAGAATACAATGGACAAAAAAATAAGTTCAATGTATTCAAACAAAACTCAGGAGGAATTATCAACCCAACTTTAGAACCACACTATATCTTCTCGATGGTATACGCTACAGAAGGCAACTTTGACAAATTTCGTTCGACTGCGAGAGAAGTAGTTATTGATGATGTACTTTATCAAGATAATATTAAATCGACAAATGCTCTTTTTATAGATAATAACCTATACAGATGTACGTACTTCTTAGGTGAAGAATACCCTACTGAACAGATTACACATAATAAAAATGCAGTTGGTAATTTTTTCAATAAATTCTTTACTAAGGCTGAGTTCATCGCTTTCTACGATGAAGATTTACCTGCTGAGAACAAAGGTTTTCACCAACAAAATAAGGTTGCTGGTGGTGTATGTACCATAACAGAACCAAGCGTTTTAGAATTAAAGCTGCCAATTCTTACACAAGCATCAGATCCTAATAACAGTTCTTTGAATGAAGATCTTTTAAATAAAGCAGATTCACAGGAAATAGATTCTCAAGAAGACAATCCTTATGCAGATTTAGTTGCCTCGTATAAAAAAGAAATGCAGTTAGTCGAAGAATTCAAAATTTCTACAGACACTGAACGTCAGAAAGAAATTCAAAAAGAGCTATTTGATCTCTCTATGAATCGTACTAAGCTTGACATTAACTACAGGAATCTGTCAACCGAACAAAACCAATCTATGAATGACTTTGTTCATGCCAGTGGAAGAATTTCTGGAGCTGGAATAATACAACTGTAAACCATAAACCAAACTATAATTAAAAAGCGATGAGATCCTGTAGATCTCATCGCTTTCCTATTTCTTAGCATATTGATTCTCCCAGTTCAATACCGGCTTATAGAGCAAATCAAAAGCTGTCTCTTTAAGTTCTTTCTTGTGTTCTAAAGTAAGGCCCTTTGTTTCGATACACGGAAACACCTTAACAGGGACTACGCCAGGATGACCAATTCCCCAAACAAAAGGAAAAAAGTGTCTTAAATGCCCAAAGGCAAAGGGCACAATCGGAATTTGATGATCTATAGCCAAGCGAAAGGCTCCATCTTTAAAACTATCTAAGATTATCGTTCTATCGTCGTTGACGCCACCTTCGGGAAAAATACAAATACTAAGTCCCTTATTGATGCGATCTTGTGCACTATCAAAAACTTTCTTCTTACTTCTCGCGTCCTTTCGGTCAACGAGAATACAAGTGCGTTTATAGAAGAAACCAAAAATAGGCAACTTGGATAATTCAGCTTTTCCAACAAATACAAAAGGATTGTCTTTGACCAAGATAAGCATCATCATTATATCTAACATAGAAGTATGGTTGGCAATCAACATATAACTCTTGCCTTTCTCAATCGGGTGATTTTCTTCAATATGGAACCTCATCCCTATTCCATAAAAAGTAAGTATGGCCCATAACCTCGCCAATTTAAAGAAATAAGAGTAGGTCTTGTCTGACCAAATGGTCAACAACAAAAAAGGGGATAGAATCAAGATCACAATGACCATCCAGATATAAAACCACAATCTCCAAAGCGAACTGAAAAATACAGCTAAACTGTTCATCGTATGTATTTGAATAATGTTTATAAACTAAACTCAAAAATAAACAATTCTACTTCCGTGAAAGCACATTAGCAGTAAAAACACAGTCTATAAAATTCATTTCACTTATCTTTGCTACTTTAAAATAATTAATATCACGCAATGGCTAAAATTCTAACAGGAGTTCAAAGCACAGGAACTCCACACTTAGGGAATCTTTTAGGAGCTATTCTACCTGCAGTAGAAATGGCAAACAGAAAAGATAATGAGTCTTTTATTTTTATTGCGAACTTGCATTCAGCAACGCAAATAAAAGACGCAAAAACGTTACAAGACAATACCTATAGTGTTGCGGCTACTTGGCTTGCTTGTGGTGTAGACGTTAATCATGTAACTTTTTACCGCCAGTCAGATGTACCGCAAACAACTGAACTTACATGGTACTTAAGTTGCTTCTTTCCATTTCAACGTTTAACATTAGCCCATTCGTTTAAAGATAAAGCAGATGTTTTATCAGATGTTAATGCTGGTTTGTTTACCTATCCTATGCTAATGGCTGCAGATATCTTGTTGTATGACGCAGAGTTTGTCCCTGTTGGAAAAGATCAGTTACAGCACTTAGAAATCACTCGTGATGTAGCCTCTCGATTCAACCACCAAATGGGTGAAACTTTTGTATTGCCAGAGGCTAAGATTCAAGAAGAAGTAATGGTGGTACCTGGTACTGACGGAAACAAAATGAGTAAATCAAGACACAATACAATTAATATCTTCCAAACGGATAAAGTATTGCGAAAAGAAGTAATGAGCATTGAGACTGATAGTACACCACTTGAAGAACCAAAAAACCCAGATACTTGTAATGTGTTTACCATTTATAAACTATTAGCTACACCTGAGCAAGTTGAAGCTATGAGAGCTAAATACTTAGGTGGTAACTATGGCTATGGACATGCTAAACAAGAGCTATACGAACTAATCGTGGATAAATTCAAAGAGGTTCGCGAAAAATATGAATACTATATCAACAACCGAGAAGAAGTTGACCGCCTATTAGGTATTGGTGCAGAAAAAGCATCTGTAATCGCTACAAACACATTGAATAAAGTAAGAGAAAGACTTGGATATAATGTGAAGAAATAAACAGTGAAGTCGATAACTAAGGTTATCGACTTTTTTTATACTATTTCAAAATATCGACCTGGCAATGGACGGATCAAACCCTTTAGCTCCAAATTTAGCAAAGCATTACTGACTTTGTAAATAGGCAGCTCTGTCCCTAAAGCAATGAGATCCAACAGCTCCCTTTGTTCTACTACGAGGTAATCGTACACCGCTTTCTCATCCGCTGACAAATCAACAAATAATTCTGGTTGAATTGACTTGACTTTTCTACTTTCCTGATTCCAATTTAATCCCTCTACTATTTCCTTTGAACTGGTGAGGAGTTGAGCGCGTTGAGTGCGTATCACTTCATTACAACCTTGGCTTGTAATATCATTAATTCGACCAGGAACGGCAAACACTTCTCGATTATAATCATTAGCAAAAGATATAGTACTCATTGCCCCCCCTCTTAAGGCACTTTCGATAACAATCGTCGTTTGACTAAGACCGGCAACGATGCGATTGCGCTGAATGAAATTTTCTCGATCGACTTTGCTATAAAGAGGAAATTCGGTTAAAATACTACCCGACTTTTCAATTTGTTGAGCGACAAACTTATGCTGTTCTGGATAAATACGCTCAAGACCATGTCCGAGTATAGCTACAGTTTGTAAATTACAATCCAAGGCAGCTTTGTGGGCACAAATATCAATACCATAAGCCAAACCACTTACGATGATAGGATTAAACTCTGCTAAGTCACTGATAATTTTCTGACAGAAATCCATACCTCTACTACTCGGTTGTCTTGTCCCAATAATGCTAATCACTTTCCTATCTGACCAATCAAACAAGGCAGAAGATGAATAAAGTAAGATAGGGCAATCAATACACTGTTTCAATAAAAAAGGATACTTATCACTTAGGAAATAATACACCGTAATATTGTGCTTTATAATCGCCTCAATTTCAGCATCTGCTCGCTCTAAAACACGCTTATCACTCAACTTCCTTAACAAGAGGTCACTAATCTTAGGTACGAGCATTAACTCTTTTGAAGATAAGAAAAACACTTGCTTTGCACTACCAGCAAATTCAATCAAACGCTTGGCTAATATAGGCCCAATACCATTAACTTTAGTCAGTGCTATTGCGTAAAACAATTCCTCTTGAGAGATATCTGCATTCATAATTTGCTAAATATTAAGACAATTTGTATCTTTATTTAATCAACAAAAACCACTCCAAAAAAGCGTAATATAAAGGGAAACACAAGTAATTAATTAAAAGGAAATCAAACACTTATTCCTTTATGAGAATCCCGAAAATATTTGATAAAAACATTTGGTTTAAGTTTGGTTTAATGTAATTTTGCGTTTATGAATATACAGGCTTACATATCGACATTACTATATCGTTACCAATGTGTAATCGTTCCAGGTTTTGGTGCATTCTTATCAGAGATGCAATCTTCTTACTTTGACGAAAAGACAAATTCGTTTTTTCCTCCTACTAAGAAGCTATCTTTCAATGCAAACATCACCAACAACGACGGTTTATTAGCTAACCATATTGCAAGAGTGGAAAACATTGCTTTTGAACAAGCAACAAAGGCTGTAAAAGAAGTAGTTTCTCAGTGGGAAAATACCTTATTGAAAGAAGATAGTTTAACAATCGAGGGAATCGGTAGTTTCCACACAAATCAAGAAAACAAACTTGTATTTGAACCGATTGAAAATGATATCTTATTAAAAACGTCATTTGGCTTATCAGCAGTTAATGTAACGCCAATTGTTCGTACACCACTTATTACAGCTATAGAAGAAAGTGAAACTAATCGAAGAAGACCTGTATTCAACTTCTTTAAGTATGCTGCTATGCTTGCTGTTATTGCAGGAGGTGGAGCAATAGTTGTCAATGAATATGACTCTCATGTAGAGAAAGAAATATTACAAATGGAAAAAACGGTACAATCACAAGTACAAAACAAAATACAACAAGCTACATTTGTAATTGAGCCATCTGCTACAACAATTACCTTACCCGTAAAAGAGGAAATTGAGCAAAAAAATGACACGCCTTATTACATTATCGCTTGTGCCTTCAGAAATGGAGAAACAGCACAACAGGAGGCTTTAAAATTAAAAACAAACGGATATCCAACAGCACAAGCATTGGAGCGTACAAAATACGGCATGTATCCAGTAACTTACGGAGGATATACTACTCAAGCAGAAGCACAAAAAGAATTGAGAAGAATCCACAGTAAACTAAATAAAGATGCGTGGATATTAGTACAATAAACAATATAACGAAATCCTGAAAACGAAATGTTTTCGGGATTTTTTATTTGTACTATATTTGCCGAAAATAAAACAAATGGACGCAAAATTCGTATCTGCATCAGCTACCTATATGACTGATTTAGTTTTACCTGGTGAAACAAATCCTTTAAATAATATGTTTGGCGGTGAATTATTAGCAAGAATGGATAGAGCTGCAGGAATCGCAGCAAGAAGACATTCGCGTAGAGTATGTGTAACAGCATCAGTAAATCACGTAGCTTTTAATAGACCTATTCCATTAGGTAGTGTTGTAACCGTAGAAGCTAAAATATCAAGAGCATTTAATAGCTCAATGGAAGTATATCTTGATGTATGGATTGAAGACAGAGAATCTGGCTCAAAAAAGAAAGCTAATGAAGCTATCTATACTTTTGTAGCAGTAGATGATACAGGACATCCGGTTCAGATTCCAGAAATCATTCCAGAATCAGATTTGGAAAAAGAAAGATACATTGGAGCATTAAGACGCAAGCAGTTAAGCCTTGTTTTAGCAGGAAAGATGAAACCAAATGAAGCAACTGAACTAATTGCTTTATTTCAAGAATAATTAGACGTATGAAAAAACTTCTTTACTTTTTAATTGCAATACTATTTACAATGCAAACTACTGAAGTGTTTGCTTGGGGTACAACAGGTCACCGAGTTGTATCAGAAATTGCAGAAAGAAACTTAACTAAAAAGGCTAAAAAAGAAATTAGCAAAATTATAGGCAAACAGAAATTAGCTTATTGGTCAAATTGGCCAGACTTTTTGAAGTCAGACCCTTCATGGAAGTTTTCTGATTCATGGCATTACGTTAATTTACCAGGCAACTTAGACAGAGCTGCATTTGATGAAGAACTGGCTAAATCTACTGACGAAAACTTATACAAAAGAACCTTACTCTTAATAGAAGAACTGAAAAGTGATAAACTAAGCTTAGTCGAAAGACAACAAAAGCTATACTTCCTTATTCACATTATCGGTGATGCTCATCAACCACTACACATTGGTAGATTAGAGGATTTAGGGGGAAATAGAGTAAAAGTAGAATGGTTTAGAAAACCGACAAACCTTCACAGTCTTTGGGATTCGGCTTTAGTTGATTTTGACAAATACAGCTATACAGAATATGCTACTGTCTTAGATGTTCACTCAAAAGAATACAACAATAACCTTACAAAAGGATCTTTAGAAGATTGGTTATTTGATTCTTATTCGATGGCTAACAAACTTTATGATAGCGTAGAAGAAAGTGAATCATTAAGCTATAGATACCACTTTGATCACAAAGATGATGTAGAAATACAACTTTTAAAAGGAGGGCTGAGATTAGCACAAGTTTTAAACGAAATCTTCAAATAAGAAAAGGCAGAACAATATGTTCTGCCTTTTTGCTTTATAATTTATTTTTAGTCTATTATTATCTCGAATAAGTACTTCGACTACTTGAACTTGAGCTACTACTTGAAGGACGACTATAACTGCTACTTGAGCTACTCGGGCTGCTGTAAGACGAACGACTATAACTGCTACTTGAGCTACTACTTGAAGGACGACTATAACTACTGCTTGAGCTACTCGGACTACTGTAAGACGAACGACTATAGCTCCTACTTGAAGGACGACTATAGTTACTACTTGAGCTACTGCTCGGACTACTGTAAGACGAACGACTATAGTTACTACTTGAGCTACTGCTCGGACTACTGTAAGACNACTATAACTGCTACTTGAGCTACTACTTGAAGGACGACTATAACTACTGCTTGAGCTACTCGGACTACTGTAAGACGAACGACTATAGCTCCTACTTGAAGGACGACTATAGTTACTACTTGAGCTACTGCTCGGACTACTGTAAGACGAACGACTATAGTTACTACTTGAGCTACTGCTCGGACTACTGTAAGTTGAACGACTATAACCGCTGCTTGAGCTACTTGGACTGCTGTAAGTTGAACGACTATAGTTACTACTTGAGCTACTGCTCGGACTACTGTAAGTTGAACGACTATAGTTACTACTTGAGCTACTCGGACTGCTGTAAGTTGAACGGTTATAATTACTTGAATTAGCTGACTTACTTCCGCTATAAGACGTACGGCTATAGCTACTATTATTACTATTAGCGTTATTATTGCTATAGCTATTTCGGCTATACGTAGTTCTACTATAATCACCTATAGACTCTTTTCTACCGGCATTCAAATCTTGGTAATTTGTATATCCTGCGTCTTTATAGGTTGTTCTAAATGATTTTTCAGGGTTTTGTTTTTCGTAATAAGTTGTACGATTACTGCTATAGACTTGTTCAGCAGTTCGACTATATCTATATGGGTGATAAAAATAGTTGTTGTTGTAATCAATATGAGCGTGGATATGCGTAACATAACGATGTGTAGCATATGGCGAATATCCATAGTAATAACTTGGATAATAATTCCAATACCAACTTGAATGATAAGGTCTATATGAGCTTACCCAAAACAGAGAAAATAAAGGAGGTGTACTATAATACACTGGCTCATAGATATAATTCGGTCCATAAAAATATGGATTACCTACAAACTGTACGTACGTTGTCCCTCTGCGATTATCTTTTTCCACTTCAATAGTAAGAACATCTTGGTAGCGGTCAGCTCCCAAAACAGCTTGAACAATAATAACATGGGTATAATTCTCAACAACTTCCACAACACGTAGATAATCTACATACCCGTCATTGTTTAAATCTAAGTTAGATATCCTAAGTTCAGGATCGTTTAATCGGTATTCAAAATCAGCCAAATCAGAAGATTGACCAAAAATAGAGGCAACTGCTTGAATATCTAAATTATCACTTATCCCATAGCTTACAGCTTGAACTGTCGTCTTTTGGGCATAGAGTGACATACTCAACAAAGCAACTATTAAACCTATAAAATATTTCAATTCTCTCATAACAATCATTTTTAGATAGACTCATCTATTGCAATCAATAGATGCAATAAACATACCATTGATATAAAGCAAGATACAGAAAAAGACTATACACGACTTATAATAATAACTTAAATTCAACAAGAGTATTGTATTGTCGCCTTACTACTAAAGGAAACTTTCTGAGGCAATACAAGTTAGAATACCCACTTTAGATTTAAAAATAGTTCAGTACAAATTCATAGAACATCACATAAAAACAAGATAATTGATAGAAAGAAATATACATACAGGAAAATCAAAGCGCACATTGTGTAATAATCTCATGTAAACAACCTACTTAAAACAATGTTTTTGAAGTAAATACATTTTTTGAGAAGTGTAGCATATAGTCTTACATTTTTAGTAATTTTGCTCTATAATTCAGATATATGATTGAAAAAGAAGAAATAAATTTTGAACGCTCAGTAATAGTTGGAATTATTACTCAAGATCAAGATGAGTCAAAATTAAACGAATACTTAGATGAGTTAGAATTTTTGACATTTACAGCAGGAGGAGAAGTCCACAAACGTTTTTCACAAAAAATGGATAAACCAAATCCAAAAACATTTGTTGGAACTGGAAAAATGGAGGAAATACATCATTATATCGTTGAAAATGATATACACACCGTTATTTTTGATGACGAATTATCTCCTGCACAACAAAAGAACATATCTAAGATACTCGATTGCAAAGTACTTGACCGTACAAACCTAATCTTAGACATTTTTGCCCAAAGAGCACAAACGTCTTATGCGAGAACACAAGTGGAATTGGCACAGTTTCAATATCTCTTACCAAGGTTATCTGGTATGTGGACACACTTGGAGCGTCAGCGAGGTGGAATCGGAATGAGAGGACCTGGAGAAACAGAAATTGAAACCGATAGACGTATAGTTCGCGATAGAATCTCACTTTTGAGAGATAAACTAAAGGTAATTGACAAACAAATGGCTTCACAGCGCAGCAACCGCGGTGCTATGGTAAGAGTGGCATTAGTTGGGTACACCAATGTTGGAAAGTCAACTTTAATGAATGCAATTGGAAAAAGTGAAGTATTCGTTGAGAATAAATTGTTTGCAACGTTAGACACTACTGTTCGAAAAATTGTAATTGGAAATCTACCATTTTTGCTATCTGATACAGTTGGATTTATACGCAAATTACCAACTCAATTAGTAGAGTCATTTAAAAGTACTTTGGATGAGGTAAGAGAAGCTGACTTGTTATTACACGTAGTTGATATATCTCACCATGATTTCGAAGATCACATTGCATCAGTTAATGAGATTCTAAAAGATATTAAAAGTGATGATAAACCAACTATCATGGTTTTTAATAAAATAGACGCTTATGTACCTGAGACAATCGAAATAGATGATTTGATGACAGAGCGCACTTCAAAACACTATTCTATTGACGAGTGGAAAAACACATGGATGAATAAAGTAGGGCAAGATAACGCTATTTTCATCTCTGCTACCAACAAGGAAAACTTTGAAGAGTTTAGAAAGAAAGTGTATGAAAAAGTACGTGAAATACATATTACACGTTTTCCATATAACAACTTCTTGTATCCAGATTACGACCATTTATTAGAACCTGGAGGTGAAGAATAAGTAATTTGTTTATAAATATTTACTGTTAAAAAATAAAAGTAAAAAAAAAATTACTACATTTACACTTACATAAAAAACAAAGATTATATGTATCAATCATTAAATAATAATATCTCTAATAATAATTTGAATTCGCCGTACGATTCAAAGAGGGATGCTATTGTTTTTGATTTAAGTTAATTATATATTATTTCATTATCCGTTTAAAGCTCCTCTTTCGAGGAGCTTTTTTTTGCTTTAAACTGAAACATTTTAAAAATTAAATATCATGAGTAAACAAGAAATTTTACAAACCGAAGAAGCCATTGCACTAGTTAAGAAAACATTTTCTCAAAACTTATGCAATGCATTGAACTTGTACCCTATCTCATCTCCAATGATCGTGAATGAAGGAACAGGAATCAATGATGACTTGAATGGTATCGAGCGTCCAGTGTCGTTTCCAGTAAAATTTCTTAACAATAATCACGGTGTTGTAGTCCACTCTTTGGCGAAGTGGAAAAGAATTCGCCTGAAAGAATTAGAGCTAGAAGTTCATGAAGGTATCTTAACGGATATGAGAGCTTTGCGTCCTGATGAAGACAGTAGCCCAATACACTCAATCTACGTAGATCAATGGGATTGGGAATTAAAGATTGACAAAGTAGATCGAAGTTTGAGTTACTTAAAGAAAATTGTGAGACTGATCTATCAATCCCTGCTAAACACGGAAGAAGAAGTTCACTTGCAGTATGGATACGAAAGAGTATTGCCTAAAAAGCTATCTTTTATTCATTCTGAGCAACTTTTACAACTTTACCCTACACTAACTCCAAAAGATAGAGAACATGCCATAGCGAAAGAATATGGCGCTGTATTTATCATAGGAGTTGGCTACAAATTAAGCAACGGAGAATCCCATGATAGTCGCTCAAGTGATTATGACGATTGGAGTACTATCTCAGAAGACAAGTACCACGGTTTAAATGGGGATTTGCTTGTATGGGATGAAGAGTTGAGTCGCTCATTAGAATTATCTTCCATGGGGGTTCGAGTAGATAAAGATGCATTGGAACATCAATTGGCCTTAACTGGATCACAAGACAAATCAAAGTTATACTATCACAATTTATTGTTGACGGATCAGTTACCACTATCCATAGGTGGTGGATTAGGACAATCGAGAATATGTATGTTTCTCTTAAAGAAAAAACACATTGGAGAAGTCCAAGCAAGTATTTGGCCAGACCAAGTAAGAGAAGACGCAATAAAACAAGGCATCAACCTTCTATAATAAAAAAGGCACAATACGCTAAATCGTATTGTGCCTTTTTCATATTCTTTAAAAGATAGCTTTCTTAGAAATTATAGCTTAAGCCAACTCCTAATACTTCTCTTAACTGAAATCCTTTGTAAGCTTGGTCATCGTAAACCGCTTGGAAAGTAAAGTTAGTTGATAAGTACTTGTTGATTTTCATCACTAAGTTCAATTGATAGTCAACTACAACGTTTCCTGGTTTTTCTAAATAATTAGAATAAAGGTTTAAGATATTCTCAGCAGATACATTCTCCATAATGTCGAATTTGTAGTATCCGTTGATAGACATCCCCAGTTGATACTCCATTGATTTTCCTTTCTCAACACCAAAAGCGTCTCCAAAATCAGTAAAATGACTGTGAACGAAGATAAATCTCGAAGTTGCAGGAGCAATGTTAACTTTTAAGTTATCATTTTTCTTCCACAACATACCAGGTCCGATTTGTAAGTAAGCAGGAGACATAAAGTGTGAATTGTATCCACCGTCTTTATCTGTTCCTCTATCCATTTGTGTCTTAAAGTTTAAGAATAATGAATAGTACCAATTGTTAGACGCTTGCTTACCTAAAACTGAATTCAACTCTAAACGGTCATTAGTTTTCTTTTGGTCCTCCCCTTTTAGCTTCGTAAAACCATAGTTCACGATTAACTTGTTATCCCAAGTCCAATCCTCTTTTTGGTAATTCAAATCATAATTCAAATTCAAATTTCCAGAAAAGTTATTATCTCCACCAGCTTGCCAGTTTGAGAAACTCGATTGGCTCACAAGAACTGCAAAGTTCCCTTTAGATTTCCATGGACCAGTTACTTCCGTAGTCTCAGCTTCTTGAGCATGAGATGAATAAAAAGCAGAAACAGCTAATAAACTTAATAAGAATTTTTTCATATTGTTAAATTTTTAAACAAAAATATAAAATCCAAATAATGCGATCTATTTTTTAAGACTTCGCTTATAAACAGGTACTGCCGAACAGGCTTCACCAAACATAACTGAGCGAGCGTGTTCCATCATCAATTGAGTAGACAAAACGTAGGCCTCCTCTGGGATTGCCTTATTTGAGCACCCTTTAATAATAACTGGTAAATCCCTATATTCAGCGTAATTTATACTAAATAAAATTTCTTGATAAATTGATTTTTCCAAATGTGCTTTATCACCTAAAAACACACGTTTTGCAACAGGTTGTAGGTGGCTGGTTAAAACCATATACGCCCAAGCAGGTAAAATCGCATCTGTTGAACAATACAAACCTACATACGCATTTTGATATTGATTCCAATCTACTTCCTTCAAGGCAGCTCTAAACTCTTTCTCACGCAACACAAATCCCTCATACAACCATTGAGCAATGTCTATCTCTAATCGAGGATTAGTAGGATAATAGTCCTCTAAGTCGAAAACTTTCAAAGCACTATTGGCAACTTTATTTACAATTTCTCCTTCCATAATTACAGCATTCCCAACTCTAACTTAGCTTCTTCACTCATCAAGTCTTTTGTCCAAGGTGGATCAAATGTAAGCTCAATTTCAACTCCTTTGACGTTGTCAATAGATTTGACCTTCTCCTCTACTTCCATCGGCAGTGTTTCAGCCACAGGGCAGTTTGGTGAAGTTAAAGTCATCAGAATTTTAACATCATTTGTTTCATTTACGAATACGTCGTAAATCAATCCTAATTCATAAATATCTACAGGAATCTCAGGGTCATAAATAGTCTTAAGAATACCTACGATATTTTCTCCTAATTTTTGTACATCTATTTCTTCCATAATTTGCTCTGATTAATTTTTAGCTTGATAAGCTAAGGCATACATTTTAATTTGTTTAATCATCGAAACAAGACCATTTGCACGCGTTGGCGATAAATGCTCCTTTAAACCGATATCGTCAATAAACCCAAGGTCTGCATCCATAATGTCAACAGCCTTCTGTCCAGAAAATACCCTAATCAGAATAGCTATAATCCCCTTCGTTAAAATAGCATCGCTATTTGCAGTGAAAAAAACGTTTCCTTCACTTTCTTCAGCATGCAGCCAAACTTGCGATTGACAGCCTTTAATTAAGTTTTCAGCTACTTGATATTTCTCGTCGATTAACGGTAATGACTTACCTAATTCGATAATATACTCGTAGCGTTGCATCCAATCATCAAACATTGAAAACTCATCAATGATTTCTTCTTGTGCTTCTTTGATTGTCATATTGTTTTTTCTTATTATTATTCTCTATTACGAAAGCATCATTTTAGCCTTCTTTACAGCTTCGACTAAGATGTCAATCTCCTCTTTGGTATTGTAAAAACTAAAAGACGCTCTTACTGTCCCAGGAATACCGAAAAAGTCCATAATCGGCTGCGTACAGTGGTGACCTGTTCGTACTGCAACACCCAATTTATCGACAATTACCCCAATATCATAAGGGTGAATTCCCTCAATATTAAATGAAATCACCGAAGTTTTCTCTTGTGCCGTACCTATAATTTTCAATCCTTCAATTTCCAACAAGCGCTTTGTTCCATACTCTAACAGTTCGTGTTCATAAGCAGCAATATTGTCAAAGCCAATCCCATTCAAATAATCAATGGCATGACCTAAGACAATTCCCCCTGCTATGTTAGGAGTTCCAGCCTCAAACTTATGTGGTAAACACGCATAAGTTGTCTTTTCAAATGTAACTGTTTTGATCATCTCTCCTCCACCTTGGTAAGGAGGCAGTTTATTCAACCACTCCTCTTTTCCGTACAAAATCCCAGTACCAGTAGGTCCGCAAACTTTGTGTCCTGAAAACACATAAAAGTCACAGTCCAACTCAACAACGTCAGGGCGTATATGTGGAGTAGCTTGAGCACCGTCAATTAGAACTGCCGCACCGAACTGATGAGCCTTCTTTATAATCTCGCGAATTGGGTTAATAGTCCCCAAAGCATTAGAAATATGTGACACTGCCACAACCTTTGTGTTCTCATTCAAAAGCTTATCGTATTCTTCCATGATAAGCTCTCCATGCTCATTCATCGGAATGACCTTTAAAGTAGCACCTGAACGCTCACAAGCGAACTGCCAAGGCACAATATTAGAGTGGTGTTCTAAAGCAGAAATGACTACCTCATCACCTGCTTTTAATAAGCTACCAAAACCATTAGCTACAAGGTTTATACTAAAAGTAGTCCCAGCAGTGAAAATAATTTCGTGGTTGTGCTTAGCATTTATATGATTTTGTATTTTGGCTCTAGCTTCTTCATATGCATCGGTAGCCAATTGGCTTAACGTATGTACTCCGCGATGAATATTTGCATTGATTGTCTCGTAATACTTGATTATAGCATCCTCGACAACTTTTGGCTTTTGAGCAGTAGCCGCATTATCAAAATACACTAATGGCTTTCCATTCACTTGTTGTGTAAGAATTGGAAAGTCTTTTCGAATTGATTTTATATCTAACATACTACTATTCAATTTTATTACTTAATAATTCCTGTGCTTTTAAAGTAATGCACAATTCACAGCAAAGATAATCAATACTATACTTTTCAGTACAATATATTAATTTAAAATTAATCTAAATATGTTTTGTTCCGGAGCAAAAACCTCATATTTTTGCCTCAATTTAGATTCAATTCAAATTAGTATAAAAATGAAAAAACTTATTGCATTAACACTCTTAACCCTTGTGTTCATTTCTTGTAACCAAAAGAAAACAGAACAACCGCAAATCGAAGAAAGAATCATCTCTTTGAATGGAACGATAACTGAAATCTTAGTAGAATTAGGTAAAAAAGATAATATCGTAGGTGTCGATGTTACAAGTACTTATCCTGAGGATATAAAGAAAACAGCTACAGATTTAAATCACACGAGTAAAATATCAATAGAAAGCTTAATGTCTTTGAAACCAACGACTATATTCGCTATCACAAAAGACATAAACGAAGATCTTAAGAACCAAATTGCCAATTCAGGAATAAAATTAGAGTTAATAGATCAAAAGTACACTGTACAAGGAACAAAGGACTTAGTAAAGCAAATAGCAACATCCTTAAACATAACAGATTATGAGCACATCAGTGCTAATATCCAAAAAGACATGGAAAATCTACACCAATTTGAAGTAGCTCCAAAAGTACTATTCATATACGCAAGAGGAGCATCTATGTTGATGGTAGCAGGAGATGAAACCCCTGTAAATAACATCATTCAATTAGCTGGTGGTCAAAATGCGATAACAGAATTTAAAGGTTACAAACCATTAACTCCCGAATCTCTTTTAAATACAAATCCAGATTACATTCTAATGTTTACTTCAGGAATCCAGAGTATGGGAGGCGTTGATGGCGTTTTAAAAATTGAGGGAATAGACAAAACCAATGCAGGAAAGAACAAGAATATCATTGCAATGGACGGGCAACTTTTAAGTGGATATGGACCGAGACTTGGCCAAGCAACAAAAGAGCTTAACACCCTATTCGCTAAACAACAATAAACAAAATGCAAAGAAAACTCTCTTTTTACCTTATAATCCTTTCCATTCTATTAATTACAATTGCGTTAGTATCAATTTTCATTGGAGTTTATAAGTTTGAAGATGGAAGCATCCAAACAATAATCAAAATCATCTTTACCCAAGAAGAAGTAACCCCAAGTGATAGCTATGTGTTTTTAGACGTGCGATTACCACGTGTCATTATGGCTATTTTAGTAGGTGCCGCGCTATCGCTATCTGGAACAACCTTACAAGGAATGTTCAAGAACCCTTTAGCATCACCAGATCTAATTGGAGTTACAGCTGGTTCAGTACTATTTGCAGCAATAACAATTGTACTTGGGCATTATATTAAAGCTTACATACCAGAGGCAGTTCACTACTCCTTATTGAGTTTAATGAGTTTTATAGGTGCCATGATAACGATGACGTTCGTGTACAGAATGTCAACCTCAAAAGGAAAGACTAATGTAAGCGTCCTACTTTTGTCAGGTGTTGCTATCACAGCACTTACAGGGGCAGCCACAGGACTACTAACCTATATCTCAGAAGAAGAAGAATTGAGAAACTTAACCTTCTGGACTTTAGGAAGTCTCGCTGGAGCTACGTGGACAAAAGTAAGCATCTTAGCAGTCGTGATGCTTATTGCCGTAATACTGCTAATAAACAAAGGCAAATCACTGAATGCCATGATGCTTGGAGAAAATGACGCAGCACACTTAGGTATCCCAGTAGAAAGCATCAAGAAACGCATCGTATTGCTTTCTGCATTGATGGTAGGTACCTCTGTTGCCTTTTCTGGTACTATAGGATTTGTTGGTCTTATTGTACCCTATATATTGCGTTTAATATTCAAATCAAACTACTACTATATACTCCCACTTTCGACAATATGTGGAAGTATTTTATTATTAGTTGCGGACACTTTGAGTAGATCTATTATACCGCCTTCAGAGATACCAATAGGAATATTGACATCAATCATGGGCGCACCAGTATTCATAGCAATCTTAATAAGATTCAAAAAGTCACTATAATGATACAAGCACAAAAAGTAAACTTTAAATCTCGAGAAACTTACATCATAAATGAAATAGACTTCAGTTGTGAAAACGGTGAGTTTATAGCGATATTAGGACCTAATGGTGCAGGTAAGTCCACTTTCCTGAGTGTTTTGGCAAATGAGTTACACCAAAAGGGAAATAAGATTCTACTGAAATCATGTGAATATGACAAATGGTGTGATAAAGAATTACCTAAGCACAAAGCGAAGTTCTCTCAACACCACAACAACGACATTCCCTTGAACGTAGAAGATGTAGTCATGATGGGGAGATATCCCTATTTTGATCACACTCCCTCTGATGCAGATAAAAAGGCCATTCAACACAGTATGGAATGCATTGATATATGTCCTTTAAAAAGCAGGGAATACAATCATCTCTCAGGGGGTGAAAAACAAAGAGTACACTTAGCAAGAGTACTGTCACAACTCAACAACGATGTGGAGAACAAACTATTATTCTTAGATGAACCACTCAATAATTTAGACGTACTACATCAGCATAAAATATTAGAATTGATTAAAGATTTTACGGCTAAAGGCAATACAGCTATTGTAGTCTTACACGACTTAAACTTAGCTGCGCAATTTGCCGATAAAATCTTATTACTACAAAAGGGACAAAAAGTATCTTATGATATACCAGAAAATGTACTTACACAAGAAATAATTTCTCGTGTTTACAATTTCCCTTGCGTGGTAACTAAAAATCCAGTTAACAATAATCCCTTAATCATTTTTGGGTAAATTAGAAGACATGAACAAAGAAACACTTACTTTAAAGGAACGTTGGGCTGAATTAAAACAGCAGAATCCTCACTTGAGAATACGAAATGCAGCTACAGAACTAAACGTAAGCGAAGCTGAACTATTAGCTACACAAATTGGAGAAACAGTAACAAGATTAAATACAAACTTAGTTGAACTTCTATCGGAGATTGAACAATTAGGTAAAGTAATGGCATTGACAAGAAACAATGAATGTGTTCACGAAAGAAAGGGCGTGTATAGCAACCCAGATTTTTCGTCTCCTCATGCAGGATTATTTGTCAATCCCGATATAGATTTGCGCATATTCTTAAGCCATTGGACTAAGGCGTATGCAGTAGTAGAGATGGCAGGTGACAAAGAGAGAAAGAGTTTACAATTCTTTGGAAAAGATGGAGAGGCAATTCACAAGATATACCTAACCCCTCAAAGTGATGATTCAGCTTTTGATGCCTTAGTCAAAAAGTACAGATCAGACAACCAAGACTCACATGAGCCAACAGAAGCCTATCAGGTTAATCTCGATGAGAAATTAGATGAAGAAATAGACGTAAAAACTTTTCAACAAGAATGGAAAGAGTTAAAAGATACGCACAACTTCTTCTCTCTTTTAAAGAAACATCACTTGACAAGAACACAAGCATTGCGTTTAGCGCCTGATGAGTTTCACGCCAAACAGATAAGCAAAGAAAGCATAATCACCATGCTCGAAAAAGCAGCTGAGATGCAAACACCAATAATGGTATTTGTAGGAAATAGAGGAAATATACAAATTCACACTGGTGAAGTAAAACGCCTGATGTGGCACCAAAACTGGTATAATGTATTAGACCCAGACTTCAATATGCATTTGGATATGGACAAAATCGCCCAAACATGGATTGTGCGAAAACCAACTGAAGACGGTATCGTAACTGCCATTGAAGTATTCAATGAAATGGGGGAAATAATAGTACAGTTTTTTGGCAAACGAAAACCTGGAATACCAGAACTTCAAGCATGGAGAGACATCGTAGAACCCTTGTCGTAATAAACCATAAAAAGACCTTAAATTAATTTTTAAGGTCTTTTTATTTATGCTATTATCAAAAAGAAAAAAACAACATACTTTACAACAACGTTGAGAATAATCGTGCAATAAACAGAGAGAAATAAAAAAATATACAACTACACTAAAGCGAGAAATTTAAATATGATAAATACAAAAAATTACAATAATTAAGTTATTAATACTTTGTTGATAACTAATTCAAATATTTAAAATCCAAAGGTTGAATGACCTCTCAATATGTCCTATCTTAGCTTTTACAAAAACTTGTAATTCAACCTACTTTATATTCCTCGGCAGCACCTAATACTGCAAGAATCAATATTTTTGAGGGTATAAAATGTCCTATCTAATTAGGGTGAAACAAGCAACGGATTATTAAAATAAATTTTTTTTGCTATGTCTATTTTTGATAAAAGAGTTAACTACAAACCGTTTGAGTATCCTGGAATTTACCAATTCACAGATGCTATTAATAAGTCATTTTGGGTTCATAGTGAAGTAGACTTCACTGCTGACACGCAAGATTTTCATTCACACCTAACAAAAGAAGAACAAATAGCTATCAAACACAGTTTATTGGCTATTGCTCAGATAGAAGTTGCAGTCAAGACATTTTGGGGTAACCTTTATCAACATTTCCCAAAACCAGAATTCAATGGATTGGGTAGTACTTTTGCAGAATGTGAATTTAGACACTCTGAGGCATATTCACGTCTATTAGACGTATTGGGATATAATGATGAGTTCGAAGATTTATTGACAATTCCCGTAATTAGAGAACGCGTAGAATACCTTGGTAAGGTATTAGAAAACTCTAACAACAATACAGATCGCAAAAAATACGTTGTATCATTAATCCTATTCTCTCTTTTGATTGAGAATGTTTCCCTGTTTAGTCAATTTGCCATTATCCTATCTTTTACAAGATTCAAAGGGTTAATGAAAAATGTAAGCAATATTATTGCTTGGACTTCGATAGATGAACAAGTACATGCAAATGCAGGTATTTACATTATCAATATAATAAGAAAAGAGTTTCCAGATTTCTTTGATGAAGAATTGATTGCCCATGTAAATGATGTCATTCACAACTCCATAGAAATTGAAAGCAAAATCCTGGATTGGATATTCGAAACAGGAGATATAGAATCAGTGAACAAACATGACTTACTAAACTTTATGAAGTTTAGAGTAGATGAAAGCATGGTGAAGATTGGCTTAGACAAAGTATTCAATATCACTGCAGAGCAGTACAAACCAATGCAATGGTTTGAAGAAGATGTATTTGCAAATACCTTAGATGATTTCTTTGCCAAAAGACCTGTAGATTATACTAAACACGACAAAAGCTTTACAGCAGACGACTTGTTTTAAAAAAAAAGAAAAAATTGTTATAAAAAATTACCAAAACTAAGAGCATGAATAACTTCTCATTACAATTACAAATAGAGGACAATAAAAACTTAAGAGAGAAACTTTGGTGGAAAAATTCTGAAAGTGAACAGATACTTAATAGAGGCTATCTTCTTAAGGGAGAAACAGTGGAGGGTGCTATTGATCGAATTGCATCTGCAGCTGCAAGAAGACTATATAAGCCGGAGCTAAAGGAATCATTTCAAGAAATGATAGAAAGAGGTTGGATGAGTTTAAGTTCACCTATTTGGGCCAACATGGGAACAGAAAGAGGATTGCCTATTTCGTGTTTCAATGTGAATATACCTGACAGTATTGAGGGGATCACTCATAAGTTAGGAGAAGTAATCATGCAAACTAAGATTGGTGGTGGTACCTCAGGATATTTTGGAAACCTAAGAGAAAGAGGAAGTGCAGTGACGGATAATGGAAAAAGTAGTGGAGCAGTTAGCTTTATGAAGTTATTCGATACTGCTATGGACACAATATCGCAAGGAGGTGTTCGCCGTGGTGCTTTTGCAGCCTATTTAGATATTGATCACCCAGATGCTGAAGAATTTTTAAACATCCGCAATATTGGTAATCCAATTCAAAACTTATTTTACGGTATTTGTATTCCAGATTATTGGATGCAAGAGATGATTGATGGGGATAAAGATAAGAGAATGCTTTGGGCGAAAGTATTAGAAAGCAGACAACAAAAGGGGATGCCTTACTTGTTCTTCTCTGACAATGTAAATACAAATAAACCGCAAGTTTACAAAGACAATAATATGCGTGTCAACGCAAGTAACCTTTGCTCAGAAATCATGCTTCCGTCAAATGATGATGAATCATTCATCTGCTGTTTGTCGTCAATGAACTTAGAATTATATGATGAGTGGAAAGATACAGAAGCAGTTAAATTGGCAATCTATTTCCTTGATGCAGTATTACAAGAATTTATTGAGAAAACAGAAGGTAACTACTATTTAGCACCAGCAAACCGCTTTGCGAAAAGACATAGAGCTTTGGGATTAGGAGTACTTGGATGGCACTCTTATTTACAAAAGAACATGATACCTTTCGAAGGCTTACAAGCTAAAATGCTAACGAATAAAATATTTGAAGATATAAGCAATAAAGCTGATAAAGCATCTCAAGAGTTAGCGAGAATATATGGAGAACCTGAATTATTAAAAGGTTATGGAAGAAGAAATACCACAACAATGGCTATTGCTCCTACTACTTCATCTTCTGCAATCTTAGGACAAACTTCACCAGGTATTGAGCCTTTCAGTAGTAATTACTACAAAGCTGGTTTATCTAAAGGAAACTTTATGCGTAAGAATAAGTACCTAACAGAACTACTTGTCAGTAAAGGTTTAGACAATGAAGATACATGGAGAACGATCATGCTTAACGGCGGAAGTGTTCAACAAATAGAAGGACTTACTCAAGAAGAAAAAGATGTATTTAAAACATTTAAAGAAATCAGTCAACTTGAGATTATCCAACAAGCGGCAATCAGACAAAAATATGTCGATCAAGCTCAAAGTTTAAACCTAAATATTCCATCTGCTTTACCAATCAAAGAAGTGAATAAATTAATGATTGAAGCGTGGAAATTAGGTGTAAAAACATTATACTACCAACGCAGTCAAAGTGTTTCTAAGGAAATGGTAACAAACTTAGTGACATGTAGTAGTTGTGAATCATAGAGAATATTTATCATAAATTCAAATTCTAAAAAGAGAGAGCTTTTTGTAAAGGTTCTCTCTTTTTTTTATTCAAGAGGATAAAGTCAAAATCAAATCTATCAAAAAACTTATAACCTATATACATCGCTAAATCAAGCGAAGCAGATAACTCGGCATATTTCGAATACCAAAAATAAACAAGTAAAAGCACTCCTTTATTGCATAAAAAACTCCTGTAGTTGTGTTAGCTCTTCTATTAATAAAGTACACACATGTGACGGTTGAAAGCCTTTAGAACATCATTAAAGTATTTCTATCTATCCCTACCAAGATTGACCAATTAATCAGTAAGTCAAATGAAGTCAATCTCTATATCACTAAATAGGCAATCAACATGCCCGAGATTAAATGTTGCGAAATTAACCAGTCTGATCATGGCGTTTAATCCCATAACACATCAACTTATTCTTCCTGGTTGCTAAAATTTTGTCCTCCAAATTAACTTACTTTCTTAGGACTTCCTTGCACCTTTCTTCGGGTATTCTTGCACTTTTGCTCGGAAAAAGGGGTGTTTCAGCAAGGAAACTGCCAGAAACCCCAAAGAATACCCAAAGAAAGTACCAGCGATCTAACAGTTATCCATCTCTAAGTCAATTACTTTCGAATACAATTACCTGATAGAATTTTTGAGTAAGAAGTAGTAAAGTGGATATGATTCAAAGCACTAACGCTTTTTTCAAAATAAGAAAAGTGCTCAAACACCACCTCAATAATAAAGTGAATAGTAAAGTAGCACAATGTCAGTGCTGATAAATCATGTAAAGGATTTGCAGTAATATCCAATAAAAAAAGACAATAAACATCTACTGCATTCACCATAATCTGTAGTGACAACCTACATCAAAACAAAATCAACAACGATTTAGTACATAAACGACTCGCTAATCGATTTTATACAATAAAACAACGATGAGGTTGGTTAAGAAAAATAAAGGCCCTAAAAGAGCTAAAAACAAACAAAGTCATGAAGCTACTCTTTACCTTCTTGAATACTCTCCTCCTATCACACCAAACAAAAACTCCAATAACTAAACATCTGTGCCAATAAAATCACAATCAACACAAAGAAATTCAAGTCTTATTTAGCAATTTTCAGGAAACATTAGAAGATATACTTCTTAAACAATACAAAATCGCCACCCTGAAAAAAAATGGTACAGTATTAGATATATTCAAAGTACAACAAAAAACAACAACTTTTTTCTTTTAGATAACCAGACTATATCCCCACATAGTCTGGTTTCTTTTTTATAAGAGATATTGATTTTAAAGCAAAAAAAATAAGGTTGTCTCTAAAAAAGAAACAACCTTATTTTCCATTAAAATATAAATAGAAATTAAATTTCAAATCCCATAGATACTCCCAACTTAGTAGCAATCAATTTTGCAACCTTCGCTTTCAACTCAGGTATCTTTACAGTTTCCATTACTTCGTCAGTAAAAGCGTACATCAACAACGCTTTTGCCTCCTTCTGAGGAATACCTCTTTGGCGCATATAGAACATAGCCTCATCGTCTAATTGTCCTATAGTACATCCGTGAGAACACTTCACGTCATCCGCGAATATCTCTAATTGCGGTTTAGTGTAAACAGCGGCCTTCTCACTTAACAAGATATTGTTGTTCTGTTGGAATCCGTCCGTTTTCTGAGCGATTTTATCTACGTAAATCTTACCGTTAAACACACCAACTGAATTATCGTCATAGATGCTCTTATAATTCTGGTGACTTTCACAGTTTGGCTGATTGTGAGATACCAGCGTGTAGTGATCTACGTGTTGTTTGTTTCCAATCAATGTAATCCCCTTAAGCGTACTATCGATGCGTTCACCATCTTGATAGAAGTTCAAGTTATTACGCGTAATCTTACCTCCAAAAGAGAAAGTATGTACAGACACACGGCTTTCTTGTTTCTGCTTAATGAATGTATTGTCAATCAAGTTACTGCTTTCCAAATCATTCTGTAACTTATAATAATCACAGATTGCACGTTTATGAGCAAATATTTCAGTCACTGAGTTCGTTAAAACATTTGAGTCAGTTAAACTTTGATGTCTTTCTAATATCTGAACGTGAGCATTCTCACCTACGACAACTAAGTTACGAGGTTGAGTCAATAAAGCTTGATCCTCCAGTGTCGTGAAGTAAATAATCTCGATTGGTTTCGACACTACTTTGCTCTTAGGTACATTGATAAAAGCACCTTCAGTCGCATAAGCACTATTCAATGCAGAAAACACATCAGATTTGTCAACCGCTTGATTATAGTAATTATCGATAACCATTTTATACTTAGGTTTGTTCATTGCCGAAGACATTAAACAAACATCAATACCGTCGTGAGTAGTTTCAGACAAATGAGAGCTAAAAATACCATTGATAAAAACCAATTTGTACGTATCTGAATCACTCAAGAAGTATTTCTTAACTTCTTTATAATCTAAGGCTACTTCTTTTTTAGGAAGAATCGTAAACTCTTTCTTAAGAATAGAGTTTAGTGACGTGTACTTCCAAGCTTCCTCTTTTTTAGTAGGAAACCCCTTTTCTTCGAAAGTCTTAAGTCCTTCCAAGCGGATGTTGTGTAACACATCGTGTTCACCAGTTAACCCTTGTTCGAAAGCAACAAAAGACGTAATTAATTTATCTTTAAGTTCCATATGTATTTACTATTAGAAATGATTAAATCAGTTAATTGGTTTACTTCTTATTTTTCAACAGAAGATTTAATCCAATCATAACCTTTCTCCTCTAATTCTAAAGCTAATTCTTTACCACCCGTCTTCACAATTTTACCATCGTGTAAAACGTGTACAAAATCAGGAACAATATATTCTAATAAACGTTGATAGTGCGTAATAACGATGATTGCATTGTCTTTACTTTTCAGCTTGTTTACACCGTTAGCAACGATTCTCAAAGCATCGATATCCAATCCTGAGTCAGTTTCGTCTAAGATTGCCAATTTAGGCTCTAACATAGCCATTTGGAAGATCTCATTACGCTTTTTCTCACCACCAGAGAATCCTTCGTTAAGAGAACGAGAAAGAAACTTTCTATCGATTTCTAACAACTCTGCTTTCTCTTTAATCTTTTTAAGCATTTCACTTGCAGGCATTTCTTCCATTCCCTGAGCTTTACGCGACTCATTGATAGCCGTTTTCATAAAGTTAGTCACGGATACACCTGGAATCTCTACTGGATATTGAAATGATAAAAACACACCTTTATGTGCTCTTTCTTCAGGAGCTAATTCACCAAGCTCCTCACCTTCTAAGATGATATCACCTTCAGTAACTTCAAAAGCTTCATTACCAGCGATTACAGAAGACAAAGTACTTTTCCCAGCACCGTTTGGTCCCATAATAGCGTGAATTTCTCCAGCTTTTACTTCTAAGTTAATTCCTTTTAAAATCTCTTTATCTTCAACACTTGCGTGTAAATTCTTTATCTGTAACATAAGTTTAATTGTATTTAATTGAGGTTTTGTTTAAAATTTCGCTGTCTTTCTATGGATTAACCCACACTTCCTTCAAGCGAAATCTCTAATAACTTTTGAGCTTCTACTGCAAACTCCATTGGCAATTTGTTCAAGACTTCTTTAGAGAATCCATTAACGATTAAGGCAATAGCCTTTTCAGTTGGGATCCCTCTTTGATTACAATAGAAGATTTGATCTTCACCAATCTTACTCGTAGTTGCTTCGTGTTCAATCTGAGCAGTAGGATGCTTTGCTTCAATATAAGGGAAAGTGTGTGCTCCACATTCATTACCCATTAACAATGAATCACATTGAGAGAAGTTTCTTGCATTCTCAGCACGTGGTCCTACTTGTACAAGACCTCTATAACTATTTTGTGATTTACCTGCAGAAATACCTTTAGAAATAATAGTTGAACGCGTATTCTTTCCAAGGTGAATCATTTTAGTACCTGTATCTGCTTGTTGGAAATTATTAGTAACAGCAATTGAATAGAACTCACCGATAGAATTATCCCCTTTCAAAATACAAGAAGGATACTTCCAAGTCACAGCAGATCCCGTTTCTACTTGTGTCCAAGATATCTTAGCATTTTTCTCACATAGACCACGTTTAGTCACGAAGTTAAACACTCCACCTTTACCACTACTATCACCAGGGAACCAGTTCTGTACTGTCGAGTATTTAATCTCAGCATCATCCATAGCAATAAGCTCAACTACAGCAGCGTGTAATTGGTTTTCATCACGTGAAGGAGCAGTACAACCTTCTAAATAAGAAACATAACTTCCCTCATCAGCAATAACAAGAGTACGCTCAAACTGACCTGTACCTGCTTGGTTAATACGGAAATAAGTTGATAGTTCCATTGGACATCTAACTCCTTTCGGAATATAACAAAATGATCCATCAGAGAATACTGCAGAATTCAATGCAGCATAAAAGTTATCAGTTTGCGGTACAACGCTACCTAAATACTTCTTAACTAATTCTGGGTGGTTCTTAATCGCCTCAGAAATAGAACAAAATATAATACCTCTCTCAGCTAATGTAGCTTTAAAAGTAGTTGCTACAGACACAGAGTCCATAACAATATCCATTGCAACACCACTTAATCTCTTTTGTTCTTCAATAGAAATACCAAGTTTGTTGAATGTATCTAACAGTTCAGGATCTACTTCATCTAAACTATCCAACTTCGGTTTAGTCTTTGGCGCTGAATAATAAGATATAGCCTGGAAATCAGGCTTCTCATATCTCACATTGGCCCACTCTGGTTCAACCATAGATTCCCAAATACGAAAAGCTTCAAGCCTCCATTCAGTCATCCATTCTGGCTCACCTTTCTTCGCAGAAATAGCCCTTACAATATCCTCATTTAAACCAATAGGCAAAGTATCTGCTTCTATATCCGTATAGAATCCATACTCATACTCTTTGGTTTCTAATTCTTTCTTTAAATCTTCTTCTGTATACTTACTCATATTTTAATCCTTAAAAGCAGTACCATAATATGCTTTTCCGTTAAACTATTTAATATCTAAAAGGAAAAACAAACTGTCTTAAAGTTTGCTTTTCCTATGATAAACTTATAATGAAAAACTTTCTCCACATCCGCAAGTTCTACTTGCATTTGGATTGTTGAAATAAAAACCTTTTCCATTTAACCCTCCTGAATACTCTAAAGTAGTTCCTACAAGGTATAAAAAACTCTTTTTATCAACTGCAATTCTCACACCATTGTCTTCGAAAACTTTATCCTCTTCTGAAACTTCATGGTCAAACTTAAGTTGATAAGAAAGACCTGAACATCCACCACTTGTCACTCCTACTCTAACAAAGTCAGTAGTAGGATTAAAACCCTCGTCCTCCATCATTAAAGCGACGTGTTTTCTTGCTATATCTGAAACTTTTATCATACGTTACTTAAATAGATTAGTTCTAAAAAAATTGTCATCGCAAAGGTATTATAAAAAAATGGTTTGTGATCATAACTAACATATTTATAACGATTAGAAGTTTTAATACTAATATCACAAAAATCTATTACCGCAATGCAATATTAGCTATTGATAATGAACGAGTTTAGCTAAAATCATATAGAAACTTAAATACATTTTTGACTAAATTTCTAATAAATTCGATTTTTAAAATCATTTATAGCAAATTTCTTACCATTTATCCTATCCAACAATTCACAAAAATAAGATTTGATTGAACAAAAAGAGGAATTTGAAATTCAAAAGACAAAGTTATCCTTTTTAAAACAAACAACACAAAAAAACAGAATTTCTTTGTGGTAGAACCTCTACTTTTTTTTACTGCAAAACAGCTATCAAAATGCAAAATAATAACACACAGCCTATTGCACCAAAATGCAATCTTACACTTACTGCATACAACGTTAAAATCTCTCTGAACAAAAAAGAACGCTAAACCAGTACATTTTATATAAAATTCATCAGTGAACACAACGAAAATACTTTAAAAAACACCTGTGAAATAGCGATAAAAAAAATAAAAAAAAACAGGCGTAGATAAGCGATCAACAATTGCCAGACTAACAAAACAGCAACGGTAAAAACCAAGCACCAAATAGTATATCCCCCCTACTCTTACCAAAGGACAAGAGCAGTGAAACAAAAGAAGGGTTCAACTATAAATCTCTTATTAAGTACATTCAACGCCAAAGGTAAAAATCCACGCTTACAAATTCGCGTATCCCACCTTATGTATCCCTGCAGAATAAAGAAATGCACCCACTATAGACTGTTCAAAATATCACAACCTTTCAATAAAGCACGCAAAGAAACTAACAAATTTCATTCACGCATCTTATCTTCGTAACAACGATGCTCAACAACATTACATTTGACATACAGAAAACTAAACATCACAAAACTACTCATAGAATTGTCCCTTTTACATTATTTGTTTAATTTGCACACAACAACTCAAAAACGATCAAATTATGAATCTATATAGTATAGAAAGTGGCAACTTCAAACTGGACGGAGGGGCTATGTTTGGCGTAGTACCAAAGGTAATTTGGAATAAAACAAATCCAGCAGATAGCAATAACCTTATCGATATTGGCGCCCGTTTGCTACTCATAGAAGATGGAAACAGACTGATTCTCGTAGATACAGGAATGGGAAATAAACAGTCTGAAAAATTCTTTGGTTATTATTATTTGTGGGGGGACCATTCGATCGAAAAATCACTCAAGAAACACGGATTTCACCCAGATGATATCACCGATGTATTTTTGACTCATTTGCACTTTGATCACGTTGGAGGAGCGGTAAATTGGAACACAGATAGGACGGGATATACAAATGCTTTTAAAAATGCAAAGTATTGGACAAACGAAAACCATTGGCAATGGGCTACAAATCCAAATGTAAGGGAAAAAGCTTCGTTTCTAACTGAGAACATCATTCCTATCCAAGAGAGTGGAGCATTACACTTTATAGACAGACCAGATACTGACTTGCTCAAACAATCTGATTTAGGCTTTGATATATTCTTTGCAGATGGACATACTGAAAAACAAATGATACCCATCCTCAAGTACAAAGACAAAACGATTGCTTATCCTGCAGATTTGTTACCCACAGTAGGACATATTCCCCTACCCTATGTCATGGGTTATGATACAAGACCTTTGTTGACATTAGCAGAGAAGGAGAAGTTTCTCAAAATGGCAGCTGATAACAATTGGTATTTGTTTTTAGGTCATGACGCACACAATGAAGTAATTACAGTTCAAAATACTGAAAAAGGAGTGCGTTTAAAAGAAATACACCGAGCAGCTGATATATTAATTTAATGTTAAGTAAGCCTGCTAATTACCAGTATTTGATATTTTTAAACAATTTTACAGAAGAAACAATAAATATAACAATAATGCGATTGATTAAGCCTATTTATCTTTCTGCTGCTTTAGCAGTAGCTTTAGCAAGTTGCGGAGGAACAAAGAGTGTAGTAACTAACACTCAGAATTACGCACCTATTACGAATGTAGATCACTTACAAAAGAGAACTACACAATTGCCAGAAGAACAACTTAAGAGATGGAGTCACTTAGATATTCTTACTGATACAGTACCAGGAATGTCAGTAGACAAAGCTTATGAATTACTACTAAAAGGTAAGCCATTACCTAAAAAAGTAGTGGTAGGAGTAATAGACTCAGGTATTGAAATAGACCACGATGATTTAAAAAATCACATTTGGACAAACCCAAAAGAAATAGCAGGCAACAATATTGATGACGATAACAATGGTTATGTTGATGATATTCACGGCTGGAATTTCTTAGGAGAATCAGTTCATGAAACTGTGGAAATGGTGCGTGTTATTCGCCGTGGAGATGATGGATCGGCTCAATATAAGAGAGCGGTAGCTCAATACGAAAAAGAAAAGAATGATGCATACGAAGGAAAAGTTAAGGCTGAAATGTATGAAAGAGCAAGCGAACGCCTTGCTAAATTCTTAGGAAAAGAGGATTACACTTTAGCTGATTTAGAAGCTATTCCAGTAAAAGATGATGAAGATGATCTAACAGCAGCTGAAATTACACATTCAAAAAATGTGATCATTGGATTATTAAAAGGTGGTAGAGATGTATCGTGGATTGCAGCATATAAAAATGCAATGCAAAGCAAATTAGACAATCACCTAAACCTGGAGTCTACTTCACGCAAATTAGTAGGTGATGATCCAACTAATATTGAAGACAAATATTACGGAAACAACAACGTATTAGGACCAGATCGAGATGAAGCTAAACACGGTACGCACGTTTCAGGTATTATTGCACAATCAAGACACAATGATTTAGGAGGAGATGGTGTTGCATCAGACGTAGCTGAAATAATGGCAATTAGAGCCGTACCAGATGGAGACGAATACGATAAAGATATCGCGTTAGCTATCCGCTATGCAGCAGATAACGGAGCGAAGGTAATCAATGGTAGTTTCGGTAAATACTACGAAGAAAATAGTCAATGGGTACGCGATGCAATCGTATATGCAGAGAAAAAAGACGTATTAATCGTTGTAGCAGCAGGTAACGATGCTATGGACCTTAACATAGAAGGTGGTGTAGAAAGATACCCAAATGACAACGTTGCAATGGGACCAGAGATTTCAAACAACTTCTTAGTTGTAGGAGCTCTTAATCCAGAATTTGGAGACCATATGGTAGCTCGTTTTTCTAACTACGGTCACTATGATGTAGACGTATTTGCTCCTGGTGTGAAAATATATGCAACAGTACCACACAACACTTACCAATACTTACAAGGTACTTCAATGGCTTCTCCTAATGTAGCAGGTGTAGCAGCTTTAGTAAGAGCTTACTATCCAGAATTTACAGCAGCAGAAGTAAAGAAAATCATCATGGACTCTGGAGTTCCTGTGAATATTGATGTAGTTGTTGGAGAGAAAAGAGAAGTTCGCAAGTTTGATTCAATTTCGACTTCAGGAAAATTTGTGAATGCATACAATGCATTACTATTGGCTGAGAAACTTTCAAAAGCAAAAAAATAAACCAAATTAATACTTACTAACACTTTTACAGACTCCACAATTATAAACCCAAATGATTGTGGAGTTTTAATTTGAATAATCAATTATGAAAAAACTAATACTAACCCTTACTTTAACACTAACAGGCCTTATCAGTGTAGATGCGCATAATAATCCGAACCCAGGATATTGGCAGCAACACGTTGACTACGAAATGGATGTGAAAGTTGATGTGAAGAAGTTCACTTATAAAGGAACGCAAAAGCTTGTCTATACCAACAACTCAAATGATACTTTGAAAAACGTGTATTACCACCTGTATTACAATGCTTTTCAACCAGGCAGTGACATGGATGCATTATTGAATAGCATTCCTGATCCTGATTCAAGAATGGTAGATACAAAAAATATCAGAGGAAGAAAAGTTACTGAAAGCAAAATCACAAAACTAAAACCCGATGAAATAGGTTTTGTCAAAGTGAGTGACTTAAAACAGAATGGACAAATATTGGTTACAAAAACAGTAGGTACTATTTTAGAGGTAGAGTTAAAAGAACCTCTTGCTCCTAATACCTCTACAGAATTGACTATGACATTTGAAGGACAAGCACCTAAAATGGTGAGAAGATCAGGTCGTCAATCAAAAGAAGGAGTAGCACTTTCCATGGCACAATGGTTTCCAAAAATGGCTGAATTTGACTTTGAAGGTTGGCACACAGAACAGTATTTAGGAAGAGAGTTTCACAGTGTATGGGGAAATTTTGATGTTAAAATTACAATCGACAAAGAATATACTGTCGGAGGTACTGGAATATTGGTGAATAACAATGAGGTTGGACATGGTTATCAAGATGCAGGTACAGAGGTAGCTACATCTAAAAAAGACAAAACATTAACTTGGCATTTTAAAGCTGAAAATGTTTTAGATTTTACATGGGCAGCAGATAACAATTATATTCACGACACCTATCAAGGGCCAAATGGCGTAAAACTTCATTTCTTGTACAAGAACAATCCTGCTATTATTGAGAATTGGAAAAAACTACAACCAATAACAGCTCAATTAATGGAGTTTTTCAATGAGAATGTAGGAGAATATCCTTACGAACAATACTCTGTCATACAAGGAGGTGATGGAGGAATGGAGTATTCAATGTGTACACTAATCACAGGAGAAAGAAACTTTGAAAGCTTAGTAGGAGTTACAGCTCACGAATTAGCACATAGTTGGTTTCAACACGCCTTAGCGACAAATGAGACTAAACACGAATGGATAGATGAAGGATTTACGACCTTTATTTCAGATTTGGCTATGGTAAAGATACTACCAGAACAAGGTTCTAATCCATTTGCGTCAAACTACAAAAGCTATTATAAATTAGTTGAAAAGAATATGCACGAACCACTTTCTACACATTCTGATCACTACTTAACAAATAGAGCGTACTCAACATCTGCCTATAGCAGAGGAGCTATATTCTTAACACAGTTATCTTACATCATAGGATGGGATAATATGATGGCATCCCTTAAGAAGTTCTATAGCGATTACAAGTTTAGTCATCCGACACCAAATGACTTTAAACGCACAGCAGAGAGAGTTTCTGGTGCTGTATTAGATTGGTATATGATTGATTGGACTTTAACAAACAATACGATTGACTATGCAGTTCAATTTGTAGAAGAAGTTCAAAAGAATCAAACATTAGTTACCTTAGAAAGAATTGGAAGAAGTGGAATGCCGTTAGATATCTTAGTTGTATACGAAGATGACACCATGGAAACTTTCTACATACCATACACTTCTATGCATTGGACTAAACCAAATCAATATGTACAATACGAAAGAACAGTATTAGATGGCTGGGGATGGGCTCAACCAGAGTACAAATTTATAATTCCAAAAGCAAAAGGAAGTATTAAATCAATCATGATCGATCCAAGCCAATTTATGGCTGATGTCAATCAAGAAAATAATTTATATCAAAAGTAAAAAAGGCCACGCAAGTGGCTTTTTTTATTAAATATACCTAAGCTTTTTCTACCTTTGCATTCTAATCCAATGAAACATGTTTACCTATCCAAAAGAGGAAAAATTAAAGAGTCATACTACTATAAGTGAATTATTTACTACAGGAAAGTCTGTCAGCAAATACCCTTTGCGTATGGTCTATATACCATTGGAGAATAAACAAGAAGATAACATTCCACTTTCTATTGGAGTTTCAGTATCAAAGAAACACTTTAAAAAAGCGGTTGATCGAAATTATTTCAAAAGACTACTTCGCGAATCTTACCGCTTGAACAAACATTTACTCTTAGAAATAATAGATCAGCCTTATGCTATAATGTTGTTTTATCAAACCAAAGACAGATTAAGTTTTGCTGAAGTGAATGAAAAAATGATTAAGATGTTTGAGAAATTCAAAGATCAATTGCAACAAAAGCAATAGTCAAAAGTTAACTGAGGATTTTAACATTCGTATTTTTATTTGTATTTTAGGGGAGTACACGATCAAATAAAATGAAATAAAGAATGCTTAAATCTTCTAATTTACTTCACACTTCACAAAACCCGGTGCAACTGTCTTCTTCAAAGTTAACCTTAGAAGGCCAAACAAATTTTAGAGACTTAGGGGGAATTCCTAATAAAGAAGGCGTACCTATCAAAGAAGGTATTATTTTTAGATCTGGGCAACTTAACGACCTAACCTATCAAGATATAAAGTTATTAGGTGAATTAAATTTAACTTCCGTTATTGACTTCAGAAGTAAACAAGAAGTAAGCTTACAACCCCATAAATTGCCAAACTGCACTACTAATGCAATACACCTACCTATCACGCCAGGAAAAATAACACCAAGTAGTATTGAGAAAATTGTTGTAAGCGGAGATGTAGAAGGTGCAAACGAATACCTCTTGAGTATCTATAGACAACTCGTATTGGAGAATCAAAAAGAATACCGTCTATTCTTCGAGCAATTAATAAACAACCAAGGAACTCCTACTCTATTCAATTGTACAGCAGGAAAGGATAGAACTGGTTTTGCAGCAGTACTATTTCTTTCAGCCTTAGATATAGAGAGAGAACTTATCTATGAAGATTACTTAAAAACAAATCATTCTGTACAAACAATGATCAATCAATTGTCTGCAGTCTATCAATTGGAACACGAGAATCAGAAACAAGCATTCAACGATATGATGACTGTGAAAGAAGCTTATTTAAATGAAATATTCCATATCATTGATAAAGAATATTCTTCAATAGATCATTACTTGACTAAACAATTAAAAGTGGATAAAGAGAAAATTCAATCTATATACTTAAATGTATAAACGCTTTTTAAAAGCATTTAAGACCTTAATTATAAGGTTAAAACACAATACATATAAAACGTAAGATAATAGCTTAAATACACATTAAAAAACAAGAGAGAGGTAATAAGGATTACCTCTCTCTTTATTTAAAATATATTGTATTAATAATTCCCTCTAATTCAGCTAACATCTTTCGCTTGCTCATGGAAGGATTATAAACCATCCCTTCGATAAAAACATAACGGTCAATTTCCTCATCCTTAAAAACATAAGTCATATAAGGCCCTGTCATAAAACTATTCAACATATCCCAGGTTCCTTCGATTACAATACCTTCTTTACCTCCTAAGACAATAGACTTATGAGAAGATATCTCTTTGATGTAGGTTTTCATCATAGATCCAACTTCAGAGGACTGAATATACTTTCTTGTTACTGAATCTTTAGTAGCTATAATATTGTCAATCACAGTATTGTTCACATTTTCAATATTGTGGATAGGCACTGCATAAACAAGAATATTACTACTACCCGATGCGATATCCTTCTTAAACCAAATAAAGTCCTCCCCTTTCTTAGCTTGTTTGAAAGTAACAGGTAAGTCTAACTCAATGTCAAAAGGATGTGATAAAAGCTCCTTAGGATGTAATCTTTCAGAGCGAATATTATCTATATACACTTGAATCTCCGTTTTCTTAATCAAATTCTTAATTGAATCATTCTCAAGAATAAAAGTATTTACTAATTCATCTCGATTCATTGCTGTGACGACAAAATAGTTTTGAGGTGATGCAAACTTATTCCCTTCATAGGAAAAATTTATATCATTGTGGTTATCAGAAAAGACAACAATATTCCTATACTTCTTATAGTCTTGATCAAACAACCTCGGAGAAATTTGCAAAAGGCTATACTCCGATTCTGCAGGCTCTACATCCTTTACAAAAGAGGCTAAATAAGAACGAATACTATCTCCAATATTTCCGTACCATAGCTTATCATCAATAACGACTAAAATACTATTGTGCTCACCAAATGAATGAGGTAAAGAATCCCTTCTTAGAGCATCTTTACAGCTCAAGAGCAAAAAAAGAAATAAAACAGACAGTATTCTATGCATGAAATTACTTTATTTTCAATTTCATTCCAGGGTGAATAGGCGAATCATTCTGCATGTTATTTAACTCACATAATCTCGCAATGGTAACTCCCGGTATCTTACGGCTAATAGAATATAGAGAATCTCCCTTCTGAACCGTATAAAAACCTTTTGAGGCAGAAGCTTGAGCCACTACCGTTTTTCCAACAATTAGCTTTTTACCAGGGTAAATTGTATTGCTCTTCATGTTGTTCATTTTCTTCAACTGTGCAACAGTCAGTCCATACTTCTGAGCGATAATACCAACACTCTCTCCTTTGCGGATTGTATGGTACTTTGATCTATAGTCACTGCGTTCAGCAAGCATTTCGTTCATATTGTAGATAGGCTTTTCCTTTTTAGATTCTTCAAAATCCACATAAGCATAAATCTTATCCTCATTAGAAGCAAAAATTCCTATTCTATCAATTGGCAAACGGACAACATTCACTTTGTCACTCACATAAGGAATAAACTTCAGTTTATAAGTAGGGTTTAAAAACTCTATTTCTTCGTTTGTAATATCTAAAAGTTTAGAAATCTGATCAAAAGAAATTGCTCTTTTCACAGCAATAGTATCTGTTTCAACTAACTGGATAGGAGTTTTATCTGCATTAATACCGTGTTCTTTTGCATATTCGAACATATACATTGTAGCATAAAATGCTGGTAAATAGTTTTGTGTTTCACGTGGAAGATTATGTCTAATATTCCAGTAATTTTTAAACTCCCCAGATCGACGCATAGCCTTAGTAACGTTACCAGGTCCAGCATTGTAAGAAGCTAAAACTAAGTCCCAATCTCCAAACATTCTATACAAATCAGACATAAACTTTGCCGCTGCATCTGAAGATTTAACAGGATCAATGCGTTCATCTACAAAAGAGTTCACTTCTAACTTATACTGTTTACCAGTCGCATACATAAACTGCCACAGTCCAGTAGCTCCCACACGAGATCGCGCATTGGGATTCAAAGCAGATTCCACTATAGACAAATACTTCACTTCTAAAGGAACGTTGTACTTAGCCAACTTCTCTTCAAACAGAGGAAAATAGTATTCAGAAGCCCCCATTAATCGTTCAAAAGAGCGTTTTCTTTTCTTTAAAAAAGACTTTATCACCTTTTCTAATGTTTCATTATACTCCACATTAAAAGGTGTTTTCTCATTAAGTAATTGCAAACGTTCTTTTAAAAGATCAGTAGTTAACCCGTCATATTCATCGTCTATTTGAGCTAAATCGATACTTTCTATATCTTCTTGAATCTCTTCGTAAATATCAGAACTATTCAACTTATTCAACCACTGTTTCTCTATCTTATTGGTGATTTTATGATTGACAAAAGTTGCTTTAATAGAATCTAAATATACACTTGGATCTTCAATTTTACTTTGTGCAACATTAATCTTTTGATTAGTAATATTCTCAACATTATTTTCTTCGACCAAAATATGTCTTTCTTTCGACTGTGCTAAGCTTGCTATAGAAAACAAGCCGCAAGTAAGAACAACAAACCCACTGTATTTCATACTTTTCTCTTATAAAAATCACAGAAGAAAACCCTTACTAAAAGTTTTCTTCTGTGAATGTATTTAACTTAATCTTGAATAGCCTTTACTCCAGGTAATACTTTACCTTCTAACATTTCTAACATAGCGCCTCCACCAGTAGAAACGTAACTCATCTTCTCTGCTAAACCAAATTGTTTAACTGCAGCAACAGAATCTCCCCCTCCAACTAAAGAGAAAGTCCCCTTCTTAGTAGCTTCAGCAATGAAGTTTCCTAATTCAATAGTTCCATTTGCAAATTTATCCATTTCAAATACCCCTAAAGGCCCGTTCCAAAGTATGATTTTAGACTCTAATACAACAGATTTTAGTCCTTCTAAAGTCTTTGGACCAGCATCTAATCCTTGCCATCCATCAGGAATTTCTTTTACATTGACAATTTTAGTATTCGCATCAGCTGCAAAAGCGTCAGCAGCAACTACGTCAATTGGCAAATGAACAGTAACGTTTTTCTCTTTTGCCTTAGCTAAGATATCAAGTGCTAAATCTAACTTATCATCCTCGCAAATAGAATTACCAATCTTTCCACCCATAGCTTTGATAAAAGTAAAAGCCATACCTCCACCGATAATCATGTGGTCAATTTTATCTAAAATATTCTCAATAATAGTAATTTTAGAAGACACTTTTGAACCACCTAAAACAGCAGTTACAGGCTTATCTTTACTGTGAAGTACTTTATCTAAACTTTCGATTTCTTTAGCTAATAAGAAACCAAAGCATTTATTGTCAGGGAAAAACTTAGCAACGATAGTTGTAGAAGCATGTGCTCTATGTGCAGTACCGAAAGCATCGTTAATATAAAAATCAGCTACTGAACCTAATTCTTTTGCAAATCCCTCATCACCTTTTTCTTCTTCATTGTAAAAACGCAAATTCTCCAATAAAATCACATCACCTGCTTTAGCATTAGCAACTGCTTTTTTCACTGGTTCCCCAACACAATCCTCAACAAAAGTAATTTTGCTTCCCAAAATTTCTTCCGTTTTAGAAACAATATGTTTCAAAGAATACTTCGCATTTTTCTCTCCATTTGGTCGCCCTAAGTGTGAAACAAGAATTGCGATACCTCCATCTTTAGTAACTTTTTCTATAGTTGGCTTAGCAGCTTCAATACGGTTGCTATCAGTAACGTTAAAGTCTGCATCTAAAGGCACATTAAAATCAACGCGGATTAAAACCTTTTTACCTTTAAAATTGAAATCATTAATTGTTTTCATATATAAAAATTTGAACCAGTTATTTTTTATTGATTCACAAATATAACCCATTTTGTAAACTAAAAGACTGATATTTATTACAGAAAGAGATTATAGTATAAATATAATAGAGTAATTCTTAAATAAAAACACATACAGCACATTTTTAAATTTAAAAAACAGAATAATTAAAATAACTTGTTTTAATACATCTTACAAAAGACTGCAATTAATCACTTAAAATCCAATAGTCTTTGAATTATAAATAAAACTAATTTACTTAGCATTTTATTTATCTTTGTGCTATGCAATTTTCAGAAATAATCGGTCAAAATAATATTAAGAATCACTTAATACAAAGTGCTCAATCAGGTCGAATCCCTCATGCTCAACTATTTGTGGGTCCTGAAGGTTCGGGAACTTTGCCTATGGCAATCGCATATGCACAATACCTATTGTGTAAAAACATAGGGAATGAGAATACAGGAGGAAACGAATCTTGCAATCTAAAATTTTCAAATCTCTCTCACCCAGACTTACATTTCGTTTATCCGGTTGCAACTACAGATCAAGTAAAGAAACACGCAACGAGTGATCTATTTGCTGATCAATGGAAAGCTTTTTTAAAGAAGAATCCCTATTCCAACTTGTTCGATTGGTATAATGCGATAGAGATTCAAAACAAACAAGGGCAAATCGGTGTAGACGAAGCTTCCGAAGTAATCAAAAAGTTGGCCCTAAAGTCTTATGAAGGAGGATACAAAATCATGATTATATGGATGGCTGATAAAATGAACACAGAGGCATCTAATAAATTATTAAAACTATTAGAAGAACCACCTGCTAAAACGCTATTTTTATTGATTACTGAGAATGAAAAGAGCATTTTACAGACTATTTTATCTCGCTGCCAAATATTGAGATTTAACCCTTTAAATGACAAGGAAATAGAGAATGCATTAGTAGTTAAATACAATTGCCCAACAAACCAAGCTGCGATAATAGCTAAACAAGCTCAGGGGAACCTTAATAAAGCATTTCACTTGTTTGAGAATATAGATGTTGCACTTCCATTTGAAAAATGGTTTGTACAATGGGTAAGAGCAGCCTTTAGAGCAAAGGGAAATGCTGGAGTTATTCAAGAATTGATAGAATGGAGTGAGGAGTTAGCTTCATTAGGTCGCGAACAACAAAAGCAATTTATAGAATACTGCATTGAATTATTTAGACAAGCATTATTGTTAAACTATCAAACACCTAACTTAGTTTACTACCAAACGACAGTTGATAAATTTAAGTTAGAGAATTTTGCCCCATTTGTAAATGGAGCAAATATTCAAGATATATTTAATGAGTTATCTGATGCTATTTATCACATTGAACGCAATGGAAATGCGAAAATGATATTTACAGATTTATCAATCAAACTAACGAGATTAATACACAGAAAATAATAAATACTAACCTTCTGCAGCAGAAGGACGAGATCGTTGGTACAACTTCAATTCTTCCCAAGAGTATTTATCTTCTATCTCAGCTTTTATTTCTGAGATAGACTTCCCATGAAATTCTTCAAATAAAGCCTGTAATTCAATTATTCTTTCAGAAGGTAATATATCTTCTATTGATAAGGAATTATCCTCTACAAGCTTACCTAAATGAGAATATATTGTAGTTTTAGTAAGTTTTCTAAGTTCTGCAATCTCATCGATGCGATTACCTTCTTTCCACAGGTCAAGCGTAATCATATAAGTTGGCTTTTTCTTTTCCTTCTTGTCTTTTGCTTTTTTATCTGAACTAAAATCGGCTAAATCATACTCGTCATCAACTGCTAAAGTTGTATTTCTAATGAGTTCAGCAATAGCAACTAAATGGTTGATTTTATATTCACTACTATCTAAAGTACGCAAATTCTCCTTGCATAATTTCTTCCCTTCGTGAAGTACTTCTAACATTTTGTTGGCTTTCTTCATATTTAAAACCACTGTTAATAGCTCATCCTCTAAAACAACAAGCTCTTCGTAAAAAGCTTTCATCTTGCGTTGACGTTTCACTTGAGCTATCGTAAATAGCAGTTCAAAAACAATGTGATCCATCTTTGGAAAGAAATAATCATAAGCCTTAAAAACTCTTTCTTTAGTAAAATCAAATCGAAAAGGTTTTTCTTGAAACAATGCTTTCAACTGCTTCACGAACTTCTCTGAATTAATAAGTATACTATCTAATTCTTTAGTAATCTTCTCAGCCCATTGCTTATAAGAAGACTTCTTACTCCTATCTGTTTCGGCCAAATAACCGTACAAATGAGTATGCCAAGAAGTATTAAGATCAAACCAAGAATATGTTTTTATTAAAAATTTGCCCAAAAATACTTGTGTCTCTTCAGCTAATTGAAATGCTAACTCGTTCAAAGAAGATTTATTCTGAGAATATGACATCACATCTGTATCATTTTCTAATCCATTCATACGCAACGGACTGGATAAGACAAGCCCCTCTAACGATCGCAGACGAGATAATGCAACATAAGCTTGTCCTGGCAAGAAAACACGAGATACATCTAACACGGCTTTATCAAAAGTTAAACCTTGGCTTTTGTGTACTGTTATTGCCCATGCAAGTTTTAAAGGATAATGAGTAAATGTACCTAATACATCCTCTTTAATCTCCTTAGTATTCTGATCTACTGTATACTTGATATTCTGCCATTCATAGCGTTCTACTTCAATTGTAACATTCTCCTCTGGAAAGCGAACAAACACTTCATTAGAAGATAAGCGTTCAATAACGCCCATTTTCCCATTAAAGAACTTCTTCTCAGGAGAAATATCATTCTTAATGAAGATAACTTGCGCACCTTTCTTTAGCCCGAGATTAAATTCAATCGGAAATATCTTCTCTGGAAAATCACCTACAATTTCAGCTTCATACTTGAACTCCTTATTATCAATTTCTTTCAAAGCTTCAGTGTTAATCTTATCGGCTGTAGCATTGTGAGTGGTCAGCGTGATATAACCAGGATTCTTCATTACATCAAAAGTTGGGTCTAAATAAGCATTGAGTATCTCGACCTGCTCACGCGTAACTCTATTGTTTCTCAAATTATTGAGAATGGTAATAAAACGGTCATCTGACTGCCTGTATATCTTCTCTAATTCGATGTATAAAGGAGGATTGTTTCGGATAACTTCAGCATGAAAAAAGTACACTCCATCATAATAGCGCTTCAAAATATCCCATTCTTCATTCTTGACTACAGGAGGCAATTGTAATAAGTCGCCTATAAATAGTAACTGAACTCCACCAAAAGGCATACTATTCTTACGCACCGACTGTAGAACAAAGTCCATTGCATCCAAAACGTCCGCTCTCAGCATACTAACTTCGTCAATAACAAGCAATTCCATATTCTTAAAAATAGAGCGTCTTGCATTATTCATAAGCATATGCCTTCTTAAAGAAACTCTATTCTCAATCTTAATATGATCTGTAAAAATTGGAGGATTCTTTGTATCTGGTACTAAAGTAGCAAAAGGTAAGTGAAATAAAGAGTGAATAGTCACTCCACCAGCATTCAGAGCAGCTATTCCAGTTGGAGCAACTACAACTGTATTCTTATGCGTTGTAGAGATAATTTCACGTAACAGCGTAGTTTTACCAGTACCAGCCTTTCCTGTTAAAAAAATACTGCGATTAGTTTCGTTTATAAACTGTAAAACGTAGTTAGCTTCTTCAGAAAAAGTATTCATTTTTTTAATTTTGGTTCAATTTACAATAATTAGAAAACATAAATCGATAAACGAACAATAAAAAAAGAGAGACTATGTAAGTCTCTCTTTATACAATATATAGAAAAATGATTCTATTATTTTTTTTCTGGTGTAGCTTCAGTTGGAGCGATGTCTGTTTTAGCAACAGCAGAATCTCCCTTGTACTTCGCATTCAATTCCTTTAAGATAATATCTGTAATATCATTACCGTCTTTACTATAGATAATAGTAGAAGCGTCATCTGTATTAAAAACATACTCAAAATTATTCTTCTTTGCGTACTCAGCAATATACTCCTTAACTTTCTTAACAACAAGATCCATTTGTTCTCCTTGTTCTTTTTGAAGCTCTTGAATCAAAGTATTTTGCTTAAACTGTAACTCTTGTTCTCTTCTTTGAAGTTCTTTAGCTTTTTGCTCTGCCCAAGCTTGCCCTTTTTGAGCAGCTGTTCTCTGGAAACCTTCAGCCTCCTTTTGGAAACTTGCTACCTCTCCATCAAAAGCTTTACCTTTTTCGTCAGCTTTAATTTTCAATTTAGACTCTACATCTTTAACCTCTTCATATTCTTTAAACAATTTAGCTGAATCTACATATCCAGTTTTAAATTCATTTGAAGTAGAATTATTACAAGAAAACAACATTGTTGCTAAGCCTAAGACTAATAAACTTTTTTTCATTTCTTATTTTTTTAAACTGATGTAAATGTAACAAAAGTTTTTGCTATATAATAAAAAAAATAAATATAGATAATACTTATAGCTATCTTATAAATCATAAATACTATCTATAAAAACAAGCTTTAATAAAGCTGTTTTAAGACATTATTACAAATAAACCATACATTTATATACATAACTGTAATTAATCGCTTTAAAAAGCTTTAAAACAAGAATCACACTCTAAAAATGTTAGAAATCTAATAAAAGATGACAAAATAGCAATGGAGCACACAAAATCAAAAGAACTACTCCTTCAATTTGAATACATAAATAAGAGATGAAAAATTCATTGTTTTTCTGGCTTTAAAATTAGACAGACAACCAATGCGAAAAGCTTTCAACCAATTCAATCTTCCACTCTTATACTTTTCTGATAACAATGAAACATAAAAACTATCGAAGTACATAGGTTTGATAGATTCTAACTGAAAACCATAATTCTCTAAAAGCTTAGTTAATGACTCTTTGGAAAAATGCCATAAATGTCGTGGAACATCATAAGCAGCCCAATACTCTTTATAATATGTAGCATCATAAGATTCATAATTAGGAACAGCAATAACTAAAACGCCTTGTTTATTCAATAAACGAACAAACTCTTGTACCTGGGCATCCAAATCTGGTATATGCTCTAATACATGCCATAGAGTTAATACATCAACACTTCCATTTTCTATAGTATCCAGATCATCACAGATTTCAACTCCTTTACTAACAGCTAAAGTCTTCGCTTTAGAATTAGGTTCAAATCCTAATACATTCCAATCTAACTTTGCTGCACAAGTTAAAAAATCACCAGTACCACATCCTATATCTAAAAGTACCCCCTTCTTATGATGATAAGAATTGATAAGACTAACTTTTTTATTTAAACTATACAGTTTAATTAGATGATATACTTTCTCAAAAAAAGTTTGCTTTCTATCCGTATGAGAAATATAATCATTACTCAAATAATAATCACCAATAACTTCATTAGAAGGAACAGGGGTAGTACGCAAAATATTTAAACGTTCATCCACAATTAAATCAAACTCCTCTCCTGATACAGTAAAATCTTTTACTGATAGAAAAACATTCTTCACTACTATCAACTATTTAAAAGTTATTAAAACAAAGATATAAAACAACTGAAATCTCCTATCCAATTTCTGAAAGAAAAACAGATTTAAATTGAAAAGAAAGTCAATTACAAAGTGAATACACCAGCAGGAAAAAACGTAAAGAAAAAACATGAAGAAAAAACATGAAGAAAAAACA
>NZ_WMJX01000109.1 GCF_009711045.1 Myroides albus | reverse complement strand
ATATTAAAAATCAAATCATTTAATTACACCCAACGGGTTTAGATTATAAAAGATGTACTTGCTCGGGGGCATACAAATAAAAGAAGATTATCTTTTAATTAACTAAATAATAAATACAAAACACTTAATAACAATAAAAAGAGGACCTAATCGACACATTAAAGTTCCAAGTGCAATACCGGATAAGCTTTACCCTGTGCATCTGTCTCCGATCTATCGATAACTTTAAATCCTAAGTGTTTGTAAAACCCTACCGCTTGCCAATTTTGTTCATTCACATCCACTCTTTTGATATGAAATGAATCTCTGGCATAAGCAATCATTTGTTTGCCTATTCCCTCTCCCCTATACTCATGATCAATAAACAACATCTCCAAGCTATCTTCAGCTATCCCCATAAAGCCAACTAAAACGCTTTTGCTTTCATACCCCCACAAAGAAACGTGTTCAAAGTACAAAGGAATATGCTCTTTGTAATACAGAAAATCTTCATTCTTTAGGAAATCATGAGTATTCAAAACTGCACTTTCCCAGATTTGCATTAAACGGGGATAATCCCCTACCTTTATTCTTCGAATCATAATCTAAATTTTAGAACAACAAAAATTGTACTTTTAATCAAACAACTACTGAACCTGGGTTAAAAAATTCGCTTGCGTATCCGACTAAGCCCTTGTGGTGTTACTCCAATAAAAGAGGCAATATCTTTCAAAGGCAAATAATTCATCAACTCACCATATTCGTTTAGCAGCTCTAAATAATATTGCTCAGAAGTGTACTTTATCAAATCAATATTCCTTTTCAATAAGCGATTGAGAAGTTTAGCCGTCAAATCACTAAAGACCTCCTTTACAAGAGGAAGCTCTGTATACAATCTAACCACTTGTTCCTTGTCAATGCGATAAACTACACTTGACATCACAGCTTGTACATTGAATAAAGACTGTTCTTCTAAGGTAAATGAAATATTGCTCATAGAAAATGTTCCCGCCAAGCAAAACCAAAAAGTCTGTTCATCACCTTTGTGATTCAACGTCCAACAACGAAATGCCCCATCTGAGATAAAGTAGCTATATCGCTCCACTTGCCCTTGTTCGATTAGAAAAGCATTCCTCTGCACTTCTATCCTTTCAAAATAACCATCAAACAAGTCATACTCCCTTTGCGTAAACACTCCCTTGTCAACATCAAATTCTTTTATTAGTTTCTCTAAAAGCATCTTTACTATTATCTAATCTTGCAAAATTAAGGACTTAACCACTTTCTATAAAAAAATATTTACTTTTATTAAAAATATAAAAAACAGACAATAAAGCACTTATGATTTTATTCAAAAAAAAGTAGCCATTTGATACAAAAAACATTTGCGCACAATACAAATTGTACTATATTTGCACTCGCAATACAGAACAAGAGAGTTCTACTGGAGAAATGGCAGAGTGGTCGAATGCGGCGGTCTTGAAAACCGTTGACTGTAACAGGTCCGGGGGTTCGAATCCCTCTTTCTCCGCAAAGAAAACCGATAACAAATGTTATCGGTTTTTTTGATTATATATAATTCTCTAAGAATCTGTAACCAAACAGTTGCAAATAAAAAGGGATCAATCTCAAAAGTTGTGTTGGATCAATCTCAAAAGTTGTGTTTAGGCATAAAGCTT
>NZ_WMJX01000108.1 GCF_009711045.1 Myroides albus | reverse complement strand
TTAGCTTATGAAATATGTGGTTGCTCGCGTGGATACGTAGCTACGACTTTACAGAGCTCCCAACGATTAAACGCACAAATAGATTGGTGATAAAACCTTTATACAGTTTGATGTTTGAAACAAAGGAGTTATAACTAAAAGGACAGAATAACATTTAACTAACAACATAGATAAATGAACAGAATTATAAACAGATAAAAAACTAGAAATTATGGATGATGAATTTAAAAAGAAACAGAGAATTGATGAAGAAGCGATGATGGCACTAATGGTTGATGGACTAAGACCTAATGGGTTTACAGAGGCTGAACTCAATGCTCCTGGTGTAAGAGATGAGCAAGAAGAAACTAAAGAGATACCAAAGAAGCAAAAGCGTGTAAAAAAAGAACAGGACTCTACTAAAGAGTGTAAAGTAGTGGAGTATGAAGAACTTTTTTTTAAAGATGTCAAAAGCACCGCACGTCATGGAAAGTCAGTTTACATAGATCCAGAACATCACAAAATCCTTTCTCGTATTGTTCAGGTCATTGCGGATGATAAATTGACTATCTATGCTTATCTCTATAATCTACTAGAGCATCATTTCAACGAGTTCGAACAACAGATAACTACGAGCTTCAATGAAAAAAACAAGCCTATCTTTTAAGCATTTCATTAAAACTGATTGATATCTAATCCCATAAATGATATGGCTGTCCCTTAGCTTGATTCTTAAACTTATTTTTGTTTTAAGGCATAAAGAGAACTTAAAAATATCGTAATTAATAAAAGTAATATTCTAATACTAGAACAAGAATAAAATATTTAACTTGCTACATATATAAAAAAATAAGAAATGAGTTTTAAAGAAGATGAGTTAATAGAACTAATGGAAAAATATTATAGAGGGGACAAATTGATTGACCTTAAAACTGAATATAGATTTAATTTAACTGCGTCTGAATTGGTTAAATTGTTTCCACCTGATGTCCATGACAGTAGTTGTGATTATTGTAAAGAGAATTATATTTCTTATAAGAAAGTACGTAATCAGTCTTGGAGAGATAATACTTTTATTTTTTGTCCAAACTGCCAACACAGTCCTGAAAACAGAAATTGTATGTGTGATTATTGTATAGAGAAAAGAGAAATTTTAAAAGAACAAGAAATTACAAAGAAAAAGCAGTTTGTTAGAAATAAAGTTAACTATAATCAAGCATTAGATATAGATGAGTTAACTTTAATAGAGAAAGTATATTTAGGGACTCTAATAAGAGAAGGATTTATTGAAAATGAGAATTATATAAGGCCTCTAGATACATTTTCGTCTCCTTTTGCACCTACAGAAATTTATTCTAAAGAGATTATTGAAAGCCTATTTAGACAGGGAATAATTTTATTACACGAAGATAATTTGGAGTTCTTTAATCTTATAGACGAAGAACAAGAAAAATATAGTTTTAATCCTTTTAAAGTATCGTGGAAAGTAAATATTTCAAATATAGAAGAAGAAGAAATAATTAATTCTTTACTCTATCCTAATATCGATTTAAAAGAAGATATTGATGATTTAATGAAATTTTGGAAAGAAATCGCTATTAATGAATGTATTGAGTATTTACAACAGAATATTAGTAATGTATTTAAAATGGATTTTATTTCAGGTGATATTGTATGTCTTCAAACTAATGTAGACTTTTAGGACGT
>NZ_WMJX01000107.1 GCF_009711045.1 Myroides albus | reverse complement strand
GCCCAAAAGGATCAATCCATAAACTAATGTCATGTACATCCCCATACAACGTCGGGTTACCACCAGAAAGACCTATAGGGTCTTGTGAAATATACATACCTATCTTAGGGTCATAATATCTAAAACGGTTATAGGCTAACTGAGTCTCCTTACCATAGTACTGCCCCTGATATCGAAACGGACAGTCTGTCCGCTTGTCATGTTTCATATCGATACGTTCGTAGATATCTAACACACCATGCCAAACTAGCTCTCCTGTAGCATCACACATATACTCAAGTGTAATGAGATAGGTATAATAAAAAGACCTAGCTAATTAAAACTAAGTCTTTTTACATTACCAACTTGTAATTGGTCGATGAATCATCTTCCAAAATTCCAATAATTCTTTATTAAAAAAGAATAATTCTTCGAAATCATAACTTATTGTTATTCCTATTTCAGGTAAAACCCAATATCCTCTTCTTTCTATTTTAAAACAACTATCAATTAGACATTCTAAATCACTTTTTTTATTTAAATCAAAATTGTTATACAAAATAACTCCTTTAAAAAATCTTCTATAAATCGTTATTTGTGATAACAACATATTATCAAATCTTAAAGCATATTCAAGCTCATTAATATAATATTTATCAATCATATATTCATAATCTCCAATGAAACATAAATTATTAATATCTAATCCGAATTTAAAACTACTCAACCCTATAAAAGGAGAAAAAAATAAATTTTCATCAAGTTTTTCATTAAGTTTTTTTCCTTGAATAATATCACTATTATAACACTGATTATAAAAAACCTTCATCTCATCAGCATATAGTAGAATTTCATTAAAAATTTGTTTTTCTGTATCTATCCAAACTATCAAATTTAAATCTATGAAATAATAAGTTCCTTCTATTCCTTCTATTCCATGATATTTTATCAACATATTTTTAAAATTATTATATCTGATTTTTTCCCCTTTAAAAATAAAACAATTGCATAATCTTACTGAAAGTGTCTTAATTTCTTGTTTACTATTTAATTCATAATAGTAAGTTATAGTATCAATTTCTTCGCTTAAAACAGCCTTTTTATCACCTAAATAAATGCCATTAATATTATCTTTTTCTATATTCAAATTCATACTTTTAATGATGTAAATATTTTCGTTTCAATCTATTTCCTTCTTTATTAATCACATAGCCTTTATCTATAGCATAATCAATCATATCTTTCATTCCGTTATTATACTTATTACCAAATTTACGTTTTACATCTTTGATGTCCATCTCCATTGCCTTACCAAACTTTCCATTTCTGATTAAATCTTCTTGGACTTCACGCCATATTCTAACTGTTCCTCTATTTCCCCAACTTGCAGTTTTCATATGATCAGCTTTATTCATATAAGTACTAGGTCCGGAATATTTGCTTATATTAGGTCCTGTAGGTTGATTAGCTTTTACTTTACTGGCTTTGTTAGTTGATGAAAATGCAGGCATATGATTTGATTCCCCTCCATTACCTATATTTAAAGATGTTACTACACCATGAGACCCTCCTAATGCAGACAACCCAAACACATCCAACCATCTATTCACATCACTCACATATCCATACAACACCATACCACCTAAAAGACCGATAGGATCTTGTGAGATATAATTCCCTTCCTCAGAACTGTAATGTATCCACCCTAGCAAGTACATCTTGTGAGGTATAA
>NZ_WMJX01000106.1 GCF_009711045.1 Myroides albus | reverse complement strand
GTTACAAGTGAAACTTTTTTTAGTATTTCTGATATCACACTCCTTCCCTACCTTACTTACACCAGTAATAATGCATTTAATTCCTTTAACAAGATTCTTTATACTATATATAGTATAGTACACATCTAAACTAACATCTTATTCTACTATTAGTATTCTCATACCTTATAAGGTCCATTAAATCTTTCACAACTACCACTAACATAATTAAATAAACAACTAAATACCACAAAGTAATTCACTAACTTTATATAGAATTTAAAAATAAGAGTTATGGATAAAGCGAATATTTTAGAGAACCTAACTTATGGCGATAGTAAACCAGCGATAGCTATATTGATTGACAACGCAGCGACAAAAGAGATACGAATCGCTTTTAAAAGTGGACAAGAGATGAAAGAACACAAAACAAAGTTCCCCATAGTTGTACATATTATAAAGGGCAACATTGATTTTGGTGTAAACAGTGAGCGATATAACTTAAAAGAAGGAGATATAATCACTCTTGAGCCTAATGTACCACACGATTTACTAGCTAAAGCAGACAGTATAGTAAGATTAACTTTAAACAAATCTGATACAATTTCGAGGGTTGAGAAAGTAATTAACAGCTAATTACAAATGATACGAATAATGATCTTACAAGATTTACCAATATATAAGGTGTAAAGTACAATAAACCCATTGCTACTCTACACCTTTTTCCTTTTAAATACAAGGTCAAAGCTACAGAGAGCAACCGAAACATCTTGTTAAATCACGCATAGAAAGACAAATAATCTCTACTTTTGTAAAAAAACAATCACAATGAAAAAAATATTATTGAGTATATTTATTTTAATTAGCACACTCACTTATTCACAAAAACTTGAAATTATTCCCTTAGGTGTATATGGTGGAGGGATTGAAAGTAATCTATCCTCATATTTAATAGGTATAGAAAATAGCAAGAGCTATATTTCCTTAGATGCAGGCACGATACGAGCAGGAATAAACAAAACAATTGAATACAATACATTTGATGATACAACTGAAAACATCTTACAGAATTATATCAAAGGTTATTTTATAACTCATGGCCACCTAGATCATCTTGCTGGTTTAATCATTAATTCTCCAGATGACAGTAGTAAACCAATTTACGGATTACCATTTGTTATTGATGTTTTCAAAAACAATTACTTCAAAAATGCATCTTGGGCAAACTTCGGTAATGAAGGAGAAAAACCTATTATCGGAAAATACATATATCACAAGCTAACTCCATTTCGCACTTTTAAACTTGAAAACACCACTTTATCAGCGGAAGTATTTGAATTAAGCCATGTAAATCCACAAAAAAGTTCAGCTATATTAATTCAAAACAATGATGAATATGTACTATACTTTGGAGACACTGGCGCTGATAGAATAGAAAAGTCTGACAACCTAAATAGAATATGGGAATACATTGCCCCATTAGTTAAGAATAGAAACTTACAAACCATACTCATTGAGGTTTCTTTTCCAAACTCACAGCCAGAAGATAAACTATTTGGCCACCTAACACCTAACCTATTAAATGAAGAATTAACTAAATTAGCTCAATATACGGATAGTCAAACCCTAAAAGACTTAAACATAATTGTTACACACTTAAAGCCAGTAGGCAATCAAATAGAAACAATCAAGCAGGAACTTGAACAAAACAATCCACTTCAAGTAAAATACATATTTCCAGAACAAGGGAAGAAAATTTCACTATAAAAAAAGCCAATCTAATGATGGACTGACCCCAAAAAGTTGGACGAAGTTATGCAATCT
>NZ_WMJX01000105.1 GCF_009711045.1 Myroides albus | reverse complement strand
AATGCCCGTGCGGGTTCAAGTCCCGCTCCGAGTACTAAAAATCCTAAGTTTACGCTTAGGATTTTTTTGTTTATAACTCATCTCCTATCTATATTCGATTGATTTCTTTAAAATAACTATACCTTTAGTCCCGTAAAACAAACTAAACATTATCTGTACTTATTACACAAATGAAAAGAGAATTAGACTACTTGGTAAAAATAGAGGGAAATGAAGCACTCTTAGATCGCTTTATAGAAGCTATATTCAATAATACTTGTTTGATTGCAGACGATTATCCATCACCTTATGTATTAGAATCAGGTGAGCGATTTTACAATGGTACTGTAATTGACTATTTCTTTCAAACAACTCCTTTTTCTGAAGAAAGATACACCGCTTTTTTTGAAAAACTAAGAGCTTTAAGTGGATTCAATAGTTATTATTATACTTTAGGTGAGAAATTAAAAAAACTAATTTCTACAGTATTTCCACAAGTAAGTTATAAGGATAGTTCGCTCAAAGTAGACACTAAGCAAGAACCTCTACCCTTAACGCAAGAACAAGACGAAATACTTCGTTTCTTGTGTTATTTGGCTATTGGACATATAAAATACGACGCCAGTTATGCCACTATAACTGCTAACAAATACTTTAACTTAGCGAAACGCCTTGGATCCAAAAGAGTAGATGAACTCTACCAATATGGAGCTGGTACTATTGCAAATGATATTCTTGTGTTTCAAGACAAGCAGGTAGATTGCATTGCAAACGATGTAACTGCAACCATTAGAATAAAAGTACAAGACGATACAGAACAAACGTATCGAAAAGTACTGACTTATATAAACAAATTACTAAAAGATGACTTTCCTAAGAGTTATGCTATTGAATTTGAAGGACCAAATTTAAAAGATTTGAAGGTAGACAACCTACCGGAGTGTGGTCAAAGATATTTATTTGCTACTGCTGTACAATATGAAGCACTACACCCGTTGATGATCGAGTATATCAACACAGTAATGAGAAAATGGGAATGGTACACTAATGTAGATGAAGAGGTATGTACGATGCCTTCAACCTTTGCTGTCATGGCATTAGGACTATGGGATAGACGTTATTTTAATCTTCTAATTAACTACTACCACATTGTAGACGGAGATCATCAATATGTACATCAAAATTACACGTTACCTTTTCTACAAAAATACGGAATAGACGCAGAAAGTATTAAAGTATATATACAAGGGGTTCTGTCTGTGCAAGAACAACCACATGAAGAAGCTTATACAGCATACTTTACCTCAACTGAGGTACTAAAATTACTTTTAGATAGCAAAGAACATTTTGCTACTTATTATTTCTCTGCCGAAGATCTTGAGGATTTTGAAGACAGTGGAAATGAAGTAGAAGAAATGGCTGAGTACTGCTGGGAAAATGTGATGTATACAACCTTTGGTTTGGCTGATAATTATCCTGCACTTACACAAGATTGGAGTACTGAAGCAATAACACTGTTTAAACAACTAACAGAAACAACTGAATAAAAAACAAGCCTTATAATTCTTTATCCATTTTAGAATTATAAGGCTCATTCAATTTTAGTTATATAGAACAACATACTTTTTACAAGCTAAATTCACACTCATGACAACCTTTAAAAGTAATTAAGCAAAAGCAATTTTTATGTTTCTTACAAAAAGAACGCACAATAAATATAGATAATACTAAAAATATACTCCACTTTNTCTACTTACCAATTTAAGCTTCCATCATCAAATCAGGTAATTGATCATTAAGATACACTTGGTTTTGATTTATCTGAACAACACAATCATTCAGATACTTCACCTCACATAAAAAATGTATCCAATGATTACTGATGCTCCCTTTATACTCAATCATAATTCCATATAGAAAAGAATGATTCTTCCCTTGTCTAAACTCTAATGAATTACGATAACCAAAGATGGAATACGCTTCCTTTTTACTTGAAAAGAACCTACTCATTATAGTGCTTTATCGGGGTTCTTTAGATACTTTT
>NZ_WMJX01000104.1 GCF_009711045.1 Myroides albus | reverse complement strand
GACGGGGTTTTGTTTTTTAGGCTTTTTAGACAGCCTCTTCTCAATTATAACTATAAATAACTTAAGGGTTCTTATTTTACCTCTTCGTAATCTACATCTTGTGCACCATCAGAAGCATTGTTGTCACCTCCTTGGTTTGGCTGTCCTTGTTGAGGACCTGCTTGTTGTCCTTCAGCTTGTGCTTTGTACATTTCTTCAGAAGCTGCTTTCCAAGCCTCATTGATTTTGTCTAAAGCTGGTTGAATAGTGTCGATATCTTTTGTTTCGTACGCTTTTTTCAACTCCTCTAAAGCACCTTCGATATTAGATTTATTTCCTTCAGATAACTTATCTCCGAATTCTTTTAGTTGTTTTTCTGTTTGGAAAATCATACCATCAGCTTCGTTGATTTTATCTACTGTTTCTTTCGCTTTTTTATCAGCATCAGCATTTGCTTCTGCCTCTTTTTTCATTCTTTGGATTTCTTCTTCAGTTAATCCAGATGAAGCTTCGATACGAATATCGTGAGATTTACCAGTTCCTTTATCTGTAGCAGATACTTTGATAATACCGTTAGCATCAATATCGAAAGTTACTTCGATTTGAGGCACCCCTCTTTGTGCTGGTGGAATACCATCTAAGTGGAAACGACCGATTGTCTTGTTATCGTTAGCCATTGGTCTTTCTCCTTGTAATACGTGGATTTCAACCGATGGTTGGTTATCTGCAGCAGTAGAGAACACTTGAGATTTCTTAGTAGGAATCGTTGTGTTAGACTCAATCAATTTAGTGAATACACCTCCCATAGTTTCGATACCTAATGAAAGTGGTGTAACGTCTAATAATAATACGTCTTTTACATCTCCTGTTAATACACCTCCTTGGATAGCAGCACCAATAGCTACAACCTCGTCTGGGTTAACTCCTTTGTGTGGTTTTTTACCGAAGAATTTTTCTACTTCTTCTTGGATTCTTGGGATACGCGTAGATCCTCCTACTAAGATTACCTCATCGATATCAGATTTAGATAAACCTGCATCTTTTAAAGCTTTCTCACAAGGAATCATAGAACGACGTACTAAATCATCTGATAATTGCTCAAATTTAGCTCTTGTCAATGTTTGTACCAAGTGTTTTGGTCCTGAAGCCGTAGCTGTAACATAAGGTAAGTTAATCTCTGTCTGTGTAGCAGATGACAACTCAACTTTTGCTTTCTCAGCAGCTTCTTTTAAACGTTGTAATGCCATAGCATCTTTACGTAAATCTACTCCTTCAGCAGCGTTAAACTCGTCTGCTAACCAATTGATGATTACGTTGTCAAAGTCATCTCCTCCTAAGTGAGTATCTCCATTAGTAGATAATACTTCGAATACACCGTCTCCTAACTCAAGGATAGAGATATCGAATGTACCACCACCTAAGTCATATACTACTACTTTTTGGTCTGTTCCTTTTTTATCTAATCCGTATGCTAACGCAGCCGCAGTAGGCTCGTTAATAATACGTCTTACTTTTAATCCTGCAATTTCACCAGCTTCTTTAGTCGCTTGACGTTGTGCATCATTAAAATATGCTGGTACTGTAATTACAGCTTCTGAAACTTCTTGTCCTAAGAAATCTTCTGCTGTTTTCTTCATTTTTTGAAGAGTCATTGCAGAAATCTCTTGTGGAGTATATAAACGACCATCGATATCTACACGTGGTGTATCATTATCTCCTTTCACTACATTGTATGGTACAGCATCAACTTCCTTACCAGCTGAACTGAATTTTTCTCCCATAAATCTCTTAATAGAAGCAACAGTCTTAGTTGGGTTAGTTACTGCCTGACGTTTTGCAGGATCTCCAACTTTTATTTCTCCTCCTTCTACAAATGCTACAACTGAAGGTGTAGTTCTTTTTCCTTCTGCATTTGAAATTACTACTGGTTCATTACCTTCCATTACTGAAACACATGAGTTCGTAGTCCCTAAGTCAATACCAATTATTTTACTCATAATATCTTTTATAGTTTATTTTTTACAATTCTTTTAATGAGTTTGCAACTCGCTTACTGATTAGACAATCTTTGTGCCAACAGAAAAAAAAGAACTATTTGTCGGTTTTTAGTCAGTTTTAACCATTTCATAATGCCATAATGTCACTACTTCATTTACTCATCGACTAAATCAATCCTATTTCGTCAGTAATTTACTGACATAAAAAAGAGGGTGTCCCAAAAGGTCACCCTCTTTTGTAT
>NZ_WMJX01000103.1 GCF_009711045.1 Myroides albus | reverse complement strand
GTTAAAGTAACAACCGATTTAGGGTGGTTATTGCGGCGGGGCTCACCTCTTCCCATTTCGAACAGAGAAGTTAAGCCCGCTAGCGCAGATGGTACTGCTAACCAGTGGGAGAGTATGTCGTCGCCCTTCTTTTAAGAATCCCCAATCTCATATGAGGTTGGGGATTTTTTTGTTTATATACTTCATAAGAATATCGTTATATTAAGTTTGTCGGAATATAATTAACAGTATTTTTTTCTCTTGTATTTACTTATTAGTATTAATTTTTGTTTTTTTTTTAGTTCTAATGAGTTTTTGTTGAAGCTTTAAATTTTATTATGAGTTTTTTTTACTTTATCTTTGCTTTGGGAAAAGAAAAGGTTACAAGTGATGTTTTAATAATTGTAGTATGAATAATGCCTTAAGAAAGCAGTTGAAACGAGATACACCTCGTGGGATTGTTTTTTTTATCGACCTTCTAATAGTTTTGTTTACTTATTTAGTATCAAATTTATTTTTGACTAATTTTTTTGGTAACTTTTCTATGGAATTAATAATGAATAAACTCCCAATAGTTTTTATTTGTTATATCGTTAGTTTTTATATTTTCAAACCTTATCGTGGAATAATCAGGCAAACTAGTTTGAAAGATGTGGAGAATGTCTTTTTTACATGTCTGTTTGCATCTGTCTTGTTGACTATTTGTAGTTCTTTACAGCGTAATGGTGTTTTTAGCTATGAACTAGAAGATTATTTGCGATATTCTTATTCCTTTATTTTATTTCATTTATTGTTCACAAGTGTAATGATGATTTTGGCTCGCTTATTTTATAGTCAGTTTTATCATACTTATATTTTAGAGGTAAGAAATCAGCGAAGAATACTTATTTACGGAGCTGGTGATTCTGGTATTATAACTGTACGAGCTTTGCAATCTGATACCAAGATGCGTACTGAAATAATTGGTTTTATAGATGATAGTAAAGGGAAGATAGGTACTAGAATTTCTGGTTATAAAGTTTATAGTCCTGGAGATATTACCAAAGAGTTTATTCTGAAGAATAAGATTGATGATATTGTAATTTCAATTCAGAATATTTCGCGTCAACGTTTAAATGAAATATCTGAATGGTTAGAAACCCTTCCAGTTAGTATAAAGATAATTCCCGCTGCAAGTGATTGGCTTGAGGGTAAATATACTAATAAGCATATCAAAGAACTTAAAATTGAAGATCTATTAGGCCGTAAAAGTATAGAATTACATAATCCTATTATAGCCCAGGAAATTGATAGAAAGGTTGTGTTGATTACTGGGGCTGCGGGATCTATTGGTAGTGAGATAGCAAGGCAAGTTGCTAACTTTAATTTTAAGACTTTAATTTTAGTTGATCATGCTGAATCTGCTTTGTACGATGTTCAACAAACAATGAAATCTTGTAGATGTGAGGATATTTATTATATTGTAGCTAATATTAGAGATGAAAAGTCAATGCAAAAGCTGTTTGAATTTTATAAGCCTAATATGGTTTATCATGCAGCAGCATATAAGCATGTGCCTTTGATGGAAGCACTTCCTTATGAAGCTATACATACAAATGTAAAAGGTACAAAAGTTATAGCTGATTTATCTGTTAAGTATAAGGTAGGCAAGTTTGTTATGGTTTCCACTGATAAAGCTGTGAATCCTACAAATGTAATGGGTGCTACAAAACGTGCGGCAGAGATTTATGTATCTACTTTGGCAGGTAATGGTATAACAAATTTTATAGTAACTCGTTTTGGAAATGTCTTAGGGTCTAATGGTTCTGTTATACCTTTGTTTAAGCGACAAATTGATCAAGGAGGACCTTTAACTGTTACTCATCAAGATATTACTCGTTATTTTATGACAATTCCTGAAGCTTGTCAATTAGTTTTAGAAGCTTCAGTGATGGGTAAAGGTGGTGAGATATTTGTATTTGATATGGGACAATCAATGAAGATATTTGATCTTGCAAAGCGTATGATTCGATTAAGTGGCTTAAGTTACCCGGATGACATTGATATAAAAATTACTGGTCTTCGTCCAGGTGAGAAGATTTTTGAAGAGCTTTTAGCAAATGACGAAAATACTGTTAAAACTCATCACGATAAAATAATGATTGCTAAAGTTCGTTCTCAAGATCTATATAAGGCCAAAGGTCAAATAGAAGAATTGTGTCAGATTATATGTGATTATAATAGTGAGCAAGAGGCTTATATTTTAGTTAAGCATTTAAAAGATATTGTTCCTGAGTTTAAGTCTCAAAACTCTATATACGAGAGTCTAGATAATATAGTTGAAGAAAGTTCAGTTGTTTAATTGAATTTTTATTTTGAGTGTAATAGTTAAGAGGCTGTCTAAAAAGCCTAAAAAACAAAACCCCGT
>NZ_WMJX01000102.1 GCF_009711045.1 Myroides albus | reverse complement strand
CTATGAAAGAGTCTTTTGTCGGTTTAAAAGCAGTAAAACTATTTCTTGGTAATAAATAATGTATATGGTATAGATGAATCCCAATTTGTAATTTCAATATCCTTAGAGTTTCTGGAAGTTCCTTTTAGATCAGCTCCAAATGGTTTATTCTCTGTATTTTGTGTCCTATTCAAATGTATGCTTATCAAATCGCCCGCTTTACAACTATAAACAACTGATGGAAAATTAATAAGAACTGATGACCCATCAATATGTGGTAAAACAGCACTGTGATCCCCTCCAGAAACAAAATTCCAAGTATTACCATTATCACTACTACTCACAATTCTCATTCCGAAATAAACTCCAGTTTTATTATCATCACTAGCCAGAAACATACTTACAAATCCTGAAAACAGATAATATCCATCGTATTTAATCCTAAATGTATTCGGAAGATTCCCCTGCTCAATACCAAGGTTATTAACTGTTGCATCCTTAATATTTATTGGAAGAACTACAGTTTTTAAAGTATTATAATCAGCTATCCCATTTGGGATATAGAATGCTTCTGATTTCCTTACTATAAAAACCTCTGTTTCAATTGCTTCTTCCGTTTTTGTAAAAACTGTTCCCTTATCATCAATATATAATTTACGCTCACCAACATTATCAAATTCACTAATCTCCCTCATTTTTACTTTACCATTTACATCGAGTTTTTCTAGTGGCAACTCAGTACCTATTCCAAGATTTTGCGTATAACCAACTAAACTAAAAAAAAACAAGTAAACTATTAATATTTTATCTTTCATAGCTATAGTTTTAATATTATAATAGTATATGGGCTAATCTTATTTGTAGCCCCTAAAGTAAATGACTCCATTGTTGAAAATCCTGTTAAATTTCCATTATTATCTTTTACTCTTGCTAATTTCATACGTACAAGATCACCTGCGTTATGTTTTACAATGCCACTAGGCAAAAGAATAACTGCATTTCTAAAAACACCTGCAACAAGCATTTTTGAAAAATGTATACCAGAAACAACATTCCAGCTTGTTCCATTATCTTGACTTACTTCTATTTTTGCAATAATATCAAAAAAAGGATTCGTTGTTGACGATATTGGTTGCATATATAAATTAAGAAATGCATTATACTCATAATATCCTTCAGTAGCAATCCTTAAATTATACGTATTTTCAGGTTGTGTTATCCCCAGATTATTATTCTCTGTCTTAGCAAAATCAATAGGAATAATAATATCCTTTCCAGAATTATATTCACTACCTAAAGTATTCACTGGCAATGATTGTCTAGCTACATTAGTATAAACTTGTGTCATTAATACTGCATCTTCTTTTTTTCCTATTAAACCATCTTGTCTAATATACAACGATCGTAATCCTTCTGCTTTGCTCTCTTTAACATCTCTCAATCTAATTTTCCCCTGTACATCTAACATTTCTGTTGGTACATCTAAACCTACTCCCATTTTTTGTGAGTAGATTATGGGTATTGAAAAAAAGAAAGTTAATAAAACGCCTATATACCTCATGCTTCTTAATATTTTAATTTTGTTACATTTTACTAATTATCAAATTATAAGTTTTTAACCCATTATCATTAAAAAGCTCAAAAGCAGTCACTTCATCACCTTGTGGCAAACCACTACCACTACCACTAGCAGATCTAACAATAAATATTCGAACTAAATCACCTTTTTTATGTTCATAAACAATAGAAGGTATCACCAAATTTCTAATCTCTCCATTATATGAAGAACCAGTAGATGACTGATTTATTTTCTTGATTTTATGTAAACTAAGAGACCTTGTTTCCCAATTTTGTCCATTATCACTACTTGTTTCTAAACCAGTAAATACCCATACTCCATCCTTCTCTGTATTAACTTTGCTACGTATATTTACTGATGTTTTATAATTATAAAACCCAGGAGTATTTATTTTTAACGCATCACCGACATGACTTAGCCCAAGATTATTTACAATAACATCATTTACATTTATAGGAACATGAATTCTTTTTCTAGAATTAAACTCAACACTTCCTCCTAATGGGGGAGCATTATTCAATCCTTGCGCTGAAAAAACTTGAGATTGTACTTCTTTAAATACTTTTATCCCTAAAACCCCTTCATTATTTATAAACAAAGGCTTTAAACTTTCATCATTCAAATAATCTGTATTTCTAATACGCATCGTACCATTTACATCCACCATCTCTGTAGGAACCTCTACTTCTACACCTATCTGAGCAAACATCAGTGAATTCATTAACATAAAAAAAAACAAAAAAACACCTCTTATCATAACAAAATAAATTTAACTGCTAAATTAACATAATATTTAAAAAATCAAACATTGTAGATAAAAAAAACAGACTGTAGTCTGCTTGATTCTATCTTATGGTATAAGGCGTTCTG
>NZ_WMJX01000101.1 GCF_009711045.1 Myroides albus | reverse complement strand
TTTATACCTCACAAGATGTACTTGCTAGGGTGGATACGTAGCTACGATTTTACGATTGTCTAACCAAAGCATTGATTGCTTTGACAAATAACTAGAAATACAGATAAACAATAGATAAAAAGGTATTTAGGTGTTGTACTTGGCGTTAACTGATATGTTTATACACAGTGTTTACATTAGAAAAAACATATTGCAAATACGTTGAAAAAGTTACCACAAAGGTAACAGCAAGTTATGTTTTGAGGCACTCGAAATTGAGATTCTCGCTTTCAAAACGACTTGCTCTTGCAGAGGGCTAGAAAACTACTCCGAAGTCGTTGTTTTTTTAGATAGACTCAGTATATTCTGGTGTTTACGGATTTCCGTAACAATGTTAAAGAGAAAATCACTACGTTTGAATTTATTCAATGACATATAATTTAGATATAATTTAACTAAAGAAAGATAATTCAATGAAAGGAAGAGTGAGTTTTTTAACTGAAACCTAAAAAAAGCTTACATTACTTATCACTATTGTTTTTCAATAAGACTATTAAGTATACTTTTTAATATCTCTTACATTAATAATTCTAACAAGATTAAAATGAAGATTGTTGTTCAAAACGATTATACTACAATACTATATCTTCCTTAAATCAAAATAAATAGAATGATAAAACTTTTAAATGATTAAATCATTAATAAGATAAAAAATGAAAACAAATATTAATCAACACTACTTACCACAATATTATTTGAGAAATTTCGCTATTGATAAGAGTATTGAAATTTATGATTTAAAATTAAAAAAAAAATATACAAATTCGATTAGTAATGTTGCCTATAAAAAAAACTTCTATAATGTAGATGTTAGTTTTTTTAATGAAATAATTGAAAATGAAATATTTCAGGATCATGATTTTATAGACAAAATAATTAATGAATATAACGAGAGTATATTAGCTTCTTTTTTTGATAGTTTTAATCCTACAAGAGATCGCATTATCAACAAAGATGAAAGAGAAACAATAAGTGTTATAGATTTTCATAGTCTAGTAGATTTTATTTTAGTTCAAACATATAGAAATCCAAAATTTTCACTATTTTTTAAAGATATAGATAACTATATTAAGTCTAAAAATGATGTTGATGGAACAAAAGAATATGACAAAATTACCAGAGGGATTGTAATTTTATTACTTTTTAATAATCTACATTATCCCAAAAAGACTAAATTTAAGTCTGATGTTTTGGTTGGATTTAAATCGATTTTGGATGAGATCCAATTGCTAAAAAGTTTAATTACTAATTCTTATAAAATAATATATTGGAATAAAACCTCTATTGACTTTATAACTAACGACTGTGGAATGTCATTTATAAGATTAGAGGGAAATGATATTTTCTCTAGCATTTATGTCCCAATTAATACAAAGATAGCTGTATTATTAGTGAATAAAGAGACTTCTATCTTTAAAAATAAAAAAATTAAAGATAGTGGCGCAATTTTACAGATAGAAGAACCAGATAAAACGCATGTTGAAACCTATAATTTATCAATTGTAGAAAATGCAAATCGATTTGTGTTTTCGCAGAATGGGATTTTTCCCAATAATATAGATGAAGTAGAATACAAACCTTGGTGGAATATATAATTGTTAGAGTATATTTAAATATTCTTTAGAGAATAGTCCAATTTAAAAATAACTATTATTAATTCTTTATTTTAAAATTTCAGTAAATATTATGAACAAGCGTTCTATTAAAGCAGATACGATTAAAATGTTATTATTACGATCGGGAAATAAATGTTCTTTTCCTCATTGTACTCATCCTATTTTTAATGATGACAATTTGTTAGTAGCTCAATTATGTCATATTGAAGGAGTATCTCCTAAAGGACAGAGATATAATGTGCAAAATACAATTGTGGAAAACAATTCTTATGATAATTTATTATTTATGTGCTATAGGCATCATAAAGAAACTGATGATACACAGAAGTATACTGTTGAAAAATTAAAAAAAATAAAAAAGGATCATGAAAGCAAATATTTTGAAAAAGCATTGGTCTTATTACCTACTATGATCCAACAAGTAGAAGATGAGATGAATAGGTACTGGAAAAATTTAGAGGAATTAAAAAACATTGATACTACTGGTTTAATGATGGATATTAATAAGTCCTCTAGTTTTTTAGAAATAGTAGAAGACATCAATTTACAACTACAGTATTTAGAAGTCGCTCAAAATGATTTATCTAATAGTAGTAATAACCTTTATACAAATACACTTACCTTATTTAAAAAGCTTAATATTAATTATAATAAACTTGAAACGCTTCCTTATTATGATAATCCTTTGGTTAATAGAGATTGGGAGCTTTTGAATATTGGAATTCCTAATTCAATTAATTCAATTCAATTATGGTTAAAGCAATTAGAATTAAAATATTTAGAAGAAGTTTTAAAGAATAATATCAGTGATAATAGTGTAGGCTTCCCTAAAAATCGGACAGATGTTAATTCGAA
>NZ_WMJX01000100.1 GCF_009711045.1 Myroides albus | reverse complement strand
TGAATATTCCACTGAAAGTGAACAGCCTATTCCGGTGTGAAAGTGAACAGTGTATTCCAGTGTGAAAGTGGACAGTTCTTCGCCTTGTTTTTTAGTAGTATAAATATAGCTAAAAAGAGTTATTATTTTTTGATTATTTTTCTGAGAGATTCTCCTTCTAATTCAAAGCGAATAGCAGAGTGAATTATTCTATCTAAAAACGCATCTGCAATTGTTTTTTCTGAAAATAAATCATGCCATGCTTTTACAGGTAATTGTGAGCAAAAGATAGTTGTCTTATGATGATTACGATCCTCAATAATATCCATTAGTATAAGTTGCTTATCACCAGTAATGGGTTGTAATCCAAAATCATCTAAAATAAGTACATCAGTGGCGCTTAATTTTAGCAATTCTTTTAAATAACTACCATCAGCTTTAGTCATAGCCAAACGATGTAATAATTTACCTAAATTGTAGTATTTTACTTTATAACCAGCTACACAGCTTTGGAAGCCTAGTGCAGTAGCTAAGTAGCTTTTCCCTGTTCCAGTACAACCAGTAATAATGATATTTTGATTTCGATCAATAAAACTACAATCAGATAATCTTATAAAAGTGTTTTTATCTAAGTTTCTCTCAGCAGTAAACTTTACCTCTTGTAAACTAGCTTGATAGTGGAATCTAGCATTTTTTATAAGCCGCTGAGTCTTATCATTATTTCTTTGGTTATCTTCTGCCTCAACTAACCAGGCTATAAACTCGTCATTGGTAAAAGAGTCTATAGCTTTAGTTTCTAAGGATGATTCATAGGCTCTTTTCATACCATTAAGCCTAAGTTTTTGCATTTTTTCAATTGTTGCATTAACATTCATAAACATAAAGATTTAGTTAAAATAATTATTCCCTCTGATATTCTCATGTTGGGGTATAGCTTGTAAGTTTTGTTCTAATTCCTGTTGATCTAATCCGTTTTTTAAAATATTTTCAATAGCCTTATAGCTTATATGTTCATAAGCTAACGCTCGTTTACAAGCTAAGTTTAGTCTAGAATTCCCTACTTTACTAGCAAAGGACAAAACAGCTATACATGATTTAAAGCTCTGTTCTACAAAGGTTTGTTTGTGCAGTATTTTCCCAATAAAAGCTTTTGTTTCAGGGCCTATTTTATTGGCCCAACTAATAAAATACTCTTCACTCCAACCTGCATTATATTGACTTTTTGGCGGTAAATGCTCCTTTAAGGTTGAGTATCCACTAGTTCTCCTATTACGAGGATGAACAGCAATGCGTTGATAGTTATGATAGATTTCAACAATATTTTGATCTACAATAAGAGTTACTTTCTTTCCTAAGTACTGATATGGAACACTGTAGTGGTGTTTATCCTCTCTAAAATCAACGTGATAGTTTTTTAATACAGTAGCTGTTTTATAAGTTTTAATTGGATATAAATCGATTGGTAAAGCTTTAAGAGCTTGTTTTTCAAAATCCAAGAACATCTCTGTTCGGCTGCTTTGTTTCTTCTGAAAAGGATAGTCATTGTAAGGCTTTAAAAGTTTTTTAATAGCTGTGTTTAGCTGATTTATACTGAAAAATATCTGACCATGTAGTTTGGTGTAGATTCGGCTATAGGTAATATTAACTGCCATTTCCACTGGAGATTTATCCTTAGGTTTTCTGACCCTAGCAGGCATTATAGTGGTATCATAATGCATGGCAAATTTTAATAGTTGCTGATTTAATTCTGGTTCAATACGGTGTGGTTTAATTACTGCTGACTTTAGGTTATCTGGTACAATACAATTAGGTACACCACCAAAATAGTGTAATGCATTTTCAATACTTTTTATAAAATCAGGGGCTTTTTGACTTGCACAAGCCTCTACATAAGTATATTGACTAGCGCCTAGAGTGGCTACAAAAACTTCTACTTTACTAATATTTCCTGTTTGTGGGCATACAATTTCTAATTTTTTGCCAGCATAGTCAATGAATAGCTTTTCACCTGCTTTATGTTCAATAGGTACATAACCTTTTCCTTGAGCACACCAATTACTATAAGCCTCACAAAACCTACTATATTGGACCCCTTCAGGGTATTTCTCTTTGTATTGCTCCCATAGTATTAATCTTGTAAAACCTACTTGTGGTAACATTCTATCTACATAGGGAAAATACTCTAGTAGATCTGTAGTAACCTTATCGTTTTTGATTTCTGTCAGCAGATTAGGAGTATGGAATAAATCTGCTAAATCTTTTTCACTTAATTTGTCTAATTCACCAAAACTAAGCCCTGATTTACAAATATTATCTACATATTTAATCAATGTAGTTCTTGAAATTCCTAAACTAGATGCGATTCTAGAATTAGAAATTTCTTTGATTTTCATCTTAATGATACTTTTTATCATGGTCGTTGAGATAGGTTTATTAGCCATAACTTTGTGATTTTTAATCACAATTTACACTAAAAAACTAAGCTCAGAACTGTTCAGTTTGCACCGGAATCATCTGTTCAGTTTGCACCGGAA
>NZ_WMJX01000010.1 GCF_009711045.1 Myroides albus | reverse complement strand
AGACGGGGTTTTGTTTTTTAGGCTTTTTAGACAGCCTCTCTTTATTTTTTATTGCTTACTTTGAATTAACAATTCAGTCAACATATTCATTTTGTTTTTATACATTTCTGATATGTCATTGTTTTCATATAAATCCATATTGCTGATAGGAATAGAATAAGGTAGTGACCAAGCTCTTAATGCCTTCGCGATATTGTCTAAGGACTGTATCCCTTGCATCGCTTGATTTCCTGCCGACCAGCAAGTAAATCCTACTACTTTATTTGTCAAATAAGCTGGTGTGTCTTTTGACGTGATTTCCAGCCAATCTATCGCATTTTTCATTACGCCAGTTAAACTTCCATGATATAGAGGAGTTAACCAAATCATGATGTCTGCCGAACGGAAAGCGTTTGCAAAGTCCAAAACATCATCAGGGATATCCTGCATGAGTTTTGCTTGAAATATAGGGATCTGATAATCAGATAAGTGAATTTGCTGGACTTCAACATTAGCTTTTATGAATTGATCTGCGTAGTATTGTGCTATACGTCTCGATGTACGAAATGATTCTTCATCTAAAGAACCATTAAAAATTAAAGCTTTCATAAAACTATTTTGAATATTTTACGGACTAAGGTATGACAATTATTTGAGAGAATAAGTTTATGCAAAATGCTTTGTACAGTGCGTCTACATTTGTCAAAAATTAAAAATAATAAAAATAAAATGCTTAATTATTAATTTGTAATTGATTTTATAATTTCTTTCTCAATAATGCCAAACATTAAAATAATTTTATTGTTTTCATATAAATTCAATGTTTGCTCAGCTATATCAAAATAATATGTTTTGTTTGAAAGCAATGAAATGAAATTCTGACTTTGCTTATCAATTGTGTGAATGTTTTTAAGTAAAAAGACATCGTAAAAGGTGATTTTCGTTTTCTTTTTATTAATCGAAAACTTTACTTCGAAATAAGCATTCTTATTATAACCCGTTACCGTTTGTTTTTGGAAGTCAAAGATTAAATATTCAGAAAAGTCTTTGTCGCTATCTCCTTTGTATTGAATCAGTTTCCATGCGTATTTTCCCATATACTTTAACATGGGGTTTTCGTCTTCTCTTACAAAGGATAGCTCTGTTTTATCTTTAGTTAAGAGTGTTAGCTCATCGTTATTTTGTTTTGATATCGTAAACTTTGCCTTTGTTAGTAAGGAGAGAATATCACAGTCTTTAGTAAAAAGTGAATCAACACATTTGTGATTTGTAGCAATTGATTTTCTTGTTTTTATTTTGATGGGGTTATGATTGAATTTCTTTAGCGATTTTATGCTAATTTGAAAAATGTTACACCCGTTGTTGCCGTGGATTTTGAAATTGCTATCGTCTATGCGTATATAAATCGGTTGTTCGGAATTGACTTCTTGGTTATTTATCTTTTGTAAAACCCATTTTGTGCGATAGATATCATTTGTTTTTTCTTCAATATGGCTGGCAATACTGTTTTTATCTATTTGTGCAAATACACTTGGTGGTGTTGAACACAACAAGGCGAATAAGATTAAAAAGTGTTTCATAGTCAATTGATTTTGAAAATATAATATAAGTAAAAACTTGCGATAGTCTTTAAGTAAAAATACATAAACTTGACTTCTATAGCCAATAAAAACAACTGTTTTTATTCAATTTGTTAGAGATAATTCTAAAATTGAAGTGTAAAAACAATAATTAATTGTACTTTTACTCCCCAAACACAACTCTTTTTTATATGAATCCAAAAGTATTACTTACTTCAAAAGAGATTGATATTATTCTACATCGTTTGGCTTGTCAATTAGTAGAAAATCATTTAGATTTTTCAAATACTCTTCTTATTGGTATTCAACCACGTGGTAAGTTCTTAGCAGAGCGAATTAAAGCTATTATTGAAAAAGAATATAACATATCTGATATTCCCTTGGGATTTTTAGATATTACTTTCTTTCGCGATGACTTTAGAAGAAATCAAAAACCTCTTGAAGCGAATAAAACACAGATTGATTTTCTTGTTGAAGACAAGAAAGTCGTTTTTATTGATGATGTATTGTTTACAGGGCGAAGTATTCGTTCTGCATTGACTGCAATACAATCTTTTGGTCGTCCAGCTGAAGTAGAACTACTGGTTTTAATTGACAGAAGATTTAGTCGCCATTTGCCAATTCAGCCTGATTATAGAGGTCGTCAAGTAGATGCCTTTAATGAGGAGTCAGTGCGTGTACATTGGTCAGAAGACGGAATGTCAGATAGTGTTTATATACAGCAAAGTTTATCAATCTAACTATTAAATTTACTTACTTAAGCAATGAAAGAATTAAGTGTAAATCACCTTTTAGGTATCAAATATATAACTAAGAACGATATTGATTTAATCTTTGAAACAGCAGATCATTTTAAAGAAGTCATTAATCGACCTATTAAAAAAGTTCCTTCTTTAAGGGATATTACAATTGCAAATATCTTTTTTGAGAATAGTACACGTACAAAACTATCTTTTGAATTAGCACAAAAGCGTCTTTCTGCGGATGTGATTAGTTTTTCAGCGGCCCAATCTTCTGTGAAAAAGGGAGAAACGCTAATCGATACGGTGAACAATATCTTGGCAATGAAAGTGGATATGGTCGTGATGCGTCATAACAATCCTGGTGCAGCTTATTTTTTGTCTAAAAATGTCAATGCAAGTATAATTAATGCTGGAGATGGTGCCCATGAGCATCCAACCCAAGCTTTGTTAGACAGTTACTCTATTCGCGAAAAGTTGGGTGACGTAGCAGGTAAGAAAGTTGTTATTGTAGGAGATATTCTACATTCACGTGTGGCATTGTCTAATATTTTCGCTTTGCAGATGCAAGGGGCTGAGGTAAGAGTATGTGGTCCAAAAACATTAATTCCTAAGCATATTGAAAGCCTTGGTGTTAAGGTAGAGTCTAACTTGAGAAAAGCTTTAGGATGGTGTGACGTTGCTAATATGCTTCGCGTTCAAAATGAGCGCTTAGATTTTAGTTACTTTCCCAATACAAGAGAGTACGCACAACAATATGGATTGACTAAAGAAATTTTGGACTCCCTGGATAAAGAGATTGTAGTGATGCATCCAGGCCCTATTAATAGAGGAGTTGAGATTACTTCAGATGTAGCAGATTCACAGCAATCAGTGATTTTAGATCAAGTGGAGAATGGAGTTGCAGTGCGTATGGCTGTTATCTATTTATTAGCATCAAAAATTAAATAATTAAAGCCAGCCATTTTGTTGGCTTATTTTATACCTATAGAGCACGGCATACAGCACAATATTCACTGTGCTGTATGCCGTGTTTTTCTATATTTTATTATTTGGTAGGGGTATGGTTAACCTATTAAACTTATCATTCTCGAAGTATATTTCGTCAAAAGTAATATGGCAACTTTTGTCTTTATTACTTATCTCCGACGTCACGTATTCTCAGAAGATAGAACAAGTCCTTTTGGACAAAAGAAATAAGAATAAGGCATGTCATACGAAAACCTTTCCTGTCTATTTGCTATGAAGGAGTGTTGAGTCTTATTATTCGGTTTTGAAGGAAGAGTAAGAGCGATATTGTAAGAAACAAATCTAATTGTACGGGCGGCTAAAAGTGGTACGGTAATCATCGTTCCATTTCTTTAAGCTGAAGTGCTTTCGCTTGGATTAGAAAAGAGGTGTAACACTATATTAGGTCAAATTATAGAAGATGTAAGGGGGAAACACGAGCTTAGGGATCAGTGTCTTTGCGTAGGGTAATTTTTGATTGACGGATAAACGAATGAGTAGAGGAGTTGGCCCATGCAAATGCTATAGAAAGTTTAGATTTTCTCTGTGAATTAGCACGCTTAGGTCATGATCAAGTAGGTTTTATCACTGTATCGAATAAAGGGGTTCTTGCGTATCCCCAGTTGTGTCATCTACTTACTTGGTCGGTTGTGAATACTTGTGAATTGGTTTAAAGATTATTCAGCAGTAAATAATAATAAAAATGTATATTTGTGTTGTACTTCATTGTTAGTCAATTATTTTGATTGGTTTAATTGGTTTGAGAAGTAAACGAATCAAAGTACATAACCTTCTTTTTGTTTTGTAAAAAACACCATTTTAAAGCAAATCTATTCTTCGCATTTTGCATTCTTTTTTTTGATGATTATTAAAAGTTCGTACCCTGTAATCCCTGTGTTTTTGGGCTTTTTCTCGGTGTTTGTTCGGTATCTCTTCGGAAAAAGCCTTGTTTTTCGAACATCTTCCGAAGAATCTCCGAACAAAGGTTCTGTAAACCTCGATGAAGTATTGATTTTATTGGGTTTAAGAACTGATTTGAGCTGCTTTAATCTACTTTTTTAGCTATTTTTATAGTTCATTTTGAGAGGAGTAAAAAATACTATCTATGGACTGTCTGTATATCTATGAATGATATAAATCAAATATTTTACTCTATTGATAAACATCGTTATTTGTTACTACATCGTGATAAGCATCTATAGGTTACCTCTGCGATTGTGATTAATGAAGATATTTTTGCTCTACTATATGATAGTATTTATATTCGTTTTATATTAGCTAAATCAAATTAAGACTTATACTATGAAATTAAAAGAAAAAGGTCATACTATCATTGTTTCAAGTAATGAAGTAACAATAGAGGAGTTTGTCAAGAAGGTGGAAGCGCAGTACAGTGATAGTTTTAAAAAAGCGAATATAATTATTGATTTGAGTCATAATAAGGATATTGTAGAGGAGGAATCTTTAGTTTTATTTGAGGATTTAGCAATCTCACATATGGAAGAGGCTAATAAATCATTCGTCATTGTAGTACCTGATATTGATTTTAATGATTTTGATGGAGATTTAATAGTTGTGCGTACACTACAAGAGGCACATGACTTAATTGAAATGGACGAAATTCAAAGAGATTTAGGATTCTAAATAAAGTAAATAATATATGAAAAGGCTTAAGTAATTAAGCCTTTTCTTTTTGTAATCTGTGGGCTATTTTTGTAAATTACAACCTGAAATAGTAAAAATACAATATATTGAAACTTACCATATTAGGCTGTTATGCAGCTACTCCTCGAACAATAACAAATCCTACTTCTCAAGTTTTAGAGATGAATGGGCATATGTTTTTGATAGATGCAGGTGAAGGAACTCAAGTACAGCTAAGACGCAGAAAGCTTAAGTTTCAGCGTATTAATCATATTTTTATATCCCATTTGCACGGGGATCACTTTTACGGATTGATAGGGCTTGTTTCCACTTTTATGTTGCTTAATAGACAGGCAGATCTACATATTTATGGACCAAAGGGGATAAAAGAGGTGATACTGTTACAACTTCGCTTGTCAAATTCTTTTACGGGATACAAATTGTTCTTCCATGAATTGACCAGTAAGGAAAGTGAAGTCGTTTTTGAAGATGATAAAGTAGTTGTAAGGACGATTCCATTAGATCATCGCGTGTATACCAACGGTTACTTGTTTGAATCAAAACCAGGTGATCGTCGTCTGAGAATTGGTGCCATTGAGGATTTGGGGATTGATAGATGTTACTATCAAAAAATAAAAAATGGTGGAGATATTACTTTAGAAGATGGTACAGTAGTGAAAAATAGCGATATAACCTATGATCCGGATCCAACTGAGAGTTATGCTTTTTGTTCAGATACTTGTTATTCAGAGCAGATAGTACCTATCATCAAGGATGTAAAAGTGTTGTATCACGAGAGTACTTTTTTAGATTCAGAAGAGCATTATACGGAGAAAACCAAGCATTGTACCGCTAAGGAAGCAGCTAAGATTGCTACACTGGCTAATGCAGGAACTTTGATATTAGGGCATTATTCTACGCGTTATAGTGACATTACACTCTTTAAGAAAGAAGCAGAAACTGTCTTTAAAGGCAATATTCTAAATGGTGATGATGGAGCTGTTTTTAACTTATAAATGTATTTACTTATGAGTGATTTAAAAGATTATAGAAAATCATATGAAAAAAATGTGCTTTTAGAAAGTACAATAGATGAGAATCCAATGATGCAATTCCGCAAGTGGTTTTGCGAAGTGGAAGACTTTGGTGGAGTAGACGAGGTAAATGCGATGACTGTTTCTTCGATTGGCTTAGATGGTTTTCCAAAGTCAAGGGTTGTTCTGCTAAAGTCTTATGACGAGAATGGTTTTGTTTTTTATACGAATTACAATTCAGAAAAAGGCAAAGCGATCTTGGCTAATCCACATATATGTTTGTCTTTTTTCTGGGCTTCTATGGAAAGACAAGTTATTATAAAAGGTATAGCTACTAAAGCTTCTGATATTCAGTCAGACAATTACTTTGATTCTCGTCCTTTAGGAAGTCGTATTGGTGCGATTGTATCTAATCAAAGTGAAGTGATTTCTTCTCACGAAGTTTTGGAAAGAGAAATGGAGCGTGTAGAGAAAGAGGTTGCCCTACAGGGAATCAAACGACCAAGTAATTGGGGAGGGTTTGTAGTGAAGCCAATTTCTATTGAGTTTTGGCAAGGTAGACCAAATCGTCTACACGATAGAATACGCTATACTTTGACTGAGGATGAATTAGACTGGAAGATTGAGCGATTGGCTCCATAAATACGATTGGTGTATGAAGAGAGTAATGAAGATTATTTTTGTTGTTGTAACCTTAGGGGTTATGGGATGGGCATTTTTTGAGCAGACAAAAGAGCAACCTAATGTATGGATACAAATAGTGGCAGTGATTTTGTTTTTTGCTGCAATGTCGCGTTTAACTCGTAGGACAGCAAGTAATTCAACTATCGAAAGTCCTGCTGAAAGAGAGTTTAATACTGGAATTAAAAAAGATTTGATTGAATTAGATAAAGAAGATCAAAAGGATGCTAAATAAAGGAGATTATGTACATGTTCTTGATGAGAATGAAGAAGGTACAGTGATAAAGGTTCAGGGAGATTTAATTACCATTGAGACAAAAGATGGTTTTGTATTGAACTATAGTGAGAGAGAACTCTTAAAGGTCAACCGCGAAGCAGTTGATGAAATAAGTTCAGCAACGAGTAGAGGAATGATAGAAGATGCCTTACAAGACAAGGTAGGTCCTAAAAAGCGTTCTTTTACGAAAGAAAAGCGATCTCGAAAAGATGAATTTGTACTCGAAGTAGATTTGCACATCGAAAAATTGACTAAAGATTACGCTCGTTTAGAAAAGTACGATATGTTAACACTGCAGTTAGATGCTGCAAGAGGGCAGTTAGAGTTCGCTATTCGAAATAGAATACCGAGAATCGTCTTTATTCACGGTGTAGGTGAGGGGATATTAAAAGCAGAGTTAGAGTACCTGTTTAGTCGATATCCAGAAGTGGTAGCAGAAGATGCAAATTATCAAAAGTATGGCTTAGGTGCAACTCAAATTTACATCAAGCAAAACCCAAGATAAGCATATATTTAAAAAGGGCATTTTTAATTTATAAAAATGCCCTTTTCTATTTTAATTAATGCTGTATTAGCAACATTCTACTATTGTACAGAAATCGTCTGCAATTAAAGCAGCTCCTCCTATAAGTCCACCATCTACATCTGGTTTGGAAAATATCTCTTTAGCATTTGATGCCTTAACACTTCCTCCATATAAAATTGAAGTGTTTTCAGCTACTGTTTTATCGTATTTTCTTTCAATTTCTTGACGAATAAAAGCGTGTATTTCTTGCGCTTGATCAGGAGATGCTGTCATACCTGTACCAATAGCCCATACAGGCTCATAAGCAATGACAATATTCTTCCATTGTTCTTTTGACAAATGGAAAAGCCCATCTTTGAGTTGATTAAAAATTACATTCAAGTATTGTTTACTTTCTCTGTCTTTTAATTCTTCTCCGATACAGTAGATTACGCGCATATCGTGTCTTAAAGCTGTATTAACCTTATCAGCTAAGATAGCATCAGTTTCATGAAAATACTGTCTTCTCTCAGAGTGTCCTAAGATTACGATATCTACTCCTACACTTTTTAGCATTTGAGCAGATATTTCCCCAGTAAATGCACCTCCTTCAGCTTGGTGCATGTTTTGTGCTGCAACTTGAATATTTGTTCCTTCAAGGTGAGCAACAGCACTACCTAAATTAGTAAACGTTGGAGCAACAATAACTTCAACTTCTTTTCCAGCTGGTAACTTTTCGATTAACTCATCCAAAAGTTTATGTGTTTCTGCATAAGTTTTATGCATTTTCCAGTTTCCGGCAACGATAGCATGTCTCATAATTACTGTATTTTTTTTAATGTTTCTTTTATTTCGTCAAAGCTTTTTTCAGTCGCATTGTAAAGCGCGATCTTTGATTCTTTGTCTACTACTATATACCTTGGTATCCAATTGAGATCAAGTGATTTTCCAAAATCACCTTTCATTCCCTTTCCTTCTGTAGAGAAGTATTGTTCACCGTCGATTCCGTATTTTTCGATAGCTTCTTTCCAAGCTTGTTCTGTTTTGTCCAAAGATAGATTTACAAAAACAGTTTCCGTGTATTCTGCTTTAATTTCTTTTAAGGCAGGAATTGCTTTAATACAATCAGGGCACCATGCAGCCCAGATATCGATTAATATAGCTTTTCCTTTATACTTAGCTAAGATTTGTTCTAAAGTGATTGTATTGCCTTCTAAATCGATAAAATCTTGTTCTAATGCTCTTGTAGCAAAAGTTGTATTGTCTTTCTTTATCTCTTGTGTTTCTTCTTGCTTAGCAGAAACTTCAGTTTGGGGTGTTTCTGTATTGTTGTTTTTTTGATTACACGCAGTAAATGCGAAAGCAACCAAGGCTATTGTGAAAAGAAGTTTTTTCATTAATAAAATATATTAGTTTAACTTAATTCTTGGGTCTAAATAAGCGTATATCAAATCTACTAAAATTGTTATGATTACGAAAGTACTTGCGATAATTAAAACAGCTCCCATAATCACAGGTAAGTCAAGGGTGTTTAAGGCTTGGACAATTTCTTTTCCCAGGCCATTCCAGCCAAATATATATTCTACAAAGACTGCTCCTGCAAGCATTGAAGCAAACCATCCTGAGAGTGTTGTTACAACTGGGTTAAGAGAGTTTCGGATTGCGTGTCGTTTAATTATCTTAGACATTGGCAATCCTTTGGCTTTGGCTGTTCGAATGTAATCTTGATTTAGTGTTTCCAATAGGGAGTTTCTCATTAATTGAGTAACTACAGCCAAGGGTCTTATTCCTAATACGATAGCTGGGAGTATGCAATTCTTTAAGGCAAGGGTTTTTCCTTCTCCAAAGTCATCTATTTCATATAGACTACCTATCATTGGCAGTCCTGTGTATTCATGGAGGATGAAGCCAAATATCCAGGCAAATAGTATTGCGCTAAAAAAAGAAGGCAAACTCATGCCAAATGTACTTACTAATGCAATCAATCGATCCACCCAAGTGTTTTTAAAAAGTGCAGAAATAACACCTAATAATACACCTGCAAAAAGGGCAAGACTAATGGCTAAAAACGATAATATAACTGTGTTTGGCAGTGTTTCTCCGATAATTGTACTTACTTTTTTGTCTGTTTTTTGGAAGCTTTCTCTCAGATAAGGAAACTTTATTTTCAGAGCAATCTCTTTGGTACGCATAATCTGCATACTGGTGTATTTGCCATTGTCATAAGTGAAATCTCCTTCGGTAGTACTGTGAAGCGAAATAGGAGATAGGTCATTTAAGTACAATAAATATTGTGTTGTGAGTGACTTATCAAATCCATATTTTTTCTTAACAGCTAACAGTTGTTCAGGGTTTTCGTTTTGGTCTAACATCATTCTGGCCGGATCGCCAGGCAGAATATTGAATAGTAAAAAAACAACAGTGACTACCCCAAATAGGGTAGCCATTGCATATATAATTTTTTTTATAAAATAACTTAACAAGGAAAACTGTTATTATAAGTTGACATTTTTTCTATCATTCCAGTGTTTTTTCTCAACGATAACACCTTTGTTTAATACTACTATACTTGGGTTTGCTCTTTCAATTGTTTTTAGAGTTGTTCCGTCGCATGTATAATACTCAAAAGGCAATTGGAAATCCTTTATAGTCTTGTCAATTTTCTCTTGAGAAGAAGCAGTCATACCAATTACTTTATAATTATTGACAATTGCTTTATTGGCAAAGTCTTTCATGTGTTTTAATCCTTCAGTATCTGCTTTATCTAAGTCATAACTGATAATTAACACCAATTTAGGTTCTGCCATTAATTCAGCTGTGTGATCTTCTCCGTCCTTATCCATACTAAAGTCGTGAATTGGGGGAATGTAGCCTGCTGAAATTTGGAAATCTTCTCTGCGGATAAACTTAGAACCTTCAGGAATATTGCCTAACTCCTTATCTGTAAATTTCTTTTCTTCACCATCTACTTCGTAATAAAAGTTCATTTCATATTTAGCTCTTGGCGCATCTTCAGGTATTTCCATCCCTTTCATAATATCTGTACCTACTTTGTATGCTCTAAAGTCTTTCAACGGCAAGTGGTTCAATACCCAATATCCCATAAAAGAACACAGTAAAAGAACAACGAGCATTATGATATTGTTAGTAGAGCGCTTAAAGAGAGGGGTGATATATTCTCCTCCTTTTAAAAGGATTAGAATGAATATCAGTAGTATAATATCCTTTGTAAACGATCCCCAAGGGGTAAGGGGAACAGCATCACCAAAACATCCACAGTCAGTCACTTTGTTGAAAAAAGCAGAATAGAACGTCAAGAATGTGAAAAATAGAATCATTAAGAAAAGTGACCATAGTGTCAATTTTCGCTTATAGCCAATTAATAGAGCGGCACCTAATAAAACTTCTGCAATGACGATTATAACGGCTAATGCTAAAGCATAAGGTATTAGAAAAGGAAGGTCTAATACTTCTGTAGAAAAGTACTCCTCCAGCTTAAAAGAGAACCCCGAAGGGTCATTTAATTTTACTAATCCGGAGAGTATAAATAAGACTCCTACAAAAAGTCGCGATAATTGAGTTAGTACTTTCATAACAATTTATTTTGTGGTAAGGTTTGTATTATTTAGTGTTGACAAGGTCTAAGTGAATTAAAGCAAATACAGAGTAGTTCAACATATCATGATAGTTGGCATCTATTCCTTCAGAAACAATTGTTTTTCCTTTGTTTCCTTCAATTGATTTGACACGTAAGAGTTTCTGTAAGATCAAATCCGTTAAAGAGCTCACTCTTAGATCTCTCCAAGCTTCGCCATAATCGTGGTTTTTGTTTTCCATTAAAGCCTTGCAAATTGCAACTTGTTTGTCATATAATGAGATGGCTTCTTCTGCAGTTAAATCAGGTAGATTTGCTACGCCTTTTTCAAGGTTGATTAGTGCCATAATACAGTAATTAATAATCCCAATAAACTCAGGTATTTCACCTTCATCTACTTTGCGGACTTCATTTTCTTGAATACTTCTTATGCGTTGTGCTTTGATATAGATTTGGTCAGTTAGTGAAGGTAAGCGCATTATTCTCCATGCACATCCATAATCTGTCATCTTTTTTGTATATAAATCTTTGCATATCGCAATTACTTGGTCAAATTGGTCAGAAGTCGTATTCATTTGGATTATATTTGTATTATATTTTTCCAAAAATACTAATTATACCTCCTCTTTGAAAGTATAAAATTGTAATTTGGACTAAATATTCACATAAAATTACTAAAAAGTTAGTTACAATACACAATGACAATTAATTGTAAAGGAGAAATCATCGATTTATCCTCTCCAAAGATTATGGGAATATTAAATGTAACTCCCAATTCTTTCTTTGATGGAGGAAAGTATAAGACAGATTCAGCTTTTCTTAAACAAGCTGAAAAAATGATTAAAGAAGGTGCTGATTTTATCGATATTGGAGCTTATTCGAGTAAACCAAGTGCAGATTACTTAAGTGAATACGAGGAGATTAGTCGGCTTATTCCTGTTATTGATCTCTTATTGAGAGAATTTCCTAAACTGTATTTATCTATCGATACTTTTAGAGCTAAAGTGGCAAAAGAGAGTGTTGTAGCAGGAGCTGCCATTATCAATGATATTGCTGCAGGATTCTTAGATGAACAAATGATGAAGGTGGTGGGTGAGTTAAGAGTTCCTTACATTATGATGCATATGAGAGGTAATCCACAAACCATGCAATCACTAACGTCGTATGAGGATCTTGTAAAAGATATTAGATCTTATTTCGCAGAGCGAATCGCCAAAGCAAGAGAATGTAAGATCAATGATATTATTTTAGATCCGGGATTTGGCTTCGCAAAGACCTTGCCTCAAAATTATGAGTTGATGGCAAAATTAGAGTTGTTTGATGTTTTTGAATTGCCTATTTTAGTTGGGATTTCTAGAAAGTCAATGATCTATAAATTATTAGAATCCTCTCCTTCTGAAGCACTGAATGGTACAACGGTTTTGAACACAATTGCTTTGCAAAAAGGTGCAAAAATCTTGCGTGTGCACGATGTAAAAGAAGCAGTAGAGAGCAGAGAAATATTAAAACAATTAGCTATATGAAAAAATTACTGTTATTCTTACTTCCAGCTTTGTTAGTTTTGGGGAGTTGTAATAGAAAACAAATGTTGCTTACAAGGGCTTCACATACTGTTCTGGAAGGTGTAGATGATCATTCCTATATTTATATAGAGTATGACGAAGATACAAAAGGTGCTTATTTGAATGAAACTAATAGAATTGCAGGTACAAATTATTTATTTGCTATTGAGCGAGAACTCAATCTCTTAGATGTAGCTAAGATGGTAAAAAAGGTTAAGGATCACAAGTATGATCAAGAAAATATGCACAGTGATGAGAAAGGCGTATTCTACATCTATGTCGATTCTCTACACAAGAACAGAGCTTGGTTTCCATTTAAAGATATAAATTTCGCATTTACTGGTCCAACAGCATTAGAAAATGTTGTTTACGTTGAGGGTGCAAATGATTTTATCTTCGAAGGAAATAAAATGAATAGAGAAGAATTGATGACTTCTATTCAACAACGAGATAGTATTCAACTGGGTTTTAATAAAGAACTTAGCTTTGAAACTTATCTTCAAGTTCGCGTATTATTAGAGGAAAAAGAAATTAGCGCTAAATTCCAACAAAGTGATTTAGTATATTAAACTATTGAATAATTGAATATTAAGAGACGCAACTATGTATTGTGTCTCTTTGTGTTTTTATGTGCAATTTTTAAAAAGTGATTTGTAATAATCGATTGCAAAAATCGTTATAGAAATATGCATAAGCATTAAAAGTATGAGTATTTGTAAATTGTTGAGCTTATTTTCATTTGTTTTAGTCGGGGTGGGGGTGCATGCGCAAAGAGGAAATGCTGCTCAGATGTATATTGAATATGCAAAAGGATACAATGGCAGTGATATCATGACAGAATTGCGAATGAAAAGCATAGATACCACGATTACTAAATATTATCAAGCTGTTATACCTGTTTCGGATAAGGATCCATGGACCAATAAGGTTGTCTATTCTACAAAAAAAGAAAAGGATAAGTTTATTATCAATCGAATTGTCTATAGTAAAGAGATTGAAGGTTCGTCTAATCGCGTAAATATGAGTTCTAAGAGTGTATATACGAATGGCTATGGAAAAAACAGTCTATTTACAATAAAGACAAGCACGTATTTAGAGAACGGATGGATGAGTTACTACGAGATAGGCGATAGCAAGAGTGTAATCTCTTGTTATGATTCAACAGGTAAGTTATTAAGTAAAACTTCAGGCTGTTTAGATACCGAAGAAGATTTTTTTGAGTCAATGGATTTAGCACAAAGTGTTGCTTTTCTTTTGAAGCTTACGGAGCAACGTATTCTGAAAGAAATTGCGTTTAAACAAGATACTCCACTGGTAATGGTTTTTACAATAGACCCTGTTTCCAAAAAGAAGAATCTGTACTTTAGTGACTTAGTACCTTATGGGATATCAAAAGAGAAAATCGAATTAATCCAAACAGCTTATAAAAGTTTGTTCTTTCAATTAGACATGGATTTGTTTACTTATCCACGCTATTTGAACGGGCAAAAAGCAGTATTGAGATATCCAATCCCCGTTAGTTTTAAAGCGTCACAAGGGGTTAGTAAGCACTAAGTGAGCGCCAAATGGAGGTGATTAAATAGTAAGCTTACTGATGGTGATAAGGTTCATTTTTCAAAATCGTAAAACCTCGATAAATTTGCTCAATGATAAATAAGCGAATCATTTGATGTGAAAAAGTCATACGCGAGAGGGAGATTTTTCCCTTTGCACTTGCGTATACGCTTTCTGAAAACCCATAAGGCCCTCCTATGACAAAAACTAAAGTTTTGATTCCTGTATTCATTCTTTTTTGCAATTCCTCAGAGAATCCCATACTGGAAAATTCCTTTCCATTCTCGTCCAATAATACTAAGTAATCTGTAGGAGATATCTTAGATAAAATCAACTCACCTTCTTTTTGTTTTTGTTGGGCTTCAGATAAGTTTTTTACATTCTTAATGTCAGGGATAATTTCTAAATCAAACTTGATATAAAAAGACAGTCTTTTGGTATATTCGTCAATCAATATTTGTAGAGGTTTACTATCTGTCTTTCCTATAGCGATTAGCTTGATGTTCATGTTTTGTTTTTTTGCAAAAGTAATTTTTTATTTTCTAAAATCAGAATTGATTTTGCGAAAGTATGTACTCCGTTTTTAGACAGAAAACTTACTGACTATTTCCAGTATTTACCTTTTTTAGAAATAAGGTGTTGTTTTTAAATAAGTTACTGCTTGTCTTTTGGTTTTATTGCTCTGTGCTACTTTGCATGGATCGAATAACAAAGTGAATTTACTTTAAAGTGTAATTAAGTAAAGGGAATACAAGTAAGATGAGGAAATAAAAAAATCTGTTTGGGATGACTCCAAAACAGATTTTTAATATTTGACCGTTATCGATGTACTATCTCTTCACTATGCAATGTTATTTGAAAAAAGGATAGTCTTATCGGATAAATTATTGTTCTTCAACTTGTCCAACATCAAAGCTTTTCATCACTTGTATGTCTTCGTATTGGTCTTTTTGTAAAAGGATATCGACAACAGATACTTTGTGTACGAGTTTTCTTTCTCCTTCAACAGGGTTTGTCCAGCGTGATTCAATTTGTATTTTACCGTTCCTTGCAACCCATAGTTCCAATAATGTATTGGTATTGGCCTCACTTGATCCTGGTATATCTCCTTTGTATTTACATACTTGATCAATATTGATACCAGCTCTTTTGTAATGTTTAAAACTTACTTTTCTATTTTCGTTTAAGTCAATGGTTTTAACTGTTTCGTCAGTAGGGAAATCTTCCGGTTTAAGGTCTAAAATAATAGCTTCTCTATCTGATAAACCAATATATTGATCATTACATGTATTGATGTTCTTCAGCGAATTATCACTGTTGTTGAAATTGAAAGAAAGAGTTCTATTTTCATAGGTATTCGTTCCAAAATACATTTTATCATACTTGATATTCGTGTTTGCATCTACAAAGTTAATGTTCAAAAGCGTAAAGGAATACTGATAGGTAAGTGTAGTCGTATTGCTTGTACTCGATTCGTTGTTTTTGACGTGAATCATGCGCTCAATTCTAACTGTACCTCCTGGTGAAGTCGGAATACTCTGCGTGACATTTGGAAATGCGGGAGCAGGGATATTGCAAATGTTAGATTGGTCAAGTTTAGCACTGTATTTTCTGTATTCTAATGAAGTAGAAGTACCATCAATATTTACATCGACTAATCTCTGTCCTGGATCTGACATAATAGTATTCGTGTCAAGAATCATAATCAGCGCTTCAGTTTCTTGAATCTTGTAATATATTTTTTCGGCACCAATATTAGTACATTTACTTACAGTGGTGTTTTTGCTGAAGTCTATGTCCTTGTATACAACATCTCCATCATCGCAAGAGCTTAAAAATGTTAGAGATATTAAGCTTAGTGCACAAATAATTTTTTTCATAATATGGTCTAATGAATCATAAAGAGCAAAAATAGTTTTTTCTTTGTATATAACATCATTTTTAAGTGTTTAATAGCATATTTAGTTATCTTTGAAAATGTTAAATTTAATGTAAATACATTGTGCCTTATGAGCTCATCTTCTATCAAAACAAATTATCCTGCGCTGTACACTTTAGTTACAGTTTTTTTCTTTTGGGGATTTTTTGCAGCGGGTAATAGCATTTTTATACCCTTTTGTAAAGCCTTTTTTCACTTAGATCAGTTTCAATCTCAATTGATTGATTTCTCATTTTATACAGCTTATTATCTTGGGGCTTTAATATTGTTTTTAATCAGCTCTTATAGACAGAAAGATGTTGTAAGTAGTTGGGGGTTTAAGCGATCTATTGTATATGGACTTTTATTCTCAACCATAGGGGCTGCGGCGATGATTTGGGCTGTTGAGGTAAGTGTATATGTTGCTTTGTTAGTAGGACTTTTTGTTGTGGCATTGGGTTTTTCCCTACAGCAGATTGCAGCAAATCCTTTGGCTATTGCTTTAGGTGATCCCAAAACAGGTACAAGTAGAGTGAGTTTAGGAGGTGGTATTAATTCATTGGGGACGACTATAGGTCCACTTTTAATGGCGTATGCGCTGTTTGGGACAACTAAGAGCTTGACAGATGATCAAATTCAACATTTGAGTTTGGATAAGATGGTGTTTTTATATGCCGCTGTAGGTGGTTTATTCTTACTCGCTGCTGCAATGTTTTACTTTTCTAAGAAAATTCCCGAGGGAATAAGCAATGAGAAGATTGAGCCAGCAAAGAAAGCTATTCGATTATTACTGGTAATGACTGCTTTATTAATAGCGTTGTTTATTCCGGTGTTTAGTTCTTATAATAGCGAAGATTTTTTGAAAGTTGAAAGTTTAGAGTTGGAGTATAAAGAGATAGCGTCCAAGGCGGAGAGTGAACAGCTATCTGTAGAAGCAGTAAGTGAGCAGTTGGATAGATTGCACAATCAAATTGTCGAACTCAAAGAACCTATAGAGAATAAGCGTATTATGCTATTATCTGGCGTATTGTTAGTGATCTCCGGAAGTGTTTTATTGGCTTATTTTAAAAGTAGAAAAAGTAAAGAGGGATGGGGAGCAATGCAATATCCGCAGCTATTGCTGGGAATGTTAGGTATTTTTGCATATGTAGGAGTAGAAGTAGGAATTGGTAGTAATTTGGGCGAATTGCTTAAACTTGAAGAATTTGGTTCTCTCCAATCTTCTGAAATAGCACCTTATCTATCTATGTATTGGGGAAGCTTGATGATCGGTCGTTGGGCAGGAGCTGTGAGCGTTTTTAACTTAGATAAGAGCAAGAGGTTATTCGCTTTGATTGTGGTTCCCTTTGTCGCTTATGGCGTAGTGTTGTTAGCTAATAAAATGGCTGGAAATGAAATAGAGCATTTATACTATTACAGTATTTGTGTTGCTATTCAGGTTTTGTTCTCGTTTTGGAGTAAGAATAAATCTGCGCGAACAATGATATTGTTTAGTTTGTTTGGATTGGTTTCGATGATTGTTGGACTTTTCTCCAGTGGAATGATAGCTGTATATGCATTTTTAGCAGGAGGTTTGGCGTGCAGTGTGTTATGGCCAGCCATTTTTAATATTTCGATTATGGGACTTGGCAAGTATACAGCTCAAGGTTCGTCTTTTTTAATCATGATGATTTTAGGTGGGGGAATTATACCGCCAATTCAAGGCAAAGTAGCAGATATAATTGGCATTCACCAGTCATACATCGTATGTGTGATGTGTTTTGTTTACCTTTTGGCTTTCGGTTTAATCGCCAAAAGAGTTTTAAAAGAGCAAAATATAGAAATAGACAGAATAGAATAGTAAATATAGACGAATCAAAGTTTTAAATTTTGAAAATAGAGCGGACTATTTTTTTGAGATTTACTACATTTGCGTATCGCGAAAAAAAATAATCAATAATATAATACTTCCTAACTTAGGAAAAATAATAAACCAACTAATAATGAAACAAGTATATCTTGATAATGCTGCTACAACATCCGTTCGCCCAGAGGTAATCGAAGAAATGGTGAAAGTGTTGAGAAATGATTATGGTAATCCTTCTTCTACTTATGCAATCGGAAGACATGCAAAATCATTAATAGAGAATGCTCGAAAAGTAATCGCAAAACAGTTTAATGCGACATCTTCAGAAATTATTTTTACATCATGTGGTACAGAAGCAAACAATTGGATTTTGCGTTCATGTGTGCGTGATTTAGGAGTTAAGCGAGTTATAACGACTAAATTAGAACACCATGCAGTTTTAAATACGGTAAAACAATTAAGTGCAGAGTATGGTGTAGAAGTGGTGTTTTTAAATATATTGCCAACAAGTGAAATAGATTATAATCAGTTAGAAGATTTGCTTAAGGATGAAAGTCAACCAACACTTGTTACTTTAATGCACGTGAATAATGAAGTTGGAACAGAACTTGACTTGAAGAGAGTTTCTGCGTTATGTGTTGAACACAAGGCTTTGTTTCACTGTGATACAGTACAGTCAATTGGTAAAACTCGAATTAACTTAGAGGAGTTGCCTATCGACTTTATTGTGGCAAGTGCTCATAAATTTCATGGGCCTAAGGGAATTGGTTTTGCTTTTATTAGAAAAAAGAATGTTTTGAAACCCGTTATTTTTGGAGGAGAGCAAGAAAAGGGAATGCGTGCGGGTACAGAAGGTGTTCACCAAGTAGTTGGGATGGCAAAAGCATTAGAAATGGCTTATGAGTTGTTAGATGAGGAAAGAAAGCACATCAGTGAGATAAAAGAGTATTGTAAAAAACGCTTGAGTGAAGTGTATCCAGATGTGAAGTTCAACGGAAATAATGTCGGTTTTTACAATATATTGAACGTGTTACTGCCTTTGTCGCAAGAGAAAGCAGCTATGATGTTGTTTCAATTGGATATGAAGGGAATAGCTGTGTCAAGAGGTAGTGCTTGCCAATCTGGAAGTCAAAAACCATCACATGTATTGTCTCAGTTTTTATGTGAAGAAGATTTAAAACGCCCAAGTTTAAGATTGTCTTTTAGCCATGAAAATACAAAAGAAGAAATAGATACTTTGATTGAGGTTCTTCAAGTAATCTAAGTCGAGTAAACAAATAAAAAAATCTACTATAAACCATAGTGGATTTTTTTTGTTAAATAAAGAGCCTAAAAAAAGAAATGTGTGTTTTGGAGTAAAATAACATTGTTTTACAAAAACATTAGCATTAAATTTGCGCGCAAACAACAACACACTAAATATGAGTTCAAATAATAGATACGCTTTAAGGGGAGTGTCTGCAGAAAAGGAAGATGTTCACAATGCTATAAAGAACATTGATAAAGGATTATTTCCAAAAGCGTTTTGTAAGATTATACCAGATCACTTAACGGGTGATAGTGATTATTGCTTAATAATGCATGCGGATGGAGCTGGAACAAAATCTTCATTAGCGTATATGTATTGGAAAGAAACAGGAGATTTGTCTGTTTGGAAAGGGATCGCACAAGATGCATTAATTATGAATATTGATGATCTATTGTGTGTTGGTGCAACAGATAATATTTTGTTGTCAAGTACGATAGGACGCAATAAGAACCTTGTATCAGGAGAAGTGATTTCTGCTATTATTAATGGAACGGAGGAGCTAATTAACGAATTAAAGCAATATGGTGTTACTATATACTCTACAGGGGGAGAAACTGCTGATGTGGGTGATTTAGTTCGCACTATTATCGTTGATTCTACAGTGACTGCGCGTATGAAACGCAGTGATGTAATAGATAATGCAAATATAAAAGCTGGAGATGTTATTGTAGGTTTAGAATCATTTGGTCAAGCAACCTATGAGAAGCAGTATAATGGAGGAATGGGAAGTAATGGGTTAACTTCGGCAAGACATGATGTATTTGATCATTCTTTGGCTGCTAAGTATCCGGAAAGCTATGACTCTTCTGTGCCTGAAGAATTAGTGTATTCAGGAAAAGTAAATTTAACGGATGCAGTTGAAAATTCGCCAATTGATGCTGGTAAGTTAGTGTTATCTCCAACTCGTACATATGCTCCAATTATCAAAGCTATTTTGAATAAGTACAATGCCGAACAAATTCACGGTATGGTGCACTGTAGTGGAGGAGCGCAAACTAAGATTTTACATTTTATTGATAATTTACATATTGTAAAAGATAATCTATTTGATGTACCACCTTTATTTAAACTTATACAAGAACAATCTAAGACAGATTGGCGCGAAATGTATCAAGTGTTTAACTGTGGGCATAGAATGGAATTGTATGTAAGTCAAGAAGTGGCTAATGATATTATAGCCATTTCAGAATCATTTAATGTGAAAGCAAAAATTATAGGGCGTGTTGAAGCTTCTGATAAGAAGCAATTAACTATTAGCTCGGAACACGGAACATTCATTTATTAAAAATACAAATACAAATGGCAAGGTTACTTTCGATTGATTTCGGAAAAAAACGTACTGGAATTGCTGTCACAGATGACTTTCAAATTATAGCATCTGGTTTAACAACAGTGGATACTAGTAAATTAATGGACTTTTTAAAAGATTACTTCAGCAAGGAGAAAGTTGAAAAAGTCATTATAGGCGAACCTAAACGCTTAAATAACGAACCTTCGGAGATAACCCCACTATTGAATGAATTTATAGATAAGTTTCACAAGCAGTTTCCCAATATGCCTGTTGAAAGAATAGATGAGCGTTTTACTTCAAAAATAGCTTTTCAAACGATGATTGATAGCGGTCTTAAGAAAAAACAAAGGCAAAACAAAGCCTTGATTGATGAGATTGCTGCCACAATCATTCTTCAAGATTATATGAATCAATAATTTGAGTGAATTGATTTATAATAATTTAAGAAAATTTTACCCTTTCTTAGTCTAAATATGAAGTAATTTTGTAGAGAAAATTAAATTAATAATAATGTCAAGTATACAAAAATCAGAGGCTGATGTTGTTTTGATAGGTGCTGGAATTATGAGTGCTACTCTAGGTGTCCTATTAAAAGAGCTGAAACCAAATTTAAAAATAGAGGTTATTGAGCGTCTCGACAGTACAGCTGCCGAAAGTTCCGATGCAATGAATAATGCTGGAACAGGACACTCTGCGTTTTGTGAATTAAATTATACGCCTGAAAGAGCAGATGGTACCATCGACGCTACAAAGGCTATCAATATTGTTGAGCAGTTTGAAGTTTCTCGACAATTTTGGACATACCTATTAAATAAAAATGTTTTAAAGAATCCACAGAGTTTTATCCATACTGTACCTCATATGAGTTTTGTTTGGGGAAAAAATAATGTAAATTTCTTGAGAAAACGTTACGAAGAATTACAAAAGTATCCATTGTTCCACGGTATGGAGTTTTCAGATAATCCTGAAAAAATCAAGGAATGGGCTCCATTATTAATGGAAAAGAGAGAGCTTAAAGAGAATTATGCTGCTACTTATATGCCTCTTGGAACAGATATGAATTTTGGTGATTTGACACGCCAAATGTTTCAACATTTGGAAGAAACAGATGGAGTAAATGTGACTTTTAATACTCATGTAAAGGATATTACAAGAAATGGTAAAAAGTGGCAAGTATCTTCAGTAGATAGAAAAACAGGAAGTAAGAGTGAAGTTTCGGCAGATTTTGTATTTGTAGGTGCTGGAGGTGGAGCTATTTTATTACTTCAAAAAGCAGATATTCCAGAAAGTAAAGGTTTTGGAGGTTTCCCTGTTGGAGGAGAATGGTTGGTATGTCGCAATCAAGAGATTGTTCAAAAACACTTAGCTAAAGTATATGGATTAGCTTCAGTAGGTTCGCCACCAATGTCTGTACCACACTTAGATACTCGTTTTATTGATGGTAAGCAGTGCTTGCTGTTTGGTCCTTATGCTGGTTTTTCAACTAAGTTCCTGAAAAAAGGTTCTTATTGGGACTTGCTAAAATCTTTAGAGTTTAATAATATAGGTCCTATGTTAGGAGCTGGATTGAGAAATATGGATTTGACTCGCTATTTAATTGGTGAAGTATTACAATCTAATAAATCAAGACATGAATCTCTTAGAGAATACTTTCCTGATGCGAAAGATGAAGACTGGACATTGGAACAAGCAGGTCAACGTGTACAAGTAATTAAAAAAGATGCTAAAGGTAGAGGTATCTTGCAGTTTGGTACTGAAGTTGTCGCAGCAGGTGATGGTAGTATAGCAGCATTATTAGGTGCTTCTCCAGGTGCTTCAACAGCAACTTCTATTATGGTAAAACTTCTTTCTAAGTGCTTCAAAGATGAATTTGAATCTCCAGAATGGCAAGCTAAGTTCAAAGAAATGATTCCTTCTTTTGGAATGAGTTTGAATGAACATCCAGAATTAGTGGCTCAGGTAAGAGAAAACTGTTCAAAAGCTTTAAAGGTATATCCTCATAATAAGTAATCTATTTTCAATAGCTATATAGAAGCCCTTGTGATAACAAGGGCTTTTTTTATGGGTATAACTTCCAGATCGCTATTAACCCGGATTACGCATTAGCCAAATACGACAAAGCAATTCTAGTTCATATCTTTTCATTAGTTCTAAAACCATACTATCGTATGCTTCACTTAATCATTCAGAGCTATTTTGTATAATTACTTTTCGTTTATATCTCTATCGCCTAATTTGGGATTAATTAAAACAGATGACATAGATTCTACTTTATCACTGCTTCATTTACTCTATTCCCCATGCTGTAGGATGCTTTTATCTCCCACCCAGAGCTATGTAGTATAGTTACTCTTGCTTAGTTAGCAACTGTAACTTTGAAGAAAAAAAAGCAGTTAATTAATTAACTGCTTTTGCTTCTAAAAGAAAGTGAACAAGTTCTTTTAAAAGAGTATATATATTTGGAAATATTTTACCAATTGTTCGCTATGAGGTTGATTTTGTTGTTTTTATATCTTCTGCTGGGAGTGGAACTCCAATCTTTATGCAAATTTGTTACTTTATGATTAAAGCAATAGAAGTATTTGATATGTGCGAAATCAAGTTTAATTCTTTCAATAAGCTTTGTGATTAAATCTGTACACATTAATTTCTCCTCGTTGTTAATGACAAGGTACATTATTGGAAGTTTGTTATTTGGCTTACTTGAATTTAATGTGATCTGATTTGTAGTAATCTGTCCTAAGAGCTTTTTGTTTTCGTAAATCGAGTATATGCAAAAACTTGTTCCAAAATCTTTCTTATCCGAAATTAGCTTATCGGAAAAATAAAACGGATATAGGATACCTTGGCTATTTTCATTATTAAGACTACGCTCTTTATATAGAGTGTATAATTTATTTGAATAGACAAAATCTTCTTTTTTCATTTTTGCACAATTTAAAGATACGTTTAAAGGGGATATTTATAATCCCCATTATATCTTTGTTTTAATACATCAAAGATAGTTTTAGAATTTATATTTAATATGTACCTTTAAGCTTCAATTATGTGCAATATGTTTGTTTTGTCTTAAATATTACTTAATGAAACGCGATAAGTTAACTGTACAGGCTATTCAGTCAATGTTTAACCTTTATGATCACCAAAGGGTAGAAGGGGTTTTTATTACTAATGATATGAATCAGTTGAGAAAGCATTTTTCTGGAAATCAACATTTATTTGATGGATTGATGATAGGAATGTGTTTTGATGGAAGTAATAGAATAAAAGTCAATCATTCAGAGTATTTTGGAGAAAAAGGAGATTTAATGATTCTCCTTCCGCATACCTTGATAGAATCTGAATTGATAAGTCCCGATTTTCGTACGATTACCATTGTTATTTCATTAGATTTTATTGTCTCCTATCCAATTCTACGTGATTTTATATCGAATGAATTTGTTCGCAATAATCCGATTGTCAAGCTAAGTGACTTGCAGTATTCTTTAATGATGGATTATATGAGCTTTTTACAACGATATTATTATGAGGCATTGATAACAGATAAAGAGGAGGTTTTGAGGCATTTGATATTTGCCTTAATAAGTTCAATCTCGAAAGTATATAGAACTCTACCAGAATCTTCTCGAAAATTTAAAGATCGTAAAGACAAGATTGTAGATGATTTTTATGTGTTGCTATCCCAGAACTACAAAAAAGAACGAGCGGTTTCTTTTTATGCAGATAAACTGTATTTAACGCCAAAGTATTTGACTACTGTGATTCGCGAGCGCACAGGTAAATCGATATTGGCTTGGATTAATGAAGCAGTGATTATATATGCCAAGTTTTTATTAAAAAGTACAACAATGACTATTAATGAAATAAGCCAAGAGTTGCAGTTTAGTGATGCATCTGTATTTTGTCGTTTCTTCAAGCGATATGCTCAGAAGACACCCAATGAGTATCGATTATCATCGTAGTTTTACTTAAAATAAAGCTAAATAGCAATTGTTTAATTCTAAAAAGAGGTATTTTTATACTAACAAAAAAGATATAACTATGGAAAATAAGTTTGATAACAAAGAAGGAAAGGATAGAGCAAATATATTGGATGATTTGTTTGATATGGCTAAAGAGGTAGCTGGAGATCTTTCAAAAGGCCTAAAAGAATTAGGAAATAATGCTGATAAGATAGAACAATTCTTGAAAGAGGGCATTGATACTGCTAAAGGAGAGGCTTCTGAAATTTATAGTAAAGCTAAAGAAGAAGGTGCTCAAGCTTGGTCTGAATTTAAAGGGGAATACAGTGAGGCTAAAGTGAAAGCGAAAGTAGTATATGAAAAAGCGAAAGAGGAAGGATTTAGTACATGGGAGGAGTTTAAAGAGGGCTTTAAGAATGTAAGAGAAGACGTTAAGAAAGAGAGTGAGGAAGTGGTTAATCATGTGAAAAACATGTATGAGAAAAGAAAAAATGGCGGATTTGATAGTTATGAAGATGTGACAGATCATCATCAAGAAGAAGAAAAAGATACAAGATTAGAGCATGGTGATACTAACGCTAAGAAAGAGCAATAGTATTTAGTCTACTAATAGCATTGAATAGTTTTATTAAGTGTTATTTTTATTTGTTTTTTGAATGATAATTAGTGAAGGTACTTGCAGTAAGCTATATGTTTATTTGAAAAATAATTGTAAATTAAACATATAATTAAGTAAAAAATGAGTTAGCTATGATAATGATTTATTTCCATGGGTATGGTTCGGATAAAACTTCTCGTAAATATGAAGATTGTAAAAGACTTTTTAAAAACTCCTCTAGTTTTTGTGTCGAATGGAATCCAGAATCAGATATTAAGAGTATTTTAAATGTTGTTGATGCAGAGTTATCTGAACAAGAGCAGGTAATTTTAATAGGGGATTCGACTGGAGCTAATTTAGCTTATCAACTGAGAGAAAAGAGGAAGGAAAAGGGATTGAAGTCTATATTAATTATGCTAAGTCCTTTGTTAGATTTAGATTCAAGACTCAATAGTAAATTGATATTTAGCGATAATCTCAGAGAGAGTATTCTAAAAATTAATAATCCTGAAGATGCTTTTATTATTGTGGGAAAACAAGATGAAGTATTAGACTTTGTTGATTTACAGGATAAGATTACTTACAATAGTGAAATTCTATTTGTAGAGGACTCTCATAGATTGCCGAAGTTTAGAGACTATTTAGGATATATTAATCATTATGTACAGCGAAAATTAAAGTACGAGTATTTTTAAGTAAAACACTTAAAAAAAGAATAAGTAAAAGGGAATGAGGTGTTTGACTTGTTCCCTTTTTTATAGGGAATTATTTATAGCTTACTATTTTTAGACATGTATACTGAAGAAGTCTTAAAAAAATAGTAAACTTGTAGGAAATACAGAATATTATGGCAGGTAATACTTTTGGTAATCGTTTTCGAGTTACAACTTTTGGCGAGTCTCACGGAGATGCAATAGGAGGAGTGATTGACGGTTGCCCAGCTGGAATTGAATTAGACTTGGTGGCAGTTCAACGCGAACTTGATCGTCGAAAACCAGGGCAATCAAAGATTGTGACACAAAGAAAGGAAGCAGATGAAGTACGTTTTTTGTCTGGAATTTTCGAAGGGAAAACCACAGGAACTCCAATTGGTTTTATAATTGAAAATACAAATTCTAAGTCAAAGGATTACGATCACATTAAGGATATATATCGTCCAAGCCATGCAGACTATGTTTATGATAAGAAGTATGGACATAGAGATCACAGAGGTGGAGGAAGAAGTTCTGCGAGAGAAACAGCTTGTCGTGTTGTCGCTGGTGCGATCGCTAAACAGGTACTTGGCAAATTAAGTATTACAGCCTTTGTTTCTTCTGTTGGGGAGATTAAGGTTACTGCGCCATATACTGAATTAGATTTTAATGAAATTGAGAATAATCCAGTACGTTGTGCAGATCCTTTGATTGCTAAACAAATGGAGCAGCTTATCAAAGAAGTAAAGAAAGACGGGGATTCGATAGGAGGAACTATTACTTGTGTGATTCAAGGGGTACCAGTAGGACTTGGGGAGCCTGTATTTGATCGATTGGATGCAGAGTTAGCCAAAGCAATGATTGGCATTAATGCGGTAAAAGGAGTAGAGTTCGGATTAGGATTTGAGGCTACTAGGATGAAGGGGAGCGAACACAATGATGAAATACTTCCTAATGGGCTTACAAAGACAAATAATGCAGGAGGAATAGTTGGAGGTATTAGCAATGGAATGGACATCTATTTTAGAGTAGCGTTTAAACCTACTGCAACTTTAATGAAAGATCAATTATCTATTAATACACAAAATGAAGTTGTGACAGTCCAAGGGAAAGGTAGGCATGATGCTTGCGTATTGCCAAGAGCTGTTCCGATTGTTGAAGCAATGGCAGCTATTGTTATGTTAGATATGTATATTGAGCAATATGGTAAACTGAAAATGTAAAACATTAGTTTGTTTACATCTACGATATATGAAAAGTTTATTAGTGTTCTTACTTTGTGTGGAATATTAGTAGACTTTTTTATTTTGTGATTCTTTAGTGGAGTTGTAGTCTATACTTTTTTAAATGATGTATAGATTAACTGCGTTTGTTTTTAGAATAAGAGGGTTATACAAGTACCTTCACCTGCTTTTGATTGTATGTCAACTTCTATATTGTGCTGTTCGAAAATGCGCAATGCCAGAGATAGACCTATACCATGCCCTTTAATATCGCCTACATTTTTGCCTCTGTAAAACGTTTGTCTAACAAGAGGAAGGTCATCTTGTTCGATGCCTCTCCCATAGTCTTTAACAATGAGTTTTAATCGATTGTTATCTGTAAGTAGGGAGATGTCGATAGGTTTTTTCTGCGAATACTTAACGGCGTTTTCGATGATATTGTAAAGTGCTAAGTGTATTAAGGTATGGTTTCCGTATATCTTTAGAATATTGAAATCTTTAACTTCAAACTGTAAGTTGAGTTGTGTGTTTAGCTTGTTCACTTTTGGTTGAAGTGCATCAAAAATATCCCAGACAACTTCGTCAATTCTAATTTCTTCTTTTGTATTCTCTTTATTGTTTAGTCCTGACAATAGGAGTAGATTACTCAATATGCTTTCAATACGATAGACATTTTCTAAAGCGTCATTTGCCACTTTTTTGTATTCTTCAGGTGTTCTGTCTTTTTGGGCAAATACTTCAAGATTACCACTTATGGCAGTTAGTGGCGTTTTAAATTCATGAGAGGCATAGTTTATAAAGTTCTTTTGTATGATAATACCTTCTGAAAGTCTGTGTAATAGTTTGTTATAAGTTGTGATTAATTCTGCTAATTCATCCTTTGTGTCAGGAACTTCAATACCTTCTTGAAAGTTATTGAAGTTTATTGAATTAACTTGATCTATAACCTTTTTGAAAGGTTTATAAGCGACATTTGATAGGTATTTGCTTAAAAAGTAAATGCTGATAATCCCCAAAGTGAAGACACTGAGAAGGATAAGTACCAAGCTGCTTAGCTGTTCGTTAAAATCTTCTTTTGATTCTTTTATAAAGACGACAAAATCTCCTTGATTATCAGGGTAAAAGATACCGTGATAGAAATAGTCTTTTGTAGTGAAGTAGTATTCTTTATTATTTCGAACAAGTTCCAATATAGCGGATGTTATATTTTCGTCCCCCAATAAGTGCCCGTACTCGACTTTATTCTTGTTGTTGAATATTGCAACATTTACACTTTGTATTGTCGCTCTAAACTCTTCTTTTATAGCTGAGTGTTCATAAGAAGGAAGTTCATCTTGCTCAAGGTAATAAATACCAGAGAGTAGGGTTGTGTTTTTTAATTGGGAAATTGTAGAGTACATCGTCTTTTGGTAAAAGGCGATAAAAATGACTAAGGAAGTAATGAAAAACACTATTCCAAATGTAAATGTACTATAAAGGGTTAAGCGCTTGCGAAGTTTCATAACCTAATTTAGTCTTGTAACATATATCCTGTTCCTTTAATGGTGTGTATGAGTTTACCTTTGGATTCATCCAATTTACTTCGGAGATAAGAAATGTAAACATCGACAACATTTGTATTGGTGTCATATTGAATGCCCCAAACACGCTCGAGGATCTGGGTTCTTGAAACTACTTTGTCTTTGTTTTCTAAAAGGTATAATAGCAGTTTATACTCTCTTGGCGAAAGATCTACTTGCTTCCCATTTTGTGTTACCAAATGCTTCTCAGGTTCAAGTTTAATATCCCTACAGATAAAAAATACTTCTCTGTTTTCGTAGTTAAACTTTGTTCTACGCGTTAATGCATTTATGCGAGAAAGTAACTCATTGAAGTGAAAAGGCTTTGTTAAGTAGTCATCTGCACCATTGTCGAGGGCTTCTATTTTATCATTAGTATCACTTAAAGCACTTAATATTAGTATAGGGGTGTAGTTTTTCTTAAAGCGAATCATTTTTGTCAATTGTATACCGTCAATTCCAGGAAGCATAATATCCATTAATATTAAGTCCCAATCATTTTGCATAATGAGTTCTCTTGCTTTTTCTCCAGTAGAGGCAAGTTGTACGCGCATTCCATTTTCTTCCAAACCCTTAATGATGAACTCGCTTATTCTACTGTCATCTTCTACTAATAATATATTCACAATTATATTTTTTCTGAGTTTGATTTAATAAAATCAGTTACTAAATAAGCTATTAATTTGCCAACTAAATGGTTGTTTGTAGGAAAATCTAAAGATGGAGCTCCTTCACATATATGTAAATAAGTTACATTTTTTGACTTCCCAAAAAAGTGTATAAACTGGCGCAATTTTTCTGAAGAGAAACCAGCAGGAGATATAGCACTACTCGCCACTAAAGGAATAGCATCTAAATCTATTTCTATTCCATAAGGAGCATACTCAATGTGTTTTTGTGCTGTGACTAACTCAGTTTCAAATGATTTCTCTTTTCGAATCCTTATTTGTTCAAAAGTGTTGTACTTTACTCTTTCTGCATGTGCTTTGATCTCAGAGAAAACAGATTTAGAGGTATAGTTTTCGTGTAACCCAAAGATGAAATAGTTTTTCAAAAAACCTTCTTCAAAGGCATAAGAAAAACCATTACCACTGTGTCTACCTTCTAACGGTCTAAAGTCTGTATGTGCGTCAAAGTTAATAGCGTTGATAGCTTTTCCTTTTGCCAAGGCACTACCTTTTATATTGCCATAAGCATTATTGTGACCACCACCTATGACAATAGGAATTTTATTTGCGGCTACAATCTTGCTGATGATGTGTGAAACTTCTTTGTCGATTATTTGTACTAATTCAAATAATCGTTTACGTTGCTCTTTAATACTTGCATCTAATAATGCAGCTTCCTTTAGTTCTTGTTCAAAATTTAAATGACCAAGAATAGTAATCCAGCTCCCTTTACAAAAGCGATTGTGTTGAATGTTTAAAAAGGAACTTAAGAAGGTTTGCCAAGCTGAGTCAGCACCAGGTCTACCAAGATTTGCTTTGACACCAATATCTTCAGGGATTCCAAGAACTACGTATTTGCTTTCATGCGTTTTTAGCTCTTCTTCCCAACAACTTGGAGATTCTAATAAGCGAACGCGTTCACCGAATTTAATTTCACCATTTCTAAAATTAGTAAGTGAAATTAATTCGCTTTTAGAGAGAAGTTTTAGTTTTGTACTTGACATAAAATTGTGTCTTAGTTATTTTGTTTAAACAATTGCGTTTTTCCTTTTAAGATCACTTGATCAATTAGATTTGAACCAAATGCATATGGCAATTCATAGAATGAATTTAGTGGCTTGGTGATTATTAAGCTTGCTTTTTTTCCCTTGGTAATACTTCCGTAATCTCTTTCTACTCCCATAGCATACGCTCCATTAATTGTAGCTGCATTAATAGCTTCTTCAGGTGTCATCTTCATTTTTATACAAGCAGTTGAAACAACGAAATTCATATTTCCGGAAGGAGTCGTCCCAGGATTGGAATCTGAAGCTAATGCCAGTGGTAGGCCTGCATCAATCATTTTACGTGCTGGGGTATAAGGAATAGATATAAAGAATGAACAGGTCGGAAGTGCGACAGGCATTGTTTTGCTATCTTTTAAAATAGCGATATCTTCATCCGTTACAATTTCCAAGTGATCAACAGATAATGCATTATTCTCTACACAGGTTTTAATTCCTCCAATTGCAGTAAATTGATTTACGTGTACTTTGGCTACCATACCATATTCTTTACCCACTTGAATAATTTTTTCAGTTTCTTCCGGTGAAAAATAACCAGTTTCTAAGAAAGCGTCAATGAAATCAGCCAGTTTTTCTTTTGCTATTGCTGGGATCATTTCGTTAATCATTAAATCAATGTATCCTTGGTGGTTCTCTTTGTATTCAGCTGGAAAAGCATGAGCTCCTAAGAATGTAGCTCTAATTTCAATAGGGTAGTTCTCTTTTAGTTTTTTTATTACTCTAAGCATTTTTAGCTCAGATTCAAGTGTTAATCCATAACCTGATTTAATTTCAACTGCACCAGTACCTAACTGAATAATTTCTTCTAATCGCTTTTTGGATTGGTTATACAAATCTTCTTCTGAAGTTTCTTGTAATTTTTTAGCAGAATTTAGTATTCCGCCACCTCTGTTAAAAATTTCTTCATAACTCAAGCCATTTATCCTGTCTACAAACTCAAGTTCTCTGTTTCCAGCGTAAACTATGTGTGTATGACTATCCACCCAACTTGGTAAAACGGTCTTACCAGTTGCATCTATGATTTGGTCAAAGACTACATTTTGAGGTAAATCTGCCATAGGACCATAGTCAATGATATCTTCATCTTTAACAATAAGATAAGCATTCTCAAGCTTAGGAAGTGTTTTCATCTGCTCTCCTGCTAATTTATCTACATGTTGTTCTCTGATTTGAAGTAATTCTTTTATATTTTTGATTAATAGTTTCATTTGCTATTGTATCTCTAAGAAGTTATTTATAGTTCGTGAAGTTAATTATCATAAACCTTTTAAACAAAATTAATATTGTGGGACGAGTTAAATATAAGAAAATAAGAAAACTTCAACCAAATTCTCTTGAATATTCTGGTGCTTTTCCTGAAGTACCAATTAGTATGCAGTTATTCGTATATGATGAGGATAGTTTTGAAGAATACAATGACTTGAGCTTGAGTGAAATTGAAGAGGTGCTTAAAAAATCGAATCCCAATGCAATTAAGTGGTTTAACTTACATGGATTACACGATATTGACTTGTTAAAAGAAGTGGGTAGTTTCTTTGCTATTGAAAATTATATCATGGCAGAAATTTTAAACTTTGCGCGTAGAACAAGAGTTGAGGAGCTTGATGAGACGATGTTTTTTAGTGTCAAAGCAATTTTGCCTTATACTGTAGATGATGTTTATGTTAATGTCGAGCAGATAAGTTTTATCCTAAAAGAAAATATCCTTTTGTCTTTCCAAGAGAAAAAGGGAGATTTTTTTAATTTAATTCGCGAGCGTATTCGACTGAAAATTGGTCAAGTTAGAAAAAGAGATGCAGGCTATTTACTATATGGGTTAATGGATTCATTGATGGATAGCTTTTTGGTTACTCTTGATATGGTTGAAGACAATGTAGAGAAGGTTTTAGTAGAAGCTCGTGTGCAATATCAGAAAGAGATAATCATACGAATTGAGGAGTATACGCAAGAGTTGAATGATATTAAGCGCGCAGTAATTCCCTTGAGAGAGGTTCTGTATAATTTAAGAACACAGCATGAAAAAAGCTCTGGAAAAGCAATTATAAGCAGATCGAGTATCGCCTTTTTTGAGCGTTTACAATATAAATCGAATGAAATCTTAGATCAGATTGAATACAATTTGAATAAGTTAGATAGTGCCACGAATTACTTTTTTTCTTCGCAGAGTAATCGAATGAACGAAATCATGAAAGTCTTGACTATCGTCTCTGTTATATTTATTCCTCTAACTTTTATTGTAGGAGTGTATGGGATGAATTTTGAGAATATGCCAGAGCTCAAAGATCCAAATGGATATTACTTTACTTTGTTAGCCATGCTTGTTATCGTCATCTTAATGATTGGGTATATTAAATGGCGAAAGTGGTTTTAGTTAAAAGTAAAAAGATGCAATAGTGTTTAATTATTGCATCTTTTTATTTATACCATTATTTACTTTCATTCCAATAGTAACTATCTGGGTAGATTCTCTGCCCAAAAATAGCAGTTCCAACGCGAATAATTGTCGCTCCTTCCTCTATAGCTATTTCCAAGTCGTTGCTCATTCCCATTGAGAGTTCGTTGACTTTTACGTCGGGAATATGGAGTTCGTTAATTTGCATTTGAATTTTCTTTAAAAGTTTAAAACAAACCCTTACTTTTTCATCCTCAGCACTAAATAATCCAATTGTCATTAAGCCCTTTATCTTCAAAGTGTCAAATTGTGCTACTTGCTTTGTAAATTCGACAGCATCTTCTGGTGAAATACCGAATTTACTCTCTTCATTAGAAGTATTCACTTGTATGAATACATCTATTGTTTTATTCTCTTTAGATAGACGTTGATGTAGCTTTTCTGCCAAATCAATGCGGTCTAAGGATTGTATACAGTTAACATCGTATTTGAGGATATCCTTGATTTTATTTGTTTGCAAGTGACCGATAAAATGCTTTTGATGCTCTACTGTCGAAAGGATTTCGAACTTTTCTTTTACTTCTTGAACTTTGTTTTCTCCAATTAAGTGGAAGCCTGCTTCAATAGCTATTTTAATGTCTTCAGCGCGAACAGTTTTTGTTGCTAATAACAATTTAACATCTCGGGGATCTCTATTTGATTTTAGACAAGCAAGTTGAATTCTATTCGATATGGCTTTTAAATTATTGAGAATATTTTCTTTCATCGTAGTTTGATTTTTACATTGTGTGTAGCAATAGAATAAAGATACGCTATCACTGTGAGATTATCTCCACCAATGGTAGTAATTGTGTCCCTCGTCGTGTAAAAATCCACATTTTGGGTATAGCGTATTCCCAATGTGGTTTGTTTTTTCTGTTTCCAGCATTAGACCACAAGCACCTGTTTCTATACACCATTCTTTACTGCGATCTATTAATCCTATGGAAATCCCTTTTCCTCTATATTCGGGTTGTACATAGAGATCACTTAATAACCATTGCTTCTCTAATTTGATGTAGTGGAATAATTTGTATAGTTGAACAAAGCCAACTACTTTGTCTTCAACAAGAGCAATAAATACATCTGATTCATTATTTAGTAGTCGATTCTTTATGAACTCCATACTGCGCTCAAGGTTGCTTACTTGACGATAAAAAACTCTGTACTCATTGAACAGTTGACTTAGTTCTTGCAAATCTTCAAGATTAGCTTTTCGGATTTTAAAATTCATGTTATTAAATGTTGAATAATTGATTATACTACGCAAAAGTATTTTATATTTGGACCACTATAATGATACAGTTTTAATATAAATAAGTAGTCCAGATGTTAAGACCTTGGAAATTGAATATTGAAATAGATGGTACCTTAGATAAACCTATTTACCTTCAAATAGCAGATGCTATCATACAGGACATAACCTTAGGTAGATTAAAATCAGGTACGGCTTTGCCAGGAAGTCGAGTTCTTGCAGCAGAGATTGGAGTTAACCGAAATACGGTTGTAGAAGCACTGAATGTCCTGATTGCAGAAAAATGGTTAGATAGTAAAGAAAGGAGAGGCACATTTGTAGCTGAAGAACTCCCTGTTTTAGATCCCTTTAAAAAAGAAAAGAATTCAGATATAATAAAAAATTTAGAAGATAAATCATATTGGATTAATTTTAATGATGGTCATTCAGATAGTCGCTTAGCACCAGTAGACGAGTTAGCAAGGGCGTATCGAAAAATATTTAAAAGAAAAGCCAAGTGGCAATTAATGGGATATGCGGATACTTATGGACAACGTGATTTTCGTCAGGCTATAGCAGATATGCTTAATCATCAAAGGAGTATGTATGTTCAAGCAGATCACATTTGTATTACAAGAGGCAGCCAAATGGCGTTATACTTATTAGCTCATTGTCTGTGGAAAAAGGGAGATATTGTCATTGTCGAAGATTTGGGGTATAAGCCAGCATGGCAAGCATTCGAGACTGTTGGAGTAACTCTTTTGAGTGTTGGTGTTGATAAAGAGGGTTTGAAGGTGGATGAGGTGTCTCAAATTTTGAATAAGTACAAAGGTGTTAAAGCAGTATATACCACTCCACACCACCAATATCCAACTACTGTAGTTATGAGTACAAAAAGGCGATTAGAGTTAATAGCTTTGAGTAATGAGCATAATTTTACAATTATAGAGGATGATTATGATAATGAGTTTCACTATGGGTATCGACCTGTAATGCCCCTTTGTAGTAATAAGGGATTGAGAGATTATATCTATATAGGAACATTGAGCAAAGTAGTTGCACCTGCATTGAGAATTGGGTATTTGGTAACAAAGAATCAAGAGCTATTGAGGCAAATAGGCAACCTTCGCAAATTAATTGATGTGCAAGGAGATGTTATCATGGAGCAAGCTGTATTGCAATTGATTCAAGAAGGCACGATTAAGAAACACTTGAGAAAGGTCTCTCAAATATACAATCAGAGAAGGGATACAATGAAAGACTTAATAGAGCGCTACTTGAAAGACTATGTGAATTATAGTGTACCTGAAGGTGGACTGGCTTTCTGGTTGGAATATAAAACAGGATTTAATCACAAGGTGTTTGAACAAAGTGTTTTTGATAAGGGTATAAAATTAATTTCTTCAATAAGTTATAGTTTTGACAATAAGTCTGTTGGTTTTAGATTGAGCTTTGGTAATCTCGAGGAGGAAGAAATGAAGTTGGGGATAATAGCATTAGCGAATTGTTTTAAAGAGACAATACCTGACAATGGATAAGGAGAAGGTTTTTCCTTAGTTAGCGACTTGTTGAGTGTATCTTATTTTTAATTTGTTTCGTAACAATTTTGTAATGTTAGTTTGCAATCACTATCCGAACAAGATATTCAATTTTGCCAATTTTTAAATAAGGAAAGATTAAATAGCATTAGTAAGCTTGTTTGATAGGTTGGAAATAGAGTACTAAAAAATAGTAGAAAACTTGTGTTTCTACAAATACGTCAAAATGATTTCTCTTTGGTTGGGCTTTTTTTTCAAAAAAGAGGTTTTTTGTTGGAAAAAAAGAATTGAAAAATATTGAATTTTAGTTGATTTAAGTATAAAAGTAATGACGTATATGATAAAAAATAGTTGGTGATTTTTTACTATAGGATGGAAGATTCTTGTGAATAAAAGAGAAAAGTAAATAGAGGTATTACAATAGTTTAAATCTCAAGAGATAAAATTGTAAAATAGATAATTTATTCGGGATTAAAAGAGAATAAATAAGTCTGAAAATTGTCATAATATTAATATAAAGTATTATATACTTTTTTATTATAGTCGTATCTTTGCAACGTTTTTTTTAAGAAGGTAAAGTTAGGAATAATGCAGTTTTAGGAGGTAAATGTTAACTTAAAAAATGTTAATTAGTCGATAATGTATTTTTTTGGTATAGCCTTTGATTCTTAAAGTTGTAAATAAAAGGGAAATTATGATTTTGGCGTTGACAGTTTCTCTGTTTCCATCTTGTGGGATGGAGCAGTCAAGAGAAAAAAATAGTAAGGACAGTACATCTAAACAAATGGATTTACTGAATAAGAATGATTTGGATGGAACATTTTTTAAAGCTGTAGCTCAAGATTCATTGCAAGCCATTGCAATAAGTAAAAAAGGTATAGTATATTCAAGTTCTAAGCCCAATCAAAAGATTATCTTTCCATTTGTTGAACCTTTGATAGAGGGAGAGAGCCGTGTTTATAAGTCTTCAACAAAACACGAGGAAATAGAAATTGTGATCTATGAAGACGAGACAGCTCGTGATTTTCTAGATGGACGTTTTGATCATTCAGTAGCTGTAAGTTTAGTGAAAAAGCAAGAATTGCAAGATGACTCTGTTGACTTCGCTTGTTTTGGTCATTATTTGTATGACAATTCACTTTCGGGTAACTGGATTTTTCAGTCATACGAAGGAAAGAGAGTGGAAGAATTGGGTATAAATCAGATACCGTTGATTTGCATTGATATTAATACAAGAAGTTTTTCAGGCAGTGGCGGTAATCATATGATTTATGGGGATTTAAGATGTGAAGGTGATTCTGTTTTTTTTAAAATAATCTTATCGCCAGAATATGTAACTGAGATGTATCAAAAAGAGAAAGAGTTACTCGCTGTATTGGATAATTGTGATCGCTATGAGATAAAAGGCGATTATTTAATGTTGTATGAAGGGGCAGTTCAAAAATTGACTTTTTTACGCGATGTTTATGGGATGTAATTAAAGCCTTTAATAGGGTGATGAAATACAAAATAAAAGGGAGACTTATTAAGTTTCCCTTTTTTGTATTTTACTGTTTTGTTTCCATCTTCTTTAGTTCTTCAAAAGACATTTGATCTGGTCTTTCTTCACTTTTTCTATAGGCATCGACAATCTTTTTCACTAAGCGATGTCTGACAATGTCCTTGTCGTCTAAGTACAAAATCCCTATGCCCTCGACGTCTTTTAGAATGTATAACGCCTCTTTTAACCCAGACGATACTTTTCTCGGTAAGTCGATTTGACCAGGATCTCCAGTGATGATGAATTTAGCACTTTTTCCCATTCGAGTTAAAAACATTTTCATTTGTGAGTGCGTAGTGTTTTGAGCTTCATCTAAGATAACAAAAGCATTGTCTAATGTACGGCCACGCATAAAAGCTAATGGAGCAATTTGAATTACGCCTTTGAGTATGTAATCATCTAAGGTTTGAGGAGGAAGCATGTCTCGTAATGCATCATAAAGGGGTTGCATATAAGGATCAAGCTTATCTTTCATGTCACCAGGTAAGAAACCTAAGTTTTCTCCAGCTTCTACAGCAGGGCGAGTTAGAATAATTCGCTTTACTTCTTTGTTTTTTAGGGCTCTTACGGCAAGAGCGACACCTGTATAGGTTTTTCCTGTACCAGCAGGTCCAATGGCAAATACCATGTCATTTTTCTCTACAAACTTGACGAGTTTTTGTTGATTAGGGGTTAACGCTTTGATTAGCTTGCCTGATACACCATGAACTAAGATGTCATCAGCAGGATTCATAATCTGTGGTCCATTGTCCATGACGATTCGTTCAATTGCATTTTCATCAATTCTATTGTATCTTGCAAAATACTTGATGAGTCTGTCAAATCGCTTTTCAAATTCATCTAAAATTTCTGGGTCTCCAAATATTTTTATGATTCCGCCACGAGCAACTATTTTGATTTTTGGATAGAGCTTTTTAAGTAAGTCTAAATGAATATCTTGTGGCCCCCAAAAGTCTTTTGGGCTAAATTCTGTAAGTTCAATTACTCTTTCGTTCAATACCTATGAGAATTAATTAAAAAAAATAACATAATTTTGTATCTCAAAGCTACTATAAAAATTCGACTCTTCTAAAAATTATACTAAAAATTTACAATGCAAAAGATAATTACATTGACGACTGATTTTGGATACAAAGATTATTATGTTGGCGCATTGAAGGGAAAGATTTATTCAAATATTTCTAATTGTAATATAGTAGATATATCACATGGAATAACTAGTTATAATATAGAAGAAGCTGGTTTTGTTATTGCTGCCACTTATAATAATTTTCCAAAAGGAACAATTCACATTGTTGCTGTAGATGCTTTTATTTCTGAAAGTACGCCCGCGGTGTGTATGAAATACAATGGGCATTATTTTATTACAGTAGACAATGGTGTCTTAACCCAATTGCTATCTTCTGATGGATTTGAAAGTGCTGTTTACATTCACAATGATGGAAGTTTGAGATCAAATGATTTATTTGTGTATTGTGCTTATCAGTTATCTGAAGGAAGAAAGCTTAAAAGTTTAGGGGTTGAGGTTGAGAGCTTAACTAAATTAAATCGAATTAGTGATTCTTTAATTTTAGAGGATAATAGAATCTCAGGTAAAATTGTCTATGAAGACACCTATGGCAATTTGATTACTAATATCACCAAGGAAGCATTTGATAAAATTGGCCGAGGAAAAGACTTTGTTATTCGCGTTAAGAGCAATAGCATATCGCGACTAAATAAATACTATGCAGATTTTAAAGTCACAGAGAGTATGACGCTCAAAGATAGAGCGGGTGATTTATTAGCTGTTTTTAATGACCTTGATTTACTTGTGATTACAATCTTTTATTCTAGGCCTAATAATCCGGGTGGATCTCCAAGAACATTATTAAGTCTTCAACTACATGACAATATATCAATAGAATTTGCCGTTGAACCTATTACATAACAAAATAATTAAGGATGTTTATTAGAATCGTAAAGCTTACTTTTCACGAAGATAAGGTAGAGGAATTCGTGAATTACTTTGAAGAAATAAAGAGTGTTGTGAGGAATCAACCAGGTTGTACTTTCTTGGAGTTGTATCAGGACAAGCATATAAAGAATATTTTTTTTACATATAGCTACTGGGATACAGAGCAAGATTTAGATACTTACAGGCATTCAAGTACTTTTAAAGAAGTTTGGCCTTTTGTCAAAACGCTTTTTAGTGAAAAAGCAGAAGCTTGGAGTGTAGATAGATTAGTAACAGTTAAATAAGATATTAAGAATGAAAGCCATCTGTTTAATGGAAATCCGCTCTTTTTTAAGTAGTTTGACAGGGTATTTAGTTATCATCGTATTTTTATTGATCAATGGCTTAATGCTTTGGTTTTTTGATGGAACTTACAATATATTGCAAAGTAATTTTGCGGATTTAGCTCCGTTTTTTTATTTAGCTCCTTTGGTCTTAACTTTTTTAATTCCAGCTGTTTCAATGAAAAGTTTGTCAGAGGAAATAAAGCAGGGGACAATAGAGTTGTTACTAACTAAACCCCTTTCTGTTTGGCAAATTGTTTTAGGCAAGTATTTTGGAATATTGTTTTTGATTTTCTTGTCGATATTACCTACTGTTATATATGTCTACTTTTTAGAGAGTTATCTCTTGCCTGGGCAAGAATTTGATATGGGAAGTGTACTTGGATCTTATTTTGGATTATTGTTTCTCTCTGCTGCGTATGGAGCGATGGGAATATTTGCTTCTGCCTTATCAGAAAACCAAATAGTTTCTTTTATATTAGGAGTGGGGTTGTGTCTGTTTTTCTCTTTGGGAATAGATGCTTTAGCAGGCTTAATGCAGAGTACATTCGTAGAGAAATTTGGAGTACAATATCATTTTAGAAGTATTTCTAGGGGGGTGATAGATACAAGAGATTTAATATACTTTGTTTCAATCGCTTTTTTATTTTTAAGTATGACAGTTTCTAAAATAAAAACATTGCGCAAATAATGAAAAGTAATTTAAGTAAAAATCTAAAAGTACTGTTGCAATGTATTGTTGTGATTGTGTTGCTCAATTTGATAGGAGGTCTTGTTTACAAGCGATTCGATTTAACACAAGATAAACGGTATACCTTGTCAGAAGCAACAGTGAAATTATTAGAACAGGTTGAAAACCCCATTATAATTGATGTTTTTTTAGAAGGAAAATTTCCAGGTGAGTTTAGAAGGTTACAATTAGAAACGCGTCAACTATTAGAGGAGTTTGAACTTGTAAATTCGAATGTAAAGTTTCAATTTGTAAACCCTTTAGATGAGGCTAATGGTAGTGAGGAGGTTTTGAATGAACTTGTTCAGTATGGAATTAAACCTGTTTCTATCACGGTAAATGATAAAGGGACTCAAACCCAGCAAGTGGTTTTACCGTGGGCGATTGTCTCGAGGGGAGAAAAGGCATCCAAAGTTCAGTTGTTGAAAAATATGTTAGGAGCGAATACGGAAGAAAAAGTATTGACTTCTGTTCAGCACTTGGAATATGCTTTTATTGATGCAATACAAAAGGTAATAAAAGAGAAGCAAAAGAAAATAGCTGTTTTAAGAGGAAATGACGAATTAGAAGATGTATATATTGCAGATTTATTATTATCTTTAAAAGAGAGTTATTATATAGCTCCTTTTACTTTAGATTCAGTTGCAAGTAATCCAGTAAAGACTTTAAATGAGCTGAAGGAATATGATTTAACTTTAATAGCAAAGCCTCATAAAAATTTCACAGACAAACAAATTCAAGTAGTTGATCAATATATTGTCAGTGGAGGTAAGGCTATTTTTATGTTAGATCAAGTTCAAGCAGATTTTGATAGTTTGCGTGCTACAGGTAATATGTTAGCTTATGCTAAAGACCAAAGTTTAGGGGAAATGTTGTTTAAATATGGTGTTAGAATAAACCCTGTCTTGGTTAAAGATGAAATAGGTGCTCCAATTAAATTAGCAATAGGAAAACAAGGAAGTGAGACGCAGTATGGGGATTTTATTTGGAAATTTTCTCCTTTTGTTTATCCAGAGGGGAAACATCCAATAATAAAAAATATAGAAGGAGTTAAGTTTGATTTCGTATCGCCAATAGATACTTTAAAAAACAACATTGCTAAGACAGTTTTATTGCAATCTTCAAAATACTCGTCAACCGTAGGAACTCCTATTGAGATAAGTCTTGATGTTTTAAACGAACAGGTAGGACCAGAGGTATATGAAGGAAAAGGAAACTATATTTTAGGAGTCTTATTAGAAGGAGATTTTAGATCTGTTTTTCAGAATAGAGTATTGCCTTTTCAAATGAGTGATTTCAAAGAGAAGGGGCTACAAAATAAAATAATTGTCTTCTCAGATGGTAATTTAGCAAAGAATCAATTGGATCAGAGAGGTGCTCCCATGGAGTTAGGATATGATAAATGGACTAATAAATTATATGGGAATAAGGAGTTATTGATGAATTCAGTTGATTTCTTATTAGATGATAGTGGGTTGATACAGCTTCGTACCAAAGAAGTTAGATTCCCAATGATGGACAAAGTTAAAGTGTATCAGAATTATACAAAAATTCAAATGTTAGCTTTAATCTTACCAATACTGATTGTTGTCATTTTTTCAATTGTTTTTTTAGTTTTGAAAAAACGCATTTTTGAGAAAAAGTAAGACAAAATCACTTTTATTATTAATAATAATCCGATATATTTGTAGCTATAAAGCACTTTGCGGAGTTAAATAATTGTAATATGAAATTTATAGTATCGAGTTCCTACTTGTTAAAACAGCTACAGGTTTTGGGTAGTGTTATCAATAGTAGTAATACCTTACATATTTTAGATAATTTTTTATTTGAATTAGATAATAATATATTAAAGGTTTCTGCTTCTGATTTAGAGACAACAATGTCAGCTACATTAGAGATTGAATCAACAAGTCAAGGAAGTATAGCTGTACCAGCTAAGTTGTTGTTAGAGACGTTAAAAACGTTTCCAGAGCAACCATTGACTTTCTCAGTGAAGGAAAACAATACAATTGAAATAAGTTCAGATGTTGGTAAATATGTATTGGCTTATGCTCAAGGAGAGGAGTTTCCAAAAGCTGAGTCTTTAGAAGATCCTTCAAAAACGGAGGTGCCAGCAGGAGTTTTAGCAACTGCGATTAGCAAAACTATATTTGCTGCAGGTAATGATGATTTGCGTCCAGTAATGTCAGGAGTATTCTTTCAGTTTTCTCCTTCTGGATTAATATTTGTTGCTACTGATGCTCATAAATTGGTGAAATATTCAAGATCTGATATTTCTTCTTCAAATGAAGCAAGTTTCATTATGCCTAAAAAGCCATTGACTATATTAAAGAATATTTTAATGTCTTCTGGAGCAGATGTAACGATCGAGTTTAATGAATCTAATGCACAGTTTTACTTTGATAATTATTCATTGACTTGTCGATTAATAGATGGTAAGTATCCAAATTACGAAGCAGTAATACCAAAGGAAAATCCAAATAAACTATTAATTAATAGAGTACAATTTTTAAATTCAGTTCGTCGTGTTTCTATTTATGCTAATAAGACTACACATCAAATTAGATTAAAAGTAGCAGGTACAGAATTAAACATTTCTGCTGAAGATATCGATTATTCAAACAAGGCTGATGAGCGATTGACATGTGATTATCAAGGTGATGATATGCAGATTGGGTTTAATTCACGTTTTCTTGTTGAGATGTTGAACAATCTTCAATCAGACGATATTCTCTTAGAAATGTCTTTGCCAAATAGAGCGGGAATCTTAACACCTGTTGATGGATTAGAAGATGGAGAATCTGTTACAATGTTAGTAATGCCAGTTATGTTGAATAACTAGAAAAATAAGAATATATAAAAGGGTTTACAAATCGTAAACCCTTTTTTTGGTACTATGAAAATCATTCTAATTGTTTAGGATGATTTTTTTATTGTAGTACGTTGAGTTGTATGGTTGTATTATAGTGTGTTTTTTTACAGAAAGGTATAAAATACTATAGGGCTGCTGTTTGTTGGTTTACGTTGAAGAATACGGGGGATAGATGAGGTGGAAGCTATGAATTATGCAATGCTGATGTATGAACTTATATCACAGTGTTGTATTTGGATTACTTGTAGGTTTTATAGGCGAATGGAGCTGATGCTTTTTTAAGGTGAGAATTCTGTTTTAGTACTTGTTTGCGAAATGTCTTAAGGTGTTCTAATCTGCTTTTTGACTAAATATCAATTGGATTTATTGACTATTGGTCTTGTTTTCTTGTAATCACCAATATTGAGAGAGAAACAGGATTGCTAATAGGCTATAAGTGAGAGAGAATTTAATGTTGGCTCATGGTATTATAGTTTACCCTCATTTGTATCACATAAATTGGTAAGAGTCGTTTAAGGTGCAAAGTAAGTGCGGAAAGTGTAAAGAAGGAACTTTGTTCGATGATGGACAGTAAAGTAATATTGACTATAGGTTTATCAGTGTATTTCGTTGAGTACTTTAATACGGCAAACACAAAAGCATTGTTGACAAAATTATAGCTCTACTTTTAAGGGAAGAATGATTGTGGAAATCCATATCTGTCAATGCGGCTATCTGTTAGTGCGCTTTTTGGAGCTATAGCTCTCAACTACTTTTATTAACGATGTGAACAGGTGCTGTTTTGGTCGCACTTTCTTAGGGGATTCTAGGGGGATACTAGGGGTTTTCTTCGAGAAACCCCCCTTTTTGTGGACAAAAGTGCAAGGATACCGCAAGAAAAGTGCAAGAAAGCCCAAGGAAAGTACTATTTTTTATTCTGCTATTTAAACACTGATTTCCTTTAGCTAAATACTATAAAGCAATTCTACTTCATATCTCTTTCATTCGCTCTAAAACATAAGTATAAGGGCTACTATTTTTAGAAAGAGATATCATCTCTAAATGAATTCTGGAATAGTGATGGTTGAACTTTATCTATAGTTCTAAATTTGTGCATAAGAGCTGATGTGAAAGTTTTCTTGTTCAAGTATAGATAAAAAAAATTGAACTCGTCAAGTGTTGAGAGTTCAATTTAATGTTTTAGGAAACCATAGTTTTAATTGTAGTAAAAGTAATAGTTATTTGTATTTTTCTGATTTCCTATAGCTAATGTAGGATATTTTATTTAATTATATGTTGTTATTTCTTTAAATTAACATTAGTTATCTTAAATGGATAATTCAAATATCTTATTTGGATAAAATGTTAAAAAATGAGAGTCTTTTATATTTTTATAAATCTAATCTAAAGGTTTTTCGTTCTTTGTGAATGATTGGATTTAAGTTTTTCCATAACAATTGAATTTTATTGTTTTCAATTAAAAGAGGATTGGTTTCTATGAATTCAATATTGTGTTTTTTGAAACAGTCATATATTTCTCTAAATATAACTGCAGTAATTCCCTTACTTCTGTATTCTGGATCTACTCCTATAAGATAAAACTCTGCATGATTGTTCTTTCTTATGGCTTTAAGTAAATGTAAAAAACCGAATGGGAATAATTTGCCATTTGCTTTTTGAAATGCTTTAGAGAATGACGGCATAGTGATGGCAAATGCAATCATCTTATTGTTTTCATCCATGATACAAGAGATGAAATCGGGGTGGATGAATTGAAGGTATTTTTCTTTATAATGCTCAATTTGAAAATCTTGTATAGGAACAAAACTTTGTAGGTCAGCATATGTTTTGTTTAAAAGAGCGAACATTTCATTCACATAAGGCATTAGCTCTTTTGTCGTTTTGAATTCAAGTGCTTTTACATTATAGCGACTTTCTATCAAACTGGCCATCTTAGTTAATTTTCCTTCGTTATAGAGTGTCTTGTCTAATTTGTATTCTATCCATTCAGCTTCAGGTTTAAAGCCTAATTGTTCAAGGTGTATAGGGTAGTATTCAGGATTGTATATCCCGATCATGGTAGCAATATAGTCAAACCCCTTTGTTAGCATTCCTGCTTTATCCATATTAGAAAATCCCATAGGGCCTTCTATATAGTTCATTTTATGGGTTTTTCCGAACTCTTTAACGACTTGAATTAACGCTTTAGTAACTTCGATATCATCAATCATCTCAAGCCATCCAAATCTGACTTTGCTCTTGTGTAAATCGTTTACTTCTGTCCAGTTAATACAACAAGCAACACGGCCTACAATTTCGTTGTTTTTATACGCTAAGAAGAATTTTACATCAACACTTTTGAATATGTCATTTTTCAGATCGAAACTCTTTATTTCTTCTTTTATGATGGGAGGGACCCAATAAGGATTGTTCTTATAAAGTTTAAAAGGGAATTTGACAAAATCAGCTATTTCCTTTTTGCTTTGAGCTTCTATAATCTTTATCATTTTGTAAGTCTTATCATCTGTTAGATTTACAAAGATAATTATTTGTGAGTGTATTAAAACTTTATTACCTAAGCTTTTTGATTGTAATTAGTTCATTGTGTGTTTGGCTTTTCGGATATATGCGAGTGGAGTACATCTCTTTTTCAAACATCTGCAAAAAGGCGTTATTTCTTTTTCTGTGATGTTCGTCTAATATGATAGTGTTGAATAATATAAAACCATTAACTGATAATAATTCCTTTAGGTGAGATACAAAATAGTCCTCGAATAGAAAACTTGGCATCGTGTAATCTTGAAAGATGTCGATGACAATCAAGTCAAAGGTTTCTTGACTTCTAAGAACATATTCGAAAGCATCCATTTCAACGATAGTGTGCTTATGAGTTAGCTTTTTTAAATTGAAGTACTTCTTTCCTAAATGGATAACTATAGGATCAATTTCAACGCTAATAATGTTCTCTTGGTAGTTAATATAATTTCTTAAAGTATCGACTATGCTACCTGCTCCTAATCCTAAAACCAAGATATGATTCATCTCTTTTATTTTATGACTGCCAATAAATTTTAGTCCATCTCGAAGTACTTTTTCAAGATTTCCATAGGAGTAGTTTGTATTTGTAGAATCTAAATTTAATTCTCCTTTATGCCATGTAACTTCTAATTGATTGTTGATTTTAGAGTTTGTTTTTTTTATGGTAATTGGAAAAAAATAGCTTAGAAATTTAGTTATCATTTAAACGTTTTTAATTGCAAAGATAGTGCATTACTTTATTGAAATAGGACATGGATTATTATTCTTTTATTTAGGTTTGAAGTTGCTAAAAGTTCCGTCTTTATAAAAAATAATAATTTGGTCTATGTCGCTATTTGAATTAAAAGACTGTGCGATTGGAGCTAAATTTGTCAAGCTTTTACTTTCAATATTTTCCTCTTTTTTTGTTAAAATATTATTTTCTTTTTCTCGTTTATCTTCATCAAATAGAGTAGGGGAAATAGGTGTGTTGGTTAAAGAAGGGATGTCTTTTTGTATGTTTATTTCCTGATTATCGAGGTTGTTAAAATTGCCTTTTCCCTTGAGTAACCACAAGAGATTAATGTCGGGAAAGGTGTCATTTATTTTTAGAATGAAATCTAAACTTGGTTTGTTTCTACCCGATAGAAGGTGAGATAAACTCGATCTTTGTACTCCAATTTTATCGGCAAAAGCGGAAGCAGTATAGTCTAATGTTTCCAGTAAAAATTCTAATCTGTTTACAAAATTGTCCATAGGTATTTGTTTAAAAATGTAAATACATACAAAATATATAACTGTTTACAAATGTAATTATTTATTGTATATATCCAATGTTTACAACTGTATATATGTAAACTATGTTAACGTATTGGTTTAATATATAGTACTTAAATAGTTGATTTATTATGTTTTGTGTTTTTATTTTGTTTGAAATGATTTATTTGCAAGTAACAGTATGAATGTATACTAATGTAAATTACAATTGTAAACTATGATTTTAATTTAACTGTTTACAGATGTAAAAAAATATCTGTTTACATTTGTAATACTAATGAAAAGTAACTCAAGCAATGGAGGTAGATAATATTGTAAAGACCAATACTTATAGTAAAATTAAGGGTAGGTATATCACTAATAAAAGTATCGAGGATTTTTTACGAGACTTAAAGTATAGTTTTAAGTTAAATATAGAAGGAGAATCTGTTTTGGGAAAAGAGATTAAAAGTATTACTTGGGGGAATGGTAGTATAAGAATTTTGATGTGGTCTCAGATGCATGGTAACGAATCAACCACAACAAAAGCAGTGATAGATTTGTTAAATTACCTCTCTGATGATACTCAGGTAGAAGTGTTAAAATGGAGGGATATTTTTACTTTAAGAATCATACCTATATTGAATCCTGATGGTGCTGAATTTTATACAAGAGTAAATGCTAATGGAATAGATTTGAATCGAGATTCAATAGATTTGAAAGAACCAGAAAGTAGAATTCTTCGAAAAAGTATAGAGGATTTCAAACCTAATTTTGCATTTAATCTACATGATCAAAGAACTATTTTTGGAGTGGGTTCAAGTAATCTACCAGCTACTATTTCTTTCTTGTCACCAGCATATAATTTTGAGCGCGATATTAATTCATATAGGGAAGTAGCTATGAAGTTGATTGCTGCTGTCAAAGATAAATTAGAAAGAGATCTTCCTGGTCAGGTAGGTAGATTTGATGATAGTTTTAATATTAATTGCATAGGTGATTATTGTCAGACACTCAATATACCAACTGTGTTATTTGAAGCAGGGCATTATCAAGGAGATTATGATCGAGAGCAAACGAGAATGTTTGTATTTAAATCTTTGTTGTATATGCTTGATGGAATAGCTACTCAATCATATTTTAACTATACTATTGAAGATTATTTTCAAATCCCAGAAAATGAGAAAAACTTTTGTGATGTAGCTTTAACCAATGTAGTCTTTAGTGATTCTGGTGAAAGTTATATTGTGAATATTCAATTTTTAGAAGAATTAGAGGAGGAAAAAGTTAAATTTTGCCCCATTGTTGTGGATATTAATAAAAAACAAAGTAAATTTGTGCATCTTTCAATAAATAAAGTTTTTTACTTTAAAAAAAGTAGTAGATTTATGATAGAGATGTTGAATAAAAATTTGTCAGATGTTGTAAATATTGAAGATGTCGAGGTTAAAAAACTATTAAAAAAATAATAAAATTTAAGGTTTTTTGAATAAAGATGATTTTTATTTAGTATTATTGTACAGAATTATAGATTTAGAATTAAGATAAATAATTGATTTATGAGTAAATTTCGTTTAGATGAAATCGATCACCAAATATTAGATATGTTGATTGATAATACGAGAGTTCCTTTTACAGATATTGCAAAAAAACTTTTAATCTCGGCAGGTACTGTTCACGTACGCGTTAAGAAAATGGAAGATGCAGGTATTATCCAAGGTTCTTCATTAACATTAGATTATGAGAAATTAGGTTATGCTTTCATTGCTTACATTGGAATATTTCTTCATAATACTTCTCAAACTAAATTCGTTTTAGAGAGAATTAATGAAATACCATTTGTTACAGTGGCTCACGTTACAACAGGTAAATTTAATGTGTTCTGCAAAATTAGAGCTAAGAATACACGTCATGCAAAAGAAGTTATTTATATGATTGATGACATTGAAGGAGTTTACAGAACTGAATCAATGATTTCTTTAGAAGAAAGTATCAATGATAAAAAACGTTTAATGCATACTATTTTTAAAGAATTATAGTATTCATAATACTTATAGAACAAAAAAGAAAACTGCTATATGGCAGTTTTTTTTGTATAATTACCATTGATAATAAATAGAGTAGTATGGATTCATTGACTCAGATTGTTTTAGGAGGGGCTATAGGAAATGCTGTAGCGGGAAAGAAACTAAAGAATAGAGCTGTTCTGTATGGTGCTATCGCTGGAACTATACCGGATTTAGATGTTGTTGTTGGTTGGATGACTGATCCTTTGACCGCCTTGGAAATCCACAGAGGCGTGAGTCATTCTATATTATTTGCAATTTTCGCTTCTTTTCTTCTAGGGTTTGTAGTGTATAAGATTGAGAAAAAAAATGGGCTAACTTACGAAGAAGGATATTGGTTGTTTTTCTGGGGCTTGTTTACGCATTCTATTTTAGATGTATTTACCTCATGGGGAACACGTGTATTGTGGCCTTTTGATTATATGTTTGCCTTTAAATCTATTTTTGTAATAGATCCTCTTTATACCTTGCCCTTCATTTACTTTTTAATTAGGTCCATGCGCGAGAAGAATAATTTAAGAAAGCGAATGAGGTTTAATAATTTAGGATTGATTGTTAGTTCTTCATATTTAGCTTTGACTTTACTTTTGAAGGCATTGGCTTTTTATAAGTTTACTGATGCTCTTGATAGAGTAAATGTTAGTTATAGTGCTCTTTCTGTAAAGCCTACTGCGATGAATGTTGTGTTGTGGAATGGAATTGTCGAAACAAAGGATAGTTTTTTAATAGGGGAGTATTCTTTTTTTGATACTTCAGAAATAAAGTTTCAGACATTCCCTAAGAATCACGAGTATCAAGAACATTTAGAAAATCATGTTTTATTAAAAAGGCTTATAAAGGTGTCTGAGGGACAGTATACTTTTACGGAAGATAATGATAAAATATTTTTTAATGATTTGAGATTTGGTCTTTTGAAAAATGATGAAGAAGATATTCAATTTGCTTTTAGTTATGATTTTTATGTTGATGATGATGGACAATTATCAGTCAGAGAGGTGAAGAAAGAAAAGCGAGATGGTGTTAAACTATTGAGAAAACTTTGGAAAAGGATGGGTGGTGTATAGTTAGTTCTATGAAAATAAATTGATAACTACTATATTTGGATAAATAAAAAATGACACTATGAAAATTTTAATATCACCTGCTAAAAGTTTAGATTATACGACGAGTATACCTGTTGATATTGTGACAAAACCTCAATTTTTAAAAGAATCAAAAACAATTAATGAAGTTCTTAAATCCAAAACTCCAATGGATTTAATGGACTTAATGAAGATATCTAATGCACTTGCTGATTTGAACTGGAAAAGAAATCAGGAAAGAAATTACCAAAAGTCAGAGAAGAACAAGCAAGATTTTAGACAAGCTATTTTTGCTTTTAATGGAGATGTTTATGTTGGGCTTGATGCGTATTCTCTTAAAGATGAGAAATATGATCAGCTTCAAGATAAAGTAAGGATTTTGTCTGGACTTTATGGTATTTTAAGACCGTTCGATGAGATTGAGCCTTATCGATTAGAAATGGGAACTAAATTGGCGATTAACGAGTTTGGAAACTTATATGAATTCTGGAAGCCTGTGCTGGCTTCTGCTTTGAATAAGGAATTGAAACAAGATGAGTTGGTGGTCAATTTAGCGAGTAATGAGTATTTTAGTTCAATCGATACTAAGGTTTTAAAAGGAAAATTAGTTATACCTGAGTTTAAAGAGTTGCGTGATGGCAAATTAAAGACAATTAGTTTTTATGCTAAAAAAGCAAGGGGAATGATGGTTAGATATATTTTGGATAACAATGTGGAAGATATTGATGGATTAAAAAAATTCAATATTGATGGATATGCTTTGAGTGAAAGTGAATCTAAAGGAAATAAGTTAGTTTTTACAAGATAAATAAATAAGTTAGCCAATTATTTTATGGAAATGATACATTATATCAGCTCGGATATTTTTACGATTGAAAAGCTAAATGAGATTTTAACTCAAAATCAGAAGATACAGTTGTCTGAAGAAGCAAGGGCAAATATTGTAAACTGCCGTGATTATTTAGATAAAAAAATGGATACTCAAGCGGATCCTATATATGGAATAAATACGGGGTTTGGTTCTTTGTGTAATGTGAAGATAGACAATAGTAACTTGTCAAGATTACAAGAAAATCTTATGAAATCACATGCCTGTGGGACTGGGGACTTAGTGCCTGAGGAGATTGTGAAAATCATGTTGCTGTTGAAAGTGAAATCTTTGAGCTTCGGTCATTCTGGTGTTCAGTTGGAAACTGTAGAGCGATTGATTGATTTTTACAATAACGATATATTACCTGTTGTGTATACACAAGGTTCTTTGGGAGCATCAGGGGACTTGGCGCCATTGGCTCACTTATCACTCCCTCTGATTGGTGAAGGAGAGGTGTACTGTGAGGGATTTAGACAACCTGCTTCTAAGGTTTTAGAGAAGTATGGTTGGGAACCAATTGTCTTGAAATCAAAAGAAGGCCTGGCGTTGTTAAATGGTACGCAATTTATGAGTGCTTATGGTTGTTATGCGTTGTTAAAGTCAAAAAAGCTTTCTTATTTAGCTGATTTGATAGGTGCGGTGTCACTTGAGGCATTTGACGGGCGAATAGAGCCTTTTAATGAATTGATTCACTACGTTCGTCCTCATAAAGGACAAATTTTGACTGCTCAGTTTTTTAATGAAGTTTTAGAAGGGTCTGAATTGATTAGTAGGGAAAAAGAGCATGTACAAGATCCTTATTCTTTTAGATGTATACCGCAAGTTCACGGTGCTTCAAAGGATGCAATTGACTATGTTGATCGCGTATTTAAAACTGAGATTAACTCTGTTACGGATAACCCTAATATCTTTCATAAAGATGACTTGATTGTTTCGGGAGGTAATTTTCATGGGCAACCTTTGGCGTTAGCTCTTGACTTTTTGAGTATAGCAATTGCTGAATTAGGAAGTATTTCGGAACGCAGAACTTATCAGTTGATATCTGGGCTTCGAGGTTTACCTGCTTTTTTAGTTTCTGATCCAGGTTTAAATTCTGGTTTTATGATACCGCAATATACAGCGGCGAGTATTGTGAGTCAGAATAAGCAATTGGCAACTCCTTCAAGTGTGGATAGTATCGTCTCAAGTAATGGACAGGAGGATCATGTGAGTATGGGTGCTAATGGCGCAACTAAAGCATTTAAGGTAGTAGAAAATTTAGAGAGGATATTGGCTATTGAGCTCTTTAATGCAGCGCAAGCTTTGGAGTTTAGAAGACCAATGAAATCGAGTGATTTTATAGAGGCTTTTGTGAAAACATATCGCGATGAAGTGTCTTTTGTTTCAGAAGATAGAATACTGCATTATGATATTGAAAAAACAGTAGGATTCTTGCAAACTTTTCAAATTGATTTAGAAGATTAATCGAAATTAATTACTAAAACTATATTAAACCACATTTTTTTAGAGATAAAGATGTGGTTTTTTAATATATTTGTTTTAGAATTTATTAAACTATATATAGTTGGCAACTACAAATAAATTAAAGTTATTGAATGACCCAATTTATGGGTTTGTCTCTATTCCTAATTCATTGTTGTATGATCTGGTACAGCATCCCTATTTTCAAAGACTTAGAAGAATTTCGCAAATGGGAGTTTCCTATTTGGTGTTTCCAGGAGCTCATCATACGAGATTTCATCATGCCTTAGGCTGTATGCATTTAATGCAAAAAGCTGTCCAAGTTTTGAGATTTAAAGGAGTTGCAATATCTGAAGAAGAAGAAACGGCTCTATATGTAGCTATTTTATTACACGATATTGGTCATGGACCATTCTCACATGCTATGGAACATAGTATAGTAGAAGGGGTTCATCACGAGATGATATCTCTGCTATTCATGAAAAAACTCAACAAGGAATTTAATGGTCAATTAGATTTGGCAATTAAAATTTTTAAAGGAGAGTATCATCGTAATTTTATGTTGCAATTAATATCCAGTCAATTGGATATGGATCGATTAGATTATCTTAAAAGGGATAGTTTTTATAGCGGTGTGGCAGAGGGTAATATTAATTCAGAACGCCTCATTCAGATGTTAAATGTGGTAGATGATAATCTAGTTGTTGAGGAGAAAGGTGTTTATTCTGTAGAGATGTTTTTAATAGCACGTAGGTTGATGTATTGGCAAGCCTATTTGCATAAGACAAGTGTGTGTGCTGAATTGATTTTGGTTCGCATTTTAAAACGTGCTAAGGAATTGTGTAGCAGGGGTAAAAAACTTTGGGCAAGTGAGGCATTGTCATTCTTTTTGTACAATCAGATAGACATTGAAGAGTTTGAAGACAAGGCTTTGGAGAATTTTTCATTATTGGATGATTCAGATATTATGGGAGCACTTAAGAGTTGGCAATTTCATGAGGACTTTATCCTGTCAACCCTAAGTAAAATGATTGTCAATAGAGATTTATTGCGTATAGAAGTTTTTAATAATAAGGAAGAACTTCAAAGTAAGATAGCTAATTTAAAAACAGTTGTCGCCGAAAAGTATGGTTTAAAATTAGAGTCTGCTAATTACTTTGCTTTCCAAGGAAAATTAAAGAATCAAGCATATAGCAAAGAGAAGCAGCCTATTATGATTCTGAAAAAAGATGGGGAGGTAGTTGATGTTCTGAAGGTATCGGATCATCTTAATTTAAAGCCACTGACAAAAACAGTTACCAAGTATTTAGTTTGTTATCCAAAAAATACTTTTCAAAGTTAAATTTCAATTATATTTTATATTTTTGCCCTAATGAAAATATCAGCAGAACAAATAGCATCAGTTTTAGGTGGTGAAGTTGTTGGGAACCCATCGGTTCAAGTTAGCACTTTGTCTAAAATTGAAGAGGGGAAAGAAGGTTCGTTATCTTTTTTAGCGAATCCTAAGTATGTAAATCATATTTATACTACGGAAGCATCTGTGGTTATCGTTAATAAAAGTTTTACTCCTGATCAAGAAGTGAAAACTACAATGATTAAAGTAGATGATGCTTACAAGTCATTTTCTAAATTATTGGAATACTATAATCAAGTGAAATTAATGAAATCTGGGATTGAGCAATATGCTGTTATTTCGGAAGGAGCTGTTCATGGCGATGATTTGTATCTTGGTAGCTTTTCATATATAGGAAGTAATTCTAAGATTGGTAATAATGTAAAGATATATCCGAACTCATTTATAGGAGATAATGTAGTTATAGGAGATAATACTATAATATTTGCAGGAGTAAGAATATACTCTGAAACGATTATTGGAAATAATTGTATTGTACATGCAGGTACTATTATAGGTTCTGATGGTTTTGGATTTGCTCCAAATGAAGATGGAACTTACAATAAGGTTCCTCAAATAGGTAATGTGATTATAGAAGATAATGTAGAAATTGGAGCAGGTACTACAATTGATAGAGCTACTTTAGGATCTACCATTATTAGACGAGGAGTTAAGTTAGATAATCAAATTCAAGTAGCACATAATGTTGAGATTGGCGAAAATACTGTTATCGCTTCTCAAACGGGAATTGCGGGTTCTACAAAAATCGGAAAGCACTGTCTAATTGGAGGACAGGTAGGTATTGTAGGGCACTTGACAATTGGAGATAATGTTAAGATACAAGCGCAATCAGGAGTTACTAAAAACTTGAAAAATGATTCAGCTGTTCAAGGTACTCCAGCGTTGGGGCATGCAGATTTTTTAAGATCGTACAGTTATTTTAAAAATCTTGCTAAATTAGCCGAGGACGTAGAACTTTTAAAAAAGAAGTATTAGTTTATATTTAATTATAGCCTATCAAAACTAAAAAGATTTAATTATGGTTAAGCAAAAAACCATCCAAAACGAGATTACTTTAGTAGGAGTTGGTTTACATACAGGACAAGAGGTTACAATGACTTTTAAACCTGCGCCTGTAAACAACGGATTTACTTTCGTTAGAGTGGATTTAGAAGGGCATCCTGTTATTGAAGCAGATGCTAATTATGTTGTGAACACGCAACGTGGTACGAATTTAGAGAAAAAAGGAGTTCGTATTCAAACAACAGAGCATGTATTAGCGGCATTAGTTGGATGTGATTTAGATAATGTTATTATTGAGTTGAATGCTTCAGAGCCTCCAATTATGGACGGTTCTTCAAAATACTTTGTAGAGGCTGTAGAAAAAGCAGGAGTAGTAGAACAAGATGCTGAGCGATATGAATATATTGTAAAAGAGGTTATCTCTTATGTTGATGATGCTACAGGAAGTGAGATTATTGTCATGCCTTCGGATAGTTACCAAATTACTGCAATGGTAGATTTTGGTACAAAGGTGTTGGGGACTCAGAATGCTACTTTAAAGTCTATGAGTGATTTTAAAGAAGATATTTCTGAAGCTCGTACATTTAGTTTTTTACATGAATTAGAAGCGTTGTTAGCTCATGGTCTTATAAAAGGCGGTGATTTGAATAATGCAATTGTTTATGTGGATAAAGAAATTTCTCCAGAGACAATGGAGCATTTAAAGAAAGCTTTTGGTAAAGATCAAATTAGTGTGAAACCGAATGGGGTATTGGATAATTTGACTTTGCATTATCCAAATGAGGCTGCTCGACATAAACTTTTAGATGTTGTAGGAGATTTGGCTTTAATCGGTACTCGTATTAGAGGAAAAGTTATTGCAAATAAACCAGGACATGCTGTGAATACTGCATTTGCTAAGAAAATGTCTAAGATTATTCGCAATGAGAAAAGAAATCATGTTCCAACATATGATTTACACAAAGAGCCTTTTATGGACGTAACAAGAATTATGGAGCTATTACCACATAGACCACCTTTCTTGTTAGTAGATAAAATATTAGAAATGTCTGATACTCACGTAGTGGGTGTTAAGAATGTTACAATGAATGAGCCTTTCTTTGTAGGACATTTCCCTGGAGCACCTGTAATGCCTGGTGTATTGATTTGTGAAGCAATGGCACAATCAGGAGGTATATTAATTTTAAGTACTGTTCCAGATCCAGAAAATTATTTAACTTATTTCATGAAGATGGATAATGTGAAATTTAAGAATAAAGTATTCCCAGGTGATACTTTGATTTTTAAATTAGAATTAATCACTCCTATCAGACGTGGTATTTGTCATATGCAAGGTTATGCATATGCAAATGGTAAGTTAGTAGCAGAAGCAGAATTAATGGCTCAAATATCAAAGATAAATAACTTATAAAAGAAGAATATGAATCAGCCTTTAGCATATGTTCATCCAGGCGCAAAGATAGCACGAAATGTAGTTATTGAGCCTTTTACAACGATTCATAATAACGTTGAGATTGGTGAGGGAACTTGGATAGGTTCGAATGTGACTATCATGGAAGGAGCTAGAATCGGGAAAAACTGTAAGATTTTTCCAGGTGCTGTAATTTCTGCTGAACCACAAGATTTAAAATTTGAAGGTGAAATAACTACTGTAGAAATAGGGGATAATACAACTATTCGAGAGTGTGTCACTATAAATAGAGGAACAAAAGATAGATATAAAACCGTAATAGGAAGTAACTGTTTGATTCAGGCATATAGTCATATTGCACACGATTGTATCGTTGGTAATAACTGTATCTTTTCTAACTCAAGTACTTTGGCAGGACACGTAACAATTGGTGACTATGTTGTATTAGCTGGTCTTGTAGCTGTACACCAATTCTGTACTATTGGTTCTCATTCTTTCATTACAGGAGGTACTTTGGTGAGAAAAGACGTTCCTCCTTATATTAAGGCTGCACGTGAGCCAATTTCATATGCAGGTATTAACTCTGTAGGGTTGAGAAGAAGAGGTTTTGAACCTGAAAAAATTAGAGAGATTCAAGATATTTATCGAATCTTATATCAAAAGAACTTTAATACTACACAAGCTTTGGAATTAATTGAAGCTGAAATGGAAGCTACACCAGAACGTGATGAAATATTAATGTTTATCCGTAATTCATCGAGAGGAATTATGAGAGGATATTCGGGAATTTATTAATTAGTAATACTAAAATATATTAAAAGCAATGGCAACGACGTCTGATATTAGAAATGGTTTATGCATTAAGTATAACAATGATATTTATAAAATTGTAGAATTCTTACATGTTAAACCTGGGAAGGGACCTGCATTTGTTAGAACTAAAATGAAAAGTTTAACTAATGGTAAAGTATTGGAAAATACTTTTTCAGCAGGACATAAAATCGATCCTGTAAGAGTAGAAACTCATAAGTTTCAATATTTATATCCAGAGGGAGATCAGTTCCACTTTATGAATGTTGAAAATTACGAGCAGATTACTTTACTTAGAGATATTTTAGATGCTCCAGATTTATTGAAAGAAGGAGAGAATGTAATGGTTCAAATTAATACAGAAACTGAGTTGCCAATAGCTGTTGATATGCCAGCTTCTGTTATATTAGAAGTTACATACACTGAGCCTGGTGTAAAAGGAAATACTGCAACAAATGCTACTAAACCGGCAACTGTTGAAACAGGTGCTAATGTGAATGTACCATTATTTATCAATGAAGGTGATAAAATCAAAATTGATACAACAAATGGCGCTTACATTGAGCGTATCAAGGAATAATTAATTTCAGATAAGGTAGACTATGCGTTTTGCAAAAGTTCAAGATTTACAAACTATTGCTGATATTATAGGTTGTAAGTTTGTTGGTGATTCTAATTTTCTGGTGTATGGTATGAATGAAATTCACGTTGTACAAGAAGGAGAAATTGTTTTTGTAGATCACCCAAAGTATTACGACAAGGCATTAAATTCAAATGCAACAATTATTCTAATCAATAAAGATGTTGAATGTCCTGAGGGTAAAGCTCTTTTGATTTCGGATGATCCTTTTAGAGATTTTAATAAGTTGTCAAAATACTTTAATCCTTTTAAACCGGCATTAAAAGTTCAGGCTGAAGATGCGGTTATAGGCGAGGGAACTGTTATTCAACCAAACGTATTTATTGGGCATAACGTAAAGATTGGAAAAAACTGTCTTATCCATCCTAATGTAGTTATATACGATGGTACCGTTATAGGTGATAATGTTGTTATTCATGCTGGTACTATTTTAGGAGCAGATGCTTTTTATTACAAAAAGCGTCCAGAAGGATTTGATCCATTGGTTTCTTGTGGTCGTGTTGTTATTGAAGATAACGTTGGTATCGGTGCTGCTTGTACTATCGATAGAGGTGTTACAGGAGATACGACTATTAAAGAAGGAGCTAAGATTGATAATCAAGTTCATATAGGACATGATACAGTAATTGGTGTTCGTTGCTTGATTGCTGCACAGTGTGGTATTGCTGGCTGTGTAGTTATAGAAGATGAAGTGACTCTATGGGGGCAAGTAGGGACAACAAGTGGTATCACAATTGGTACAAAAGCTGTTGTTTTAGCACAATCAGGTGTATCTAAATCTTTAGAAGGAGGTAAGGTGTACTTTGGTTACCCAGCTGAGGAGTCTCGCGAAAAGTTGAAACAGATTGCATACGTCAAACGTATTCCTGAAATAATGGAAAAAGTGAAACAGTTATAATCGTTTTTCGTTATCAAGGGAGAATTAGTTAGTAATATTAATATAACTTAACGTTTAACTAAGATAAAAAGTTTTATTGCTTGATAGAATTGTTTATTTTTGTGAGAGTAAGTTTAAATAAATAAAAACAAGATCATGAGTGTTTTAGTAAATAAAGATTCAAAAATAATCGTTCAGGGATTTACTGGTAGTGAAGGTACATTCCACGCTTCGCAAATGATTGAATATGGAACAAACGTTGTAGGTGGTGTTACTCCAGGTAAAGGAGGAAGTACTCATTTAGATCGTCCAGTATTCAATACAGTAAAAGAAGCTGTAGATAATGCAGGTGCAGATACTTCTATTATTTTCGTTCCGCCAGCATTCGCTGCAGACGCTATTATGGAAGCTGCAGATGCGGGAATTAAAGTTATTATTTGTATAACTGAAGGTATTCCTGTAGCAGATATGATCAAAGCTTATGATTACATCAAAACAAGAGATTGTCGTTTAGTTGGACCTAACTGTCCAGGTGTTATTACTCCAGGTGAAGCTAAAGTTGGTATTATGCCAGGTTTCGTATTTAAAAAAGGGACTGTAGGTATTGTTTCTAAATCAGGAACTTTAACTTATGAAGCTGCAGATCAAGTTGTGAAACAAGGTTTAGGAATTACAACTGCTATCGGTATCGGTGGAGATCCTATCATTGGAACAACAACAAAAGAGGCTGTTCAATTGTTAATGGCTGATCCAGAAACTGAAGCAATCATTATGATTGGTGAAATCGGTGGTCAATTAGAAGCAGATGCTGCACGTTGGATTAAAGAGAATGGTAATAAAAAGCCTGTAATTGGATTTATTGCTGGTGAAACAGCTCCTAAAGGTAGAACAATGGGACATGCTGGTGCTATTGTTGGAGGTGCTGATGATACAGCAGCAGCAAAAAAACGTATTATGGCAGAATGTGGAATCCACGTAGTAGATTCTCCTGCTGAAATAGGTAAGAAAGTAAAAGAAGTATTAGGTTAATTACCTGAATACATTTTATAGTATAAGGCTCTCAAGATTTCTTGGGAGCTTTTTTTGTATTGTATCTACATCAATACATATAGATTTGGATATTACCTATTACTCTAATGGAAGTAACAAATTAAGTTTAGTTGTGCTTTCTTGGAGGGAAATGAATGAAATATAGTATTTGGACGAATCGTTTTTGAAATTGATTATGAAGGATCGTCTAATATATTTTTCAAACTAAATTGTTAGTCATTTTTTCTTTAGTTGTAAACCTAACGGTTTGTTTAGGTATGAGCTTTCTTTTCTTAACTAATATTATAGCTAATTATATGAGAGGTGTTATTGTTAGAGGATATTCAGAAACAACTTTACAGTAGAGTGGGAAACTGTAGTTGTTTAAGATTAGGTTGAAATGTAGCAATCTTCTGTTGTAAACTCCCTAATGGTTAATGCATTAATAAAAGGATAATTATTTGTCTTTTTAGTGAGTTACGGATGACTAAACAATCACTGTTTTATTGTATCGTAATGTTAGGGTGATAAGCTAAAAAAAGAGGCAGTATCACTATGATACTGCCTCTTTTATATTGTATTAACTTTTATCTCAATTGAGCATTTAGATTATTCTCAAGTTGATATTTTATTTTTCCCATTATCTTCTCAACTTGACTGTCAGTCAATGTTTTTGAAGCATCTTCCATTAAAATAGAGATTGCATAAGACTTTTTACCTTCCTCTATCTTATCACCTTGATAAACGTCAAATAAAGTAACATCTTTAATTGTGTTCTTATCAACTTGTTTTACGATATTATAGATTTGGTCAAATGTAATATGTTCGTCTATTAAAAGAGCGTAATCGCGTTTAACAGAAGGGAATTTATTAATCTCTGTAAATTTAATCTTTTCAGAAATGAATTTTAAAACATTTTCCCAATTGAAATCTGCGTAACAAACTTCTTGTTTAATATCCAGTTCTTTTAAAATTGCTTTTTTCAAGATACCAAATTCAACAATTAAATCTTTTCCGATGTAATATGCTATACCTTCAGAGAAAACATCATTATCTGTTGGCTGAGTGGTAGCTTTACTTAAGCCCAATCTCATCAAAATTCCATTGATATAACCTTTGAACTCGAAAAAGTCTGTTGCTTTAGGGGTAGAGTTCCACGTTGCTTTGGTACCGTTACCTGTTGCAAATAATGCAAAGTGCTTGTGTTCTTCAAAGCTTCCAAGCATTTTGTGATAAGACTTACCAAATTCAAAAAGTTTTAAATCTGTTCTCTTTCTGTTAATGTTATAAGCGATAGCTTCTAACCCACCAAACAATAAAGTTTGTCGCATCACACATAAATCGTGACTTAATGGGTTGAGTATATCAACTTGAAAACTTGATTTTAAGCTTTCTGATAAATTACTATAATCTGGAGTAGTTAAAGAGTTAGACATAATTTCGTAGAACCCTTGACTAACTAACAAATTTGAAATCGTATTCTGAACTTTGTGATCTTCAGTTCTCGAATTATTAGAAATCGTTGCGTTTAATTTCGAAGAAAAGGTAATATTATTAAAACCGTATACTCTTAGTATTTCTTCAATTACATCAATTTCTCTTGTTACGTCTGCACGATATGCGGGTACTGTAATTCCAAGACCTACATCAGACATGCTATGTACTTTTATATCAAGAGATACTAATATTTTTTTGATTGTCTCTTTAGAGATTTCTTCTCCTAAAATTCTGTTGATATTATTGAAATTCAAGAATACAGAATAATCTTCAATTCTCTTAGGGTACAAATCAACGATATCAGAAGTTATTTCTCCCCCAGCAACCTGTTGGATCAATAAAGCAGCGTGTTTTAAAGCATATTCTGTTATAGAAGGATCTATACCTCTTTCGAATCTGAAAGAAGAATCAGTATTTAATCCATGTCTTTTCGCAGCTTTACGAATTGCTACAGGGTGAAAATAAGCACTTTCTAAAAAGATAGAAGTTGTGTTTTCGCTTACAGCAGTTCTTGTTCCTCCAAAAACCCCAGCCATACACATAGGTCCATTCTCATCACAAATCATTAAATCATCTTGGTGTAGTGTTCTTTCTATATCGTCTAATGTTTTGAATTTTGTTCCTGCTTCAACTGTTTTAACGATTACTTTCCCACCTTTTATTTTGGCAGCATCGAATGCATGCATAGGTTGTCCTAAATCGTGTAAAACGTAGTTAGTAACGTCTACGATATTGTTTTTAGGTGTTATTCCTATCGCTTTCAGCCTGTTTTGTAACCATTCAGGTGATTGTTTAACTTCAATTCCCGAAATAGTAACCCCACAATATCTTGGAGCTCTTTTATAGTCTTCTACGCTTACATCAATTTTTAATGTACGTCTTTCAACTTTGAATTTGCTAACAGAAGGAGTAATTAGCTCTTTGTGTTGGATTTCTTCTTTTGAATTTTGAAGTAGTCCAGCTCTAAGGTCTCTTGCAACTCCCCAATGACTCATAGCATCAGAGCGGTTTGGCGTTAGTCCGATTTCGAATACTTCGTCTGTAACAATATTAAATACTTCAGCTGCAGGAGTACCTGGTGTCAAATTTTGATCAAGTACCATGATACCATCTCCATCTGTTCCAACACCTAATTCTACTGCTGAACATATCATTCCGAAGCTTTCTTCACCTCGTATTTTACCTTTTTTAATTTGAAATGCATTTCCTTCTGCATCAAATAGCTCAGTGCCAATTGTCGCCACTGCTACTTTCTGCCCAGCTGCAACGTTGGGAGCTCCGCATACGATTTGTACTGGCTCACCTGCTCCTAAATCTACTTTCGTTACATTTAACTTATCAGCATTAGGATGTTTTGTACATGATAGTACATGTCCAACAACAACTCCTTTTAAACCACCTTTAAGGCTTTCGTAATGAGTAATTCCTTCAACTTCAAGACCTAAGTCTGTTAATATCTCAGAAGTCTCATCTGGTGTAATGTCTAATTTGATGAATTGTTTTAACCAATTGTATGAAATATGCATTCGAATAATTTTTATAAGTACGCAAATATAAGCATTGCGAAAGTTTAAGGGAAATTATTTATGATTAAATATTTCTAAATAGCAGTGTGCTAAAAGAAATTATAAAAATTTATTTCTGATCTCTGGAGAGGGGATAGGGCATTCACTTTTTTTACCAAACCATTTATAGCGATTACGGGCTATAAAATCATAGATGGAATCTGTTAATTTCTGAGGGAATATTGAAAATATTCCTATCATAGAATAGTAAGAACCTAAGTAGGATGCTATCTGAAAGGCCGCTTTAGATTTAATATAGTAGGCTTTGCCTGGTTCGTACAAAACAATACTATCAATCTTACTGCGATCAACTCCGATGTATTGTAGAATTTCTTTTCCTATTTCAGAATCTAAAGAAGTGAATCTAAACTGATCTTTTTTATCAGCTGCAATAATCTTTTGGACGGTGCTGTCACAGAAATTACAGACACCGTCAAAAAGGATTATTTTCTTATTTTTAGGGAAAGCTATCATTATTTTTTTCGTTCTACCATTTCCAGTTGTTCTAAATCAACTTTTGAAGTAAAGATACCATAATTAACTGTGGCTTTGTTCTTTTCAATTACATCAATTGTTCCTACAGCCTTACCATCAATCATTCTAACACGATCTCCGATTTTTAAAGGAAACTTCGGTTTATTTTGATCTTGTTGTTTCTTCTTTTCTTTTTCTTCTTTCTTCTCTTGACGAATTATTTCAACCTTCTGTTCAACTTCTTTTATTACTTCTTTCTGAACTTTTTCTTTTTCTTTTTTCTCTTTAATTGTTACTTTTTTTCGTTTAGAATTTTCTATTTCTACCACTTTTAAAAGTTCGCTAAAAAGTGTTTTCTTACTTTTGTTATTAAAGTATTTTTCAGAGAGATCATCTAACTTTTGTCCAAGATATAGTAGGCGTTGATTAGCGTCAAAAAGTTCTTGATACCTTTCTAATTTATCTTGTATTCTCGCATTAGTTTCCTCAAGCCTTTTACTCTCCTGTCTTGCACGTGTTTCTTCTTCTTTTAGGTTATTTGACGTGCGCTCCATTTTATGTCGCTCTTTCTGCAAGTTTGCAATTGTTTTGTCGAAGCGAACTTTGTCACTTTCGACTTTCTTTTTAGCGCGATTTATTAAGCTAAATGGAATACCATTCTTCTGTGCAACTTCAAATGTAAATGAACTACCAGCTTGACCAACATTTAATTTGTACATAGGTTCTAATGATTTTTCATCAAAGAGCATATTTGCGTTGGTAGCACTTGGCAACTCATCTGCTAATATTTTTAGATTAGTATAGTGCGTGGTGATGATTCCATAGGCATTGCGTTCATAGAATTCTTCTAGGAATACTTCCGCAAGTGCACCTCCAAGTTCAGGATCTGACCCTGTACCAAATTCATCAATTAAAAAAAGTGTTTTGTCATTACATTTTTTCAAAAAGTAATTCATGTTTTTTAATCGATAGCTGTAAGTACTCAAGTGGTTCTCTACAGATTGATTATCTCCAATGTCTGTCAATATTCGATCAAATAGAAAAGTTTTACTTCGCTCGTGAACAGGAATTAACAAACCTGATTGGAGCATAAGTTGAAGTAAACCTACAGTCTTTAGTGTAATACTTTTACCACCAGCATTAGGTCCAGAAATCACAATGATTCTACTGTCTTCTTCGAGTGATATCGTTTGGGGATAAGTTGTCTTTCTCTTAGATTTGTTACTCAAATATAGAATAGGGTGGTATGCTTCTCTGAAATACAATGTTTTTTCCTTTGTTATCTCAGGTAACAAACCATTTATTTTATTAGCATATTTAGCCTTAGCAGCCGTTACATCGATATAAGTAAGGAAATGCTGGTATTCAATTAATACATCTCTAAAAGGGCGTATAGTGTTTGTTAGAGCTTTAAGTATTCTAACTATTTCTTCTCTTTCCTCATATTCTAAGTTATTGAGTTCTCTTGAGAATCTCATAGTCGCCTCTGGCTCTATATAAACAATACTACCTGTTTTCGATTGTCCTAATACATTTCCTTTTACTTTGCGTCTGTGCATTGCAACTACAGCAAGTACACGTCTATTCTCGACGACAGTTTCTCTGATATCGTCTAAATACCCAGAGCTGTTGTATTGCGTTAAGGCTTGTCCAAAACTTTGATTAATCTTTCCACGGACAATATTGATGTTCTTGCGAATATTTAATAAATCAATAGAAGCATTGTCTTTAATCTCTCCATATTTGTCTAATACGTTTTCTATTGACTTTAAAATTGTTTTCTCAACGATTACTTCCTGTATTTCTTCATACAAAAATGGATAATATTCCTCGAATTTCTTTAAGAATATCAGTAAGTTAATCGTTGTGTCAGTTAGTGAGAATATCTTTTTGAAACTACTAACTTCTAAAAAACTATCCTCAATACCCAAGAACTTTAATTCGTATGAAATACTGTCAAAATAGTGATTGGGAATTATGTTATTATTAGTAAAAGAAGAAACGTATTCTGAAGTTTGTTTTAGTGATTTAATTGTTTCTTGTGCACTGCGAAATGGCGTAATTTCTAAAGCAGCTTGTTTACCTGATTCAGTTACGCACAATTCGGATACAGTTTCTAATACTGAATCAAATTCTAAGTCTTCTAATGTCTTCTTATTTATTGATGTCATTCGATTGTAAAAAATTAGAACTACAAAAATAGTATTATTTGCTAATATTCTGATTTTATATAGATCGGATTGTTTTAAAAATTCTACTTTAGATAGGTTAATCTAAAATAGAAATTAGAAAAATGAAAAGTACTGAGATAGGACAAGAGTTATTACATGAGTTGCAAGATAAAGTAAAGTATAGAAAGTTTAAAAAAGGTGATGAGATACTTAGTTTAGGAGAGACTTGTGATTTTGTAGGCTTTGTAAATAAAGGAGCATTGAGAATGTATTATATAGAAGAAAATGGAAAAGAAGTATCTTTCTCATTCTATTTGCAGAATGATGTCTTTACTAACTATGAAGGAATACTAACGGGAAAACCTTCTAATCTAATTATTACAGCTTTAAATGATGTAGAGGTAAGTATCATTTATAAAAAGGAGTTATTAAGATATTATGAGACTTCTTTAAAGGCTCAGCGTATTGGTAGAATAATGGCAGAGGCTATTTTTTTACAAGCTAAAAAACGCATTGATTTTTTACTTTTTTTGAATCCAGAACAGCGGTACTTACAACTTGTGTCTGACACACCAAAGATTTTTGAGCAAGTTCCTCAAAAGTACATTGCAAGTTATTTAGGAATAACTGCTCAGTCTTTATCAAGAATTCGAAAGAGAATTACTCAAGAAAGATTAACTTAAGTGAATTTTTATGTTTTGAATGCAAGCTATCTTTGTCTTATACATTCAAATTAATTAAGGGTATGACTCTATTTTCAATTATTCAGTTTTTAAATTTTGTAATTTTTATTTTTCTCTCTTTTATTCACTTCTACTGGGCATTTGGAGGTAAAAGAGCTTTAGATTGCGTATTGCCCTCTCAGTTAAGTGGAAAAGTATTTAAACCAAGTGTTTTAGGAACTATTTGTGTGGCTTTTTTTTTACTTTTCTTTGGTGTGTTTCCTTACATATTAGTTGGTTACGTTAATTACCTATATTTGTTATTGTTTGTGCTTTTTGGATTAAGAGTGATAGGTGATTTTAAATATGTTGGGATATTCAAGAAGATTACCAATACTACTTTTGCCATTTGTGATAAAAAGTACTTTATTCCTCTATGTATCTATCTAAGTGTTTCTAATTTGTTTTTATTCATTTTTATAGGCTAAATCTTTCTGTTCAATGATGTATATCAGGTATTCTGTGTTTTTATTTTTTGTAATTTGTAAGGACTTTAAATAAGACTTTTTACAAACTAAAATAGCGCATACTTATGAAATATGTATCAGCAGAAGAAGCTGCGAAAGTAGTCGAATCAGGCAATAGAATTTATGTACATGCCGCAGCGGCAACCCCTAATATATTAACGAAAGCGATAAGTGATCGCGCCAGTGAATTGAGAAATGTTGAATTTTGTCATATTCACACAGAAGGACCTGCTCCTTATGCTGATCCTTCTTTGGCTGATAGTTTTCATGTAAATTCATTTTTTATAGGAAAGAATGTAAGACACACAATAACTGAAGGGAACGGATCGTATACGCCCGTTTTTTTAAGTGAAGTACCTACTTTATTTCGAAAAGGCGTACTGAAAATAGACGTTGTTCTTATTCAAGTTTCACCTCCTGATGAACATGGTTTTTGCTCATTAGGTGTTTCAGTAGAAGGAACTGTTGCTGCTATGGAGAATGCTCGATGGGTCATTGCCCAAGTCAATAAGAATATGCCACGTACATTTGGAGATAGTGTATTGCACATATCAAAAATTGACTTAGCAGTAGAACATCACTCGCCGATTTATGCGAGTAAGCAATTGCCTATCACAGATACAGAGAAGGTTATAGGGCAGTATGTAGCAGAATTGATAGAAGATGAAAGTACGCTTCAAATGGGGATTGGTTCTATTCCTAATGCTGTTTTATCTCAGTTGACTTCTCATAAGCATTTAGGTTTGCACACGGAGATGTTTTCAGACGGGGTAATTGATTTGATAGAAAGTGGAGTAATTGATTGTTCTCGAAAAACAATAGCAAAGGGTAGGGCACTTGCAACCTTTTTATTGGGGTCAGAGCGCTTGTACAAATTTGTAGATAACAATCCTTTTATTGTGATGAAAGAGTCAAGTTATGTCAATGACACTTCTATTATCCGACAAAATCCTAAAGTTGTAGCGATTAACTCTGCCTTAGAAGTTGATTTAACAGGACAAGTGTGTGCAGATTCACTTGGAGTAAAGATGTATTCTGGCGTTGGAGGTCAAATGGACTTTGTAAGAGGAGCTTCTTTGAGTAAAGGAGGAAAAGCGATCATTGCTTTGAGTTCTACAAGTAATAAAGGACATAATCGCATCGTTCCCTTTTTAAAACAAGGAGCAGGGGTGGTAACCACTCGTGCGCATGCTCAATATATTGTGACAGAATATGGTGTAGCTGATTTGTATGGTAAAACCTTAAAGCAACGTGTGTCAGCAATGGTAGAAATTGCACATCCAGATTTTAGAGAAGAAATATTAAAGACGTACTACGAGAGTATAAAGTAAATAAAAAAACTCCCTGTTTTGACAGGGAGTTTTTTTATTAGTTTTTGTATCCAAATAACTCTTTTTCTTTTATCATTTGAGAGATACCTGCAGGAAGTTGTTGTTCCCATCCATCTTTCTTCTCTTGTAATTGCTTTAATACATCACGAGAGAAGATTCCTAAGTGTTTCTCTTCATATTCAGTAATGTCGACAATCTGTCCTTGTTTTTTGAAGAATTTATATAGTTCTTTCATCTGAATATCTACTTTCAGATTAGTAGAATTGATAATATTCTTCTCTTTATCCATCATAGGGTAAAGGTAAATCTTCATGTTTTTTCTAAATAGTTTACCTAAGGCCTCTAATATTCCACCTGTCAAGTTTTTGTAGTACTTTTCTTCAAAAATATTCAATAAGCTACTTACACCTAAACTCATTGCAATTTTCTGATCAGTATAAGTACAGAAATATTCAGTTAGTTTATAGTATTCTTGGAAATTGGAAATCATAACAGTTTGCCCTAAAGAACACAGAAGATCAGCTCTATGTAAGAAGTCTATTTCATCTATTTCCCCTTCTGTTAGTAAATTAGAAAGAGTAATTTCAAAAACAACTGTTGTATTTTGTCTATTCAAGTCATTCTCTCGTATAAACATATCTATGGACTTCTGTGTCATATCCATATTTACAATTGTCACAGGTCTAAAACTACCTCTAAGGGCAAGAATGTTTTGTTTGTATAGTACATTAGCTGGTAGTTTGCTTTGTCCATCACTGCCAAACATCACTGCATCTGTCATACCATTTTTTACCAAGAACAAGCTCATTAGTCTATTGTCAACGTCTTGAAATAAAGGTCCAGAAAAGTTGATACTGTCAATTTCTATTTGATCTTTATCCAAGTGATCATATAGGCTGTGTATAAGTTTTTTTGGGTCGTGATTTTGGTAGTAAGCACCATAGATTAAGTTCACTCCTAAAATACCCAATGTTTCTTGTTGTAGTTTAGAATCAGTTTCTTTGAATTGAATGTGTAGAACTATTTTGCTAAAAGCTTGGTCAGGCTCTGATTGAAACTTTATCCCAATCCATCCATGTCCTTTGTTTTTCTTAGCGTAATCAATAGTAGCTACAGTATTGGCATAGCTAAAAAAAGTTTTGTTAGGATTGTCTTCGCGTATTAATCGGTCTTCTAATTTACGCGTTTCGTAATCTAACATTTTGTTTAATCTACTTTCAGTAACGTATCTTCCATCTTCTTCTACAGAGTAAATAGCATCACTAAATACTTTATCATAGGCAGACATTGCTTTAGCGATTGTTCTTGAGGAACCTCCAGCACGGAAAAAATGTCTTACAGTTTCTTGTCCTGCACCAATTTCAGCAAAAGTACCATAAATATTGTTGTTCAAATTTATGCGTAATGCTTTATCAGAGATAGCGGGTTGGTGTTCAATTAATCTATCTCCTTCTAATACTAAGTCTTCTGAAAATTTCTTCATTAATTAGCTTTTTAAACAAACGTAACAAATATCGTACAAGAAAAAAAGATAAACCTTACTTTTGTAATAAAATTAAATGTTTTGGAGGTATATTTTTTAGGAACAGGTACATCACAAGGGATTCCAATAATTGGGATTGATCACCCAGTAGCACACAGTACAGATCAAAGAGATAAAAGACTTAGAACTTCTGTGCTAATAAAGTGGGATGATGTAACACTTGTTATTGATTGTGGTCCTGATTTTAGACAGCAAATGTTAAGTGCGAAGTGTGAGTATCTCGACGCAATCTTATTTACACACGAACACGCTGATCATATCGCAGGATTGGACGAGATTAGACCTTTCAGCTTGTTGTACGGTGACTTGCCTATCTATGCTTCTGAGCAAGTAATGGAGGCTTTGAAGAAGCGATATGATTATATTTTTGCTACTGAGAACAGGTATCCAGGAGCTCCTTCAGTTCAACAAAATTTAATTAACTCATCTACTCCTTTTTATATTAAAAACAAGGAAATACAAGCTTTGGATATTATGCATGGCAATTTGCCTATTCTTGGATATAGATTAGGTGACTTAGTTTATATTACGGATGCAAAGTATATTGATGAGAGTCAAAGGGAAAAGATAAGAGGTTGCAAAGTATTAATCGTAAATGCTTTGAAAGTAAATGAGCATCCTACTCACTTTAATCTTGAGGAGTCTTTGGCATTTATCCAAGATATCAATCCTGAAAAAACCTATTTAATCCACATTGCACAAGACTTAGGATTTCATGCAGAAGTAGAGAAAGTTCTGCCAAAAAACGTATATTTGGCCTATGATAACTTGCAAATTAAAATTTAAAATAACCACTATATAATGAGACATAAAGCTTTTTTTTACCTATTCGTATTTTCACTTTTAATCATTGTGTTTTTGTATGCAACGAATAAAAATATGACTAGGTCAGAAGAGAAAAAGACTGAAATTGCTAATAAGAGGATTGATATTATACGAGATTCTCTGAAGTCAGTAGTAATGGAATTGAATGAAGCAAAGTATTTTTCTATTGATGGCAATTCAGATGCTCAAGAGTATTTTAACTATAAAACTTTAGATGATAATCTTGCAGGTATAAAAGAACAAGTATTGGCTTTAAATCATCAAGAGAATGGCAATCCTTTGGTTCCTTACGGTAAGGTAAATGACGACAAAGCTTTAATTAATAAAGTGAGTATCTTGAATCACCGTTGGTTGATTGCTGAGTTTTTTATTGGAGATTTAAGGGGAGAAGTACTTGTTAAGTATTTCTACAGTGAAGGCAAGCCTACTGATTTCGAGACAATCGAAACTGTGTTATACAATAATAAATAAACGATAAATTAATATGAGAGCTTTAGTTATTTCTGTTTTATTAATTAGTTCAATGTTTGTTTCTTGTGACTTTGTGCTAAAGGACAATAAGAGTCAAAATGAACCTCCTACTGTTTTAACTGATGGAGGAAAGACTATTGTGGGGGAGGAAGATGAGCATGGTTGTACTTATTCTGCAGCATATCGTTGGAGTAAACTCCGCAAAGGTTGTATTCGACCTTTCGAAGAAGGGTTTAGATTAAATCCGATCGAAGAAGATAGTGTCTTACACGAGCAAATTATAGATGAAGAAAATGATATTGATGAGAACCAGGTAAGTTGCTTTGTTATAGTAAGTGAAGACAAAAAGTTCGCAGAGATCTTTTTACCTAATGAGTTAAAGAGTATTCTGTTAGAAGAAAAGAATATAAGTGGTCTTTACAGCAATGAGGGTTGGGAGTTGGATACCAGAGAAGATATGGTTTTGAAAGAAAAGGGAGAAACGGTCTTTTCTGCTGCTAAAACAATAGAAATGAATATCATTAGTCCGGATCAGGAATTGACGGAGTAAGTGATTGGAAAATACAAAAGAGGGAGGTGACTATATTTAATCACCTCCCTCTTTTTTATTGTTCTAAGAAATCTTTAAAGTCTTTGAAGTTTAAAGGATGTACTCCATGACCTACGGGATATTCTTTGTATTGAAAATCGATGTTTAAGCTTTTTAGTACAGTGGGTGTTTGTCTTGCCCAATCAACGGGAATGACTTGATCAACTGTACCGTGTGAAGCAAAGAACTTAATCTTAGAAAAATCATTTGATTCGAAGTTCTCATTGATAATGTTTGTATTGAAATATCCACTTAAAGCGACTACTTTGTTTACCTTTTCGGGATAAGATAATGCTATTGAATAACTTAAAATAGCTCCTTGACTAAATCCAACTAAATTAACGTTGTTTGAGTCAATAGGGTACTTTTGAAGCAATTCGTCTATAAACTTTACGATTAATTCTCTCGATTCTATCGCCTGTGCGTCATCAGAGAATTTGTTTGCATCTGCATCAAAATGTATTGCATACCATGCATATCCATAAGGAGGAACAGGGTAGGGTGCACGGGCAGAAACAATATAATATTCATCAGATAATTCTGAAGCGAAAGAGAAAAGATCTTCCTCATTACTTCCATATCCATGCAAAAGGATGATTAAGGGATTCTTATCCTTAATTACCTTAGGCTCTTTAAGTATATATGATATTGATAAAGATGTGTCCATAGTGATATTTTAAGCAGATAATTTATTAAACCATTTTTGAAAGTAAACTCCAAAAGCAGGTAGTACTTTGATGTCATTACTCAATGATCCTACAAAGCTATATACCCACAAGATGAAAAAACACAGGAAGAAACCTGAAGTCATAAACCAAGAGTTTGCCATTCCCACAAAGTAAGCTAATGCATAAAATAGGAGGTGAATCCCAAAAGCTTGTTTGATATAAAAGCCAGAGTATTTATTTTTTGAATCAATATTGCTAAATATAGCTACAAGGCAACCAATAATTGTAATATGTGCTACTACTGCCATTGTCTTTCCTTTTTTTACTTCTTCAGCGCTAATAAAAAGCTGTGACTTTCCGCCTTCTTGATTTTTCTGTGTATTCATTTGATTTTACTCTTTATTCAGTGTTATATTATTGTTGTTTATACAGCCAATTACTTTTCCTTTCAGTTGTAAGTTTAAAAAGGCTGAGTTATGTGATTTAGATAGTATATTCTTTTTCGTAAAAGTATATTCTCCTTCAGTTGTAAATAACGATAGATTTGCTTTTTCTCCTTCTTTGATTGATACTTTTTCTAATTGAAAGATGGCTCTTGCCTTTGTTAATTTTTCAACGATTACATCGACTGGCAATATGGTATTCAAAGCGGTGAATGCACTCTCTAAACCGATTGTTCCAAAAGAGGCTTTGTCAAACTCCAGCTTTTTGTGTTCAATATCCAGTGGATTGTGCTCAGAAGTGATACAGTCAATTGTGCCGTCTTTTACTGCTTCAATTAATGCTTGGCGAGTGTTTTCATCTCTTAGAGGAGGTAATACTTTGTATCTGGTATCAAATTCTCTTAGCTTTTCGTCTGTCATCACTAAGTGATGTACTGCAACACTACAAGTAACTTGTAAGCCTTTCTTTTTGGCTTCTTTAATCAGTTCAATTGACTTCGCAGTAGATATAGTAGGGATGTGTAACTTTCCTCCTGTATACTCCAGTAAGAATAGGTTGCGTGCTATTTGAATTTCTTCTGAAAGAGCAGGAATTCCCTTTAGACCTAATTTTGTTGCCTCAGTTCCCTCGTTAGCAACTCCTTTCCCAATAATACTGTCGTCTTGACTGTAAGCGATAACTAAGCCGTCAAAATCTTGAACATATTGTAGTGCTATTTTTAAAACATTGGCATTGCCAATTGCCTTTTTATAATCTCCAAAAGCTATAGCTCCAGCATTCTTCATGTCAAACAATTCTGCAAGATCAGTACCTTTAGACCCTACTGTTAAAGCGCCTATAGGGAAAACTTCAGTTGTAGCTCCTTGTGCTTTTTGCTTGATAAAGTTAACTATGGTTTGGTTATCTGTAATTGGATTGTTGTTAGGTTCTACAGCAATCTGTGTAAATCCACTTTTAGCTGCTGTAAGCAATCCGTTTTGTATATTTTCTCTTTCCTCGAATCCTGGTTCTCCTAAACAAACGGATGAATCAAACCAGCCTGGCGAAATGTGTAAATTATCTTCCTTGATAATTAATTCATCGGACGTAGGCTCGATCGTATTGGCAATTTGTGTAATTAAGCCATTCTCAATTTTTAAATCAACAAGTTGATTGTGGTGCGTACTTGTTGTGTCAATTACTTTAACTTTCTTTAAAATGATATTCATCTTTTATAGCGTAGTTTTAAATTATGATGTGTTGTTACTGTTGCAAAAATACTTTAAATTCTCAGAAATTGATCTTTCTCTATTCAAATTCGTTAGGGCATAAAAAAATACATCTATATAATAGATGTATTGAATTATTTTGAAGATAGCACTTTGGAATTGTTATAGCAATCATTTAGGGCTTGATAAATTTGAAAATCTGTTGCGGTATAAATAAATTTATCAGAATAGCTACAATTTTGAAGAGTCTTGACGATATCCTCTCTTGTAATGTCTAATAACCCACAGACAATCTCTCTATCATACCTCGTTTGCATTAAAGCGATCATGTTTTGATCTTCCTTAATTGCATCCAATTTCTTGAGCTTTTTATCTTTTCCTTTAAACATATTATAGACTGCGTCGACAGGGCTAAAGAAAGTCCCTATTGCTGAACTATAATACGGTGTTCTATTTCTTCTGTAAAAGTCAAATTCCATTTTGTCATTTAACTCTAATAATTTGGTATCGACTTCTAATATACCTGTTAAGTCAAATTTTCTAATAATAATCTCGTCTAACATAATGGTTTGCTCTTCAAAGTAAATCTTTAAATTCTCGTTGTTAAGCCAGTCATTGGTCACTTTAAGTTTGATCGGATTATAGCCAGGGTAGGAGAAGTGTATAGAGTCGTTTAGGTTCGCCTCTAAGGCAAATGTACCATCCCTTTTGCTGACAGTTCCTTTTACTCGGGTAATGTTTATTACATTGACATCGTCAATAGGTAAAAATGACTTATCATTAATGATAGTACCTTTTACTTCATTTTTGCTTTGGGCAAAAACAGTAAAGGAGCTCAGTATTAGAAATAAAAAAACTGTAAAATTTCTCATAGTTTTAAGATTGCTTAAAAATAAAAGATATTTTACAGTTTTAAGTACTATTTCGTAAAAATTAACAAATTAGTTTCTTCTTGTTCTTCTTGAAGATCCTGCATCGCTACTTCTTCTCGAGCTTCTTTCATTACGTGGAGCTCTGTTGTTGTCAGAATTTCTATCTGATCTTCTTTCACCACCACGTCTGTCATCAGATCTTCTTTCACCACCGCGTCTGTCGTCAGATCTTCTCTCACCACCGCGTCTGTCTGAATTTCCACTTCTGAAAGATCTTTCTCCACCTCTGTCGTTGCTACGTCCACCTCTTCTGTTGTGGTCACGTCTATTGTTGTTTCTACCTCCATCATTGTTAGAGATTTCAACATTTACTCTACGACCTTTGTAAGATTCTTCGTTTAAGATAGACATTACTTTCTCAGCGTGATCTGCTTCAACATTGAAGAAAGAGAAACCTTCTTTTACGTCAACTTTGAATAAATCATCTCTACCTAAATCCAATGTCTCTTTTAAGTAATCCTTAAGAGTCATCCAATCTAAATCGTCTTTAGCTCCTAAGTTGATGAAGAAACGAACTGCACCGTCTGATGGAATTTCTTTTGAGTTTCCACGAGATGAAGATACAGAAGTTAAATTATTAGAAGGTTTTTGGTAGTAATCTAAGAATCTGTTGAATTCTACAGAAACTACTTTCTTGATAATTTCCTCTTTGTCAAAATCTTGAAGTAATTCAGTAATCGCAGGAATGAATGATTCAATCTCTTGATTAACCTCTACGTCTTTGATTCTATTTGCTAAGTGGTATAATTGAATTTCGCAAATCTCAATACCTGAAGGGATTGGTTTCTCTTCAAATTTTGTTTTGATAATTCTTTCAATTTGACCGATTTTTCTAAGTTCACTTTTGGTAATGATTACCATAGATGTACCTGATTTACCTGCACGTCCTGTACGACCACTACGGTGAGTGTACGTTTCGATTTCGTCTGGTAATTGGTAGTTAATTACGTGTGTAATGTCGTCAACGTCAATTCCACGAGCAGCAACGTCTGTAGCTACTAACATTTGAATTTGTTTACCGCGGAAAGATTTCATTACTGCATCTCTTTGCGCTTGTGATAAATCTCCGTGTAAAGCAGCAGCATTATACCCGTCTTCAATTAACTTTTCAGCAATTGCTTGTGTATCTCTTTTTGTTCTACAAAATACAACTGAGAAAATGTCAGGGTTTGCATCAGCTAAGCGTTTAAGTGCTAAATAACGATCTCTACCTCCAACAAGGTAAAATTCGTGACTAACATTTGTCGAAGCTTGATTTTTGTGTCCAACTGTAATTTCTTCTGGAGTTTTCATAAACTCTCTTGCAATACTTGCTACCTCTGCAGGCATTGTTGCTGAAAACAACCAAATGTTTTTTTCTTCTGGAGTATCCGCTAAAATAGCTGTGATATCGTCATAGAAGCCCATATTAAGCATTTCATCCGCCTCATCTAAAACACAGTACTCAATATCTTTGATATTAACCATACCTCTGTTGATCATGTCCTGCATTCTACCAGGAGTAGCAACAATGATATTTGCACCGCGTTTAATTTCTCTTGCTTGTTCTGTGATGCTTGCACCACCGTAAATAGCAACAGTATGTAGGCCTTTTACGTACTTAGCGTACTGTTTAATTTCGTTTGCGATTTGCAAACATAACTCTCTAGTCGGCGATAAGATAAGAGCTTGCGTATTTTTTTTAGACAAGTCTATCTTCTGGATCAAAGGAAAACCAAATGCTGCGGTTTTCCCAGTTCCCGTTTGGGCTAACGCAACAATATCGGTATTTTTTTCTAATAATAAAGGAATCGCCTTTACCTGGATTTCTGATGGATTTTCAAATCCTAAATCACTAATCGCTGATAGAAGGGATTCATTTAATCCTAATTGTTCGAAATTGTTCATATAAATATTAAAATAGCCGCAAATGTACTACTATTCAATGAAAAATTATACTTCAAAGTCATTTATTATTGAAAAATAAATAATTTAACGCTTTGTATATGCCTTTTCATGTCGATTAAACAGTGATTTTTCAATTGTTTTTAGGTAAGGTGTTCATTATTAAATAGTTTGGTCTTAGCCTAAAAAGTGTGCCATTAATGTTTTAGACTTTTTTGTTAAAGTGTGATTGGTAGAAAGATGAGACGATGTGATTGGTTCTTTACTTGTGAAGATGTAATAGGAGTTTGTGTTTGTAATGATCAGTATATTAGTGTTTTGTTAATTGTATTGGCTGTAAAAAATGATTGTGAGAGTATTGTTTACTTTTTTGATATGTTGTCTAATATAAAGTATTGTATCAGCTCAAGTGACTAAACCACTATTTAATAAATCGGATACCTTAGACAAACAAAGAGTAAATGAAGAGGAAGGAAGGTATTGAGTTATTACAAACAAAGGAGAAGTGTACTTTGTTGATTATGATAATAAACCTATGAAAAATACAGGTATAGCGTATTGTGGTAACTTTAAACCATTTGTTGAGTATGAAATAAAAAAGGAAAAGGATATTTTTAATATTTATGAGATATGTGGTACTTATGCCCCTTATACTGTAAGCAGTGTGATATTAGTAGATTCTATTAAACTAATAAAGAGTGTAAATGTTTTAATTTTTAATGGACAAAAGACTATTGGTTATTCAAGTTAATCCAATGTAGTTTCAAGAAATTCTCTATAGTATATTTTAGAGAGAGAAGGGAAGTATCGTTTGTACAGTCAGCCTGATATAGGGTATGATAGTATTGTATTTGAAAGCAATCCTTCTGAATTAATTGTTGAGAAAGAGAAGAAGTATGGTTTAGCAAAAATAACTACATTAAAATATAAAGAACTAAAACGATTAAATGAATATTTATTTATACGTGAGTTGTTTGATGGAAGAAAAGTGTATGTTGATACTCAGGGGAGGGAGTACTTTCTCAGAAAATAGGATTAACAAAAATAAACAACAAGGGCAGTCTGTGCAGACTGCCCTTGTTGTTTATTTTTGTTGCGTTAGCAAGAAATTGACTAATTGACTAACAGCCTTTCCTCTATGGCTAATGGCATTTTTTTGCTCTATAGTTATTTCGGCAAATGATTTATCCATACCCTCTGCTACAAAGATTGGGTCGTAACCGAATCCTTGATTACCTTGGCGCTCTTTTAATAAATGACCATCTATAATACCTGTGAAGTAGAAAGTTTCTGTATGTAAGTTTAGGCAAATTACTGTTTTGAAATTCGCCTTGCGGTTATCTTTATCTTTTAGTGTTTCTAATAATTTGTCAATATTCGCATCGTCATTTTTATCCTCGCCAGCATATCTTGCAGAGTACACACCTGGGGCTCCATTCAGTGCATCTACTTCGAGTCCTGAATCATCAGCGAAGCAATCATAACAATAGTGTCTTTTGACAAAGTCAGCTTTTAGTTTGGCGTTGCCCTCTATTGTGTCAGCTGTTTCTGGGATGTCTATATTACATCCAATATCTTCAAGACTTAAAATTTCTATTGAATCAGGTAGTTGATTCTTGATTTCCTTAATTTTGTTTTTGTTGTTTGAAGCAAATACTAATTTCATAGTGTTGTTGTTTAGCTTATGTAATTCCAAATAGTTGTTTTGCTATTTAGTACGTTTAATTTGTTTTTAATATTTTGATTTGTTTCGTCTTCTAAGTTAGGATCTTCTTTTAGAAGTTGTACAGCCTGATGTCTTGCATAGTGTAGGATATCTTGGTCCTTAACGATATCTGCTATTTTTAAAGGAAGCGTTCCGCTTTGTTGTTTTCCCATGATATCTCCGGGACCTCTAAGCTTTAGATCTACTTCGGATATTTCGAATCCATCATTGGTACGGCACATAGTTTCCATTCTGATTTTTGAGTCATTACTCAGTTTATCTCCGGTCATAAGGATACAATAACTTTGTTCAGCGCCTCTACCCACGCGGCCTCTTAGCTGGTGTAGTTGAGATAAACCAAAACGCTCCGCACTTTCGATAATCATTACAGAAGCATTCGGGACATTCACGCCAACTTCAATTACAGTTGTTGCGACCATGATATTTGTGTTTCCCTTAGCAAATCGATCCATTTCAACTTCTTTTTCAGCAGGAGTCATCTGACCATGAACAATGCTTACACTGTATTCAGGTAAAGGGAAATCTCTGGATATCCCCTCATATCCCTCCATGAGATTTTTGTAATCCAAGGTTTCGCTTTCTTCTATTAGTGGATATACGATGTATACTTGTCTTCCCTTGGCAATTTCCGTTCTGATAAAATGCCAAACAGCCAATCGCTTCCCTTCAAAATAATGAAGGGTTTCTATTGGTTTTCGACCAGGTGGGAGTTCATCTATAACTGAAACATCAAGATCTCCATACAAACTCATGGCAAGAGTACGGGGAATAGGTGTAGCTGTCATGACTAATACATGGGGAGGGAGGACATTTTTAGTCCACAATTTTGAACGTTGTTCAACACCGAATCGATGTTGTTCATCTATAATCGCTAAGCCGAGATTTTTAAAAATAACTTTATCTTCAAAAAGCGCATGAGTTCCAATTAAAATCTGCAGTTCTCCGCTTTCAAGTTCTTCGTGAATGATTCGGCGTTCTACTGTTTTGGATGATCCAGTCAATAACTTTATATTTAAATTCAACGGTTGGGCAAATTCGGATATACCAATAAAGTGTTGCGTTGCCAAAATCTCTGTCGGGGCAACAATACAAGCTTGGAAACCGTTGTCTAAGGCTAATAAGCAGCTGAGAAAAGCAACAATTGTTTTTCCCGATCCTACATCTCCTTGTAGTAAGCGATTCATTTGAGCCTCTTGGCCAACGTCATTTCTAATTTCTTTAATTACCCTCTTTTGAGCTCCTGTTAATGGGAAGGGTAAATGTTCTTTGTAAAAAGTATTGAAATAGTCGCCAACAGTTTTAAAAGGAAAACCTTTAATCTTGTGTTTACGCGCAATATTTTTTATTAGCAACTGCATTTGAATATAGAAGAACTCTTCAAATTTCAATCTAAATTCTGCTTTGGACAGTAGGTTTGGGTCTTTTGGGAAGTGAATATTAATTAAGGCATCTCTCATAGAGAGTAGGCTTAATCTTTGTCGCATTTCCTTCGGTAAAGTGTCATTGAACAATTGATGAGTTTCAACTAAAAGTTGATTCATTAATTTATTCATTGCCTTATTTGATATCTTCGAACCTAATTTTTCAGTAGAAGGATAGACTGCTTGCATGGCAGAAGAAAGGTTCTTTTGGTGGTCTTCTAACAGCTCTAATTCTGGATGTGGAATTGAAAAAGAGTAGTTGAAACTATTCAATTTGCCAAATGCAACATAAGGAGTGTTGATTTTTAGATTCTCTTTAATCCATTTAAAACCTTGAAACCATACGAGTTCCATTTCTCCAGTACCATCTGTGAAAGTCGCTACAAGGCGTTTGCCTCTTTTTTGTTCAACTGTTTTTAAGTGAATGATTTTTCCAATGATTTGTACTTCGCTATTATTGCCATTTAGTTCATTGATGCTATAGTATTTTGTACGGTCAATGTATCTATTTGGATATAGATGTAGTAGATCTCTATAAGTAAAAATACCCAATTCTTTCTTTAGGAGATCTCCCCTCTGTGGGCCAACTCCTTTAAGGTATTCAATTGGTGTATCAAGTAGATTTCTCGACATGTTTATTAAGTTAAATACGGGGCTAAGATACAAATTTATGTCGGCAACTCCTCTACGTTTCTTCTTTGGTATTGCTATAATCCTAAGCAAAAAGTGAGTTTTTTACCTTAGAGTTTTAACCTTGAATCCCCTTTGCTCAAACCCAACAAAGGAAATCTAAATCACAAGTTTTCAATTTACTTTAAAACTCTACTGTAGCAAACTTGTATCATTCATTCTATTTCGTGTTAGATCCTTCTTTTTCGCTTAAATACCTATGGTACCTTGTAGGTGAAAATTGTCTAATAACCCACAAGGGATAGTGTCTTAAGCAAGTATGTTTCGCTTTTTCTAATTCCGATTATTGATTGCACAATTGATTTGCCATTCATCTGAGAAAAAGTAAAAGAATAAAAAATCAAAGCTGAAAATACGGGTGTGTAATATTATTTGAGATGTAGGAATGAGGAGTGTAGGAGCTTATTTTTTGCTTTGAACTCCACTGTTTTTCATACTTATTTAATTTTGTTTTACATATATAGCGTATGCTTACTCAAAAAACAAATAGGTTAGCCAAATATTTATGCTGAAGTTATTCAAATAGTATTAATTTTAACAAATAAAATAAAATTAAAATAATTGCTGTGAAAAATAAATATTTTAAAACTTTCTATTTCGTCTTTTTATTCATGTTGTTTGGGTGCAGTTCTTCTGATTATGAATTAGTTAATAATGGCCCGTTAAGTGGTACAATGTGGGAGATGACGGAAATGAATGTTTTAAGCGAAGAAGGAAACGTTGAGATGAAGTTGGATGTGTATGGTTATCAAAAGATGCTTTTTTTTAAGCATGGAGGTGTTCTATCAGTGAGTGAGCATAAGGAAGGAAGTGAACAGTATACTGTCAAGTTTGATTCAAATTTATCAGAGGACGTGCTTTGTATCAAGTACGAGGAAAGTAATGAAAAGGTAAAGGGAATAGTGAATTTAAGAGAGAATAGGATTAGTATTCGATATAAAGTTGGTACACTGAAAGGAAGTCATCGTGAGGAAACTCAAAGCGAAAGCGATCTACCGAACAATTACTATGAAGAAGTGTATAGAAAAGTTCAGTCGTATAAAGAGTAAGTTGATTTAGTGACAATGTGGAATCGCATTGATGAAAATATATGAAAAAGTCCATCACTGTTTAAGTGTAAGTGGAATACAGAACAAGAGGTTAGCTTAGCTAACCTCTTGTTGTTTTATTTTTTCTCTTTAGAAATTAATTTGACTAAAGTATAGCGAATAGAAGGAGCATCTGCTGGAGGATTTTTTAATTCAGTACGTTTTACTTCTACTACGTACTCGAATCCTTCTTCGTACTCAAATCCCTCAATCCCTTGATACATAAATTGCCATTCTGCATCTTTACTCTCTTTAATTTGCATACATTTCATTGGCCCGACACCTGTACAGTCTGCTAACTTATCTGCAATAATGTAAGTAACTGTTCCTTCAATCTGCACTTCTTCTTGTTGTGCAACAGGTTGTACTTCTTCAGTCTTTTGTTCAGAATTAGGAACTGTTGTGTCTTCTTTCTTTTCATTGTTTTTACAAGAAACAAAAGCCATTGCGCTAATTGCAATTAATAAAATCGCCTTTTTCATAGTTGTGTTTTTTAAATAAATACTGATTTTTAAGTACTTATACTTTTTTTTCAGTGTGTTGATTATCACTGAGATAGTCAATAATACTTGGTAATAAAAATAGTGATTTTATTGTTGATAGCAGCATGTTAAAGTGTTTTTTAGTATGTTAAAGTGAGAAATAGAATCTTAGCTATTAGAATGGTTTGCCAAAAAGGGTGTACCGTTGTGTGGTCATTAGTCTTAGGTTGAACAAAAGGTAAAAATCTCTGTGGGTATTCACCAGTTTAATTTAAAATACAAAAAGCTAATAGTATGCCCATAACAGAATACTTGTGTAGTGATATTGGGTAAAAGCTTTCTGATCTTCTGATTGTTGTTAAAGAATTATTTTCTAAGTATTGCTTTCTGTGATTCAATAGGAGTACTTCTTTTTTGTAAAGTAGCAAAACCCGTTTTGTATGATTATTTTCAAATTAGTGTGCTTTTGGTTGCACTTTCTTCGGGTTTTCTTGCAGCTTGCTGGGGGTTTTCTTGGGAAAACACTCCTTTTGGGCAGTAAAAGTGCAAGGATACTCGAAGAAAGGTGCAAGAAAGTCCGATGAAAGTATTGGTGTTCTTTATGTTTAGTAAGGTTGAATTTAGTCAAAGAGTTTCACAAGGTGAAAGTAGGTGTAGAAGTCCTGATTCAATTGCCCCCGCATTTTAAATGGTTTATTGCTTTTGGTGTACTCTGTATTCAGTGAATAGATAAGGGGATAATCAAAACAAAGGTTGTTTTAAAGGTTTAAAAACATTCAAGAAACCTTTTTTAAATCGATTTAAAAGCTGTTTTAAGAACTTTTAAGCTGTGTTAAGGCAAGTTGTTATTTTTCCACTGATAAAGGAAATAAAAGTAGCTATAAGTGTTTTAAAGTAGGGGGAGGTAGGTTTAGGGATGGTGATGATATAGAGTTTTTCTTGGTAAGTAAGGGGGAATCATTCTGTACTTGTCAACTTTTAGCACTGGATTGAAGTGAGAGTTTGCTAAGTAAGGATAGGGTTAAAAATATAACAGTATAGTGGTGTTTAACTCCATTAAAAAAGCCAATATCTCTTTTACTTAAAGATATTGGCTTTTGCTATTTTGGTGAAAGAGAAAATCTATTCTCCCTTTTTAATATTTTTTAATCTGACTTTATCAGAGTAATTAATTATCTCCACAATGATTGGCTCTTTTGCTTCGTTTTTGCCTTTGACAATGTATAGTTTACCACTTTCTTCCTCGATATTACTCTTAGAGAAATCAACTTTACCATAAGTTAAGGTATTTCTAACATCATCGTCTGTAACCCATCCCTCTTTAAAGATATTTTCAGCTTCAGGAGAATAAACTACAGGTTTACTTCTCAAGTCTTTCAATACTCTGCAGTTTGGCAAATAACAGAATTCAGTTTTCTTTTCTCCAAAGAAATAAACCAAGAACATACAGCCAATTAAAATACCAAACAAGTAGTATGCTAAACGTTGTGTAAATTTCATTTTAAATAAATTTGTGCAAAAATACTAATTCAAACTTGGTAAACTAATCATTTACCAAAATTTTAAAAGGTGAAAAGATTGATGTCTTTAAAATCAAGGTTAAACCAATTTGCCACACTTTGATTTGTAACGAGTCCTTTGTAGCTGTAGATTCCAGATCGAATCGTATTATCGCTGTGAATTGTACCTTCCAGATCTCCGTTTTCAACAAATTCTAATAAGAGTGGAGTTAGTATATTACTTAATGCCATTGAGGCCGTTCTGCAATAACGGGAAGTGATATTTGGCACACCATAGTGAATAACTCCATTTTTGACTATGGTAGGTTTTTCGTGTGTGGTCAGTTCTGAAGTTTCAAAACACCCTCCGTTATCAATCGCAACATCAATGATTACAGCGCCTTTTTTCATGTTTTCTACCATTGTTTCGCTGACGATGATTGGCGCTCTTGTTTTTCCTCGGATAGCACCAATGGCTACGTCGCAGCGCATTAAAGCTTTTAGCAATATCTTCTCTTGTATGGTCGATGTAGCAATGCGATGTGGTAGGTTGTTCTGTAGTCTTTTTAGCTTTTGTAGTGAATTGTCGAATACTTTGACATTTGCACCTAAGTTTAAAGCTGTTCGCGCAGCGTTTTCTGCTACAATTCCAGCTCCAAGGATCACTACTTCCGTGGGAAATACACCGGTGATATTTCCAAAGAGCAGTCCCTTTCCATCGTTAATAGTACTCATGAGTTCAGAGGCTATGTGAATAGAGGCTATTCCTGCAATTTCACTTAACGCACTGGTTGAGGGAAAAGAACCCAATTTGTCCTGTATGAAATCAATGCCAATAGCAGAGATTTTCTTCTTACTTAAAGCGTTAAAATACTTGTTATCAAGCGTTTTTAATTGAATTGTTGACCATACCACCGAGTATGGAGCAAGCAGTTTTATCTCCTCCAAAGTAGGAGGGACAACCTTTATGATAATCTGACAGCCAAAAACCTTTTTGATATCCGCAGTAATTTCCGCACCAGCCTTACTGTATTCTTGATCTGTGTAACTCGCAGCTTCGCCAGCTCCTTTTTCGATTAAGATTCTATGACCATAAGAGGTTAAGGTATGTACTGCCTCAGGGGTGATACATATTCTTCTTTCGATATCAAAGTTTTCTTTTGGTACACCTATGAATAAGCTGCTTTTAGGTCTTTCAACCATAAGGCACTCTTCTTGAGGAATTAAATCTTTTTGAGAAAAAGGAGATGAGAAATTCATGATTGTTACAGGGTATTTAGTTATTTGTTAAAGTCAATCGTCTATCTCCATTTTCTAAAGTGAAGATTTCGATTAAAGTATGGTCTTCGGGAATTATATTAGGCGTTTTCTCAGGCCATTCTATAAAACACCAATTGCCAGAGTCAAGATATTCATCCATTCCCATGTCATAGGCTTCTTCTTCTTCTTCGATGCGATATAGGTCAAAGTGATAGACAATATCGCTTGTCGTAGCAGAATGATATTCATTGACGATAGAGAACGTAGGACTACTTGTCAAATCATTTACTCCTAAGTGCTTTGCTAATGATTTGATGAAAGTTGTTTTACCTGTGCCCATTTCAGCATCAAATAAAACAACTTTGTTCTGTATGTTTCTTAGTACTGTTTCTGCAGTCTGATCAATATTTTCTAAAGAAAATGTGATTTCCATTTTATTTGGGGTTTAAAATAATAAAAGGAACAATTAATTCTTCTAATGAGATACCTCCATGTTGGTATGTATTTCTGTAGTATGATACATAGTAATTGAAGTTATTCTGGTAAGCGAGAAATAAATCATTCTTTGCAAAAATAAATGAACTACTCAAATTAATACTTGGTAATTGTATTTTTTTAGGATCTTTCACTGCGTAGACATCCTTATTTTCAAAAGTAAGGCTTTTACCTGTTTTGTATCTCAAATTCAGGCTGGTGTTTTTATCGCCTATCACCTTAGAAGGATTCTTACAGTTAATTGTACCGTGATCGGTTGTGATGACTACTTTGTATCCCATTTGTTGGGCTTGTTGAATCATTTCAAACAAAGGAGAATTCTTGAACCAACTCACAGTTAGCGAACGATAAGCTTTGTCATTAGATGCCAGTTCTTTAATAACTTCCATTTCTGTTTTGGCATGAGAAAGCATATCTACGAAATTGTAAACAATCGTAATTAATTGGTTGTTCTTTAGGCTTTTGAAGTTTTCGGCTAACTTTTTACCTTCTCTTTGATTGGTGATTTTGTAGTATTCATTTTTTACGTCAAGTCGCAATCGCTTTAATTGGGCTTGTAAGAATTCATTCTCAAAAAGATTTTTTCCCCCTTCATCAGTGTCGTTCTTCCAATATTGTGGGAAATGTTCAGACATTTCTAAAGGCGTTAACCCTGAGAAAATGGCATTTCGAGAATACTGAGTTGCAGAAGGTAAAATGGAAAAGAAACTGTATTCAGATTCTACTTTATAGTGATTTCCTATTATAGGCTCAAATGCTCTCCATTGATCGTATCGCATATTATCGACAACGACAAATAATATTTTGGCATTTTCTTTTTTTAGTTCAGGAGCAATCCACTTTCTAAAGATTTGATGTGAAAATACTGGGCTGTCATCAGGGTTATTAATCCAATATTCATAGTTTTTCTCGACAAATTTACAAAAGAGGTTGTTGGCCTCAGATTTTTGACTGTCTAAGATATTAATTAATCCTTGATCTTCAATTGTCTCTAATTTTTGTTCCCAGTATAACAGTTTTCTATAAATAGATATCCAGTCTTCATAAGTCCTTGCATCCATAAGGTCCATCGATATATTGCGGAACTCTTTCTGGTAACTAAGTGTTGATTTTTCAGAGATTAATCGTGAATCGTCGAGGTTTTTCTTTAAGCTCAGAAGGATTTGATTCGGATTGACAGGTTTGATTAAGTAATCAGATATCTTTGATCCAATTGCTTCCTCCATAATGTATTCTTCTTCACTTTTGGTAATCATGATGATTGGTACACTACTGTTGATACTTTTGATTTCATTTAGAGTTTCTAATCCTGTAATCCCAGGCATATTCTCGTCAAGGAATACTACGTCAAATGATTGCTGTTTGACAAGTTCAATGGCATCTTGACCATTAGTACACGTTGTAACGATATAATTTTTTTTTTCTAAAAAAAGAATATGAGGTTTAAGTAAATCAATTTCATCATCGACCCATAATATGCTGATTTTGTTCATGTTTTGATTGTTTTGTAATTAGTTTGTGGGGTATTAATTCTAATAAAGAATAAAATAGTATTGATAAATATAATAATCAATTTTTGTATTACAATACTTAACGATATTTTTGTTACAGTATTATGTAAATATTGGGAAAATGTACTATTCATTCATAATTCCTCTTTACAATAGACCAGATGAAATTGACGAGCTTTTAGATAGTTTGACTAATCAAACCTATAAAGGTGATTTTGAGGTGGTTGTGGTAGAGGATGGTTCAGCAATTGATTCACGAGATATAGTGGCAAAATATGAAGACAGACTTTCAGTCAGTTACTATTATAAGGAAAATTCGGGACCAGGTGATTCGCGCAACTATGGTATGCAACGCGCTAAAGGAGATTATTTTATTGTTTTAGATTCAGATTGTATAATACCAAGTCAGTATTTGACAATTGTAGACCAATATTTAAATCACAAGTTTGTAGATTGTTTTGGTGGGCCTGATGCAGCATTGGATAGCTTTACTGATGTTCAAAAGGCAATCAACTTTGCAATGACCTCGTTTATGACAACTGGGGGTATAAGAGGGGGCAGTGAGCGAGTAGGTAAGTTTCAACCAAGGAGCTTTAATATGGGAATTTCAAAGAAAGCATTTGAAGCTTCAGGAGGTTATGGTAAAATACATCCAGGAGAGGATCCTGATTTGACGATTCGCTTATGGGAATTAGGTTTTGAAACGGAGCTTTTCCCTAAGGCTTATGTCTATCACAAAAGGAGAATAGACTGGAAGAAATTTTATACGCAAGTAAATAAGTTTGGCAAGGCAAGGCCTATTTTAAATAAAAGGTATCCAAAGTACAGTAAGTTAACCTATTGGTTTCCGAGTGTTTTTATTTTGGGATTACTTATGAGTTTGATAGGTATTTTATTTGAAAATTATTACTTGTTTTGTCTTTATATTTTGTACTTTTTACTTGTATTTATGACATCTGCGATAAAAGAGCGTAGTTTGAAAATAGGTTTTTTGTCAATTTTGTCAGTTTTTATACAATTTTTTGGTTATGGTACGGGTTTTGTTAAAGCTACTTATAGAATAGTTGTCTTGAATAGAAAACCTGAAGAAGCATTGCCAGAGATGTTTTTTAAATAGAAGGTAAGCGTTATGAAAATAGTTGGGTTAACAGGAGGTATAGGCAGTGGTAAAACGACGGTAGCCAAAATGTTTGAAGCAGAGGGAATACCGATTTATATAGCTGATGATAGAGCAAAGTATATAATGGATCGACAAGATGTAATAGATAGAATACAGGCTGTTTTTCCAATCAATGTGCTCGATGCTTTGGGAAAGTTAGATAGGAGAAAGATTCGCGAAGTAGTATTTGACAATAAATCACTGTTAAATGAGTTAAATAGTATAGTACACCCAGAAGTAAAGAAAGACTTTCTCGAATTTGTTCAGGCAAATCAGGCAGCTGATTTTATTATAAAGGAGTCAGCCATTCTATTTGAAAAGGGTTTGGATAGGGAATGTGACTTTACGATTCTTGTTACAGCACCAGAAGAAATAAGAATTGAGCGCGTAAAGAAGCGAGATAACACAACGGAAGACAGTATTCGACAGATTATAGCTAATCAATGGGATGACTTGAAGAAAAAGTCATTAAGCGATTATATTATTGAGAATATTGATATGAAATTGGTTAAAGAATGCGTAATTTCCATTGTTAATGACATTAAATTGAGAAAAAATTCAATTTAATTAGTTAATTTTATGTTAATCGTTATTATTGGTGTTTATTTTAATGTTAATTTTGAAAATCAATGAGTAAGTTTAGGTTTCGTTTATTAGTAGCTATTATGAGTTTTTCTCTGATAGGTATAATAATAGTTCAACTATATTGGATTGTAAGCTCATATAGAAATAATGATGAACAGTTTAAATATCATGTTCAACAGGTAATTGGAAATGTAGCAAATACAATTCAGCAAAATGAAGCGACTGAGTTCTATAAGTTTTACAATCAGTTAAAAGATAGTATTGGGACCGCTCCTAAACAAAGTGAACTAAAGCAGTATTTAATTGTCGAGAGAGACCCTGCTACCAATGAGGAGATATTTTACTCGAATTATTTAATAGCAGAGGACTATAATATAAAAAGTTCGCTCTTTGATAAGAAAGCTCCAGATTCAGTCAAGGTAAAGAATTTTATTTCTAAGAGAAAGACTGAGATTTATCGCGGTAATGGATTTGAGAGAAATGAGATAAATCAAAATTATCCTGATGAGGTTATTGAACAGACAGGTGGATTAGATTTATTAGACAAAGCGCAATTTGAAATTTATTTCAAAGATATTGTTGCTTTGCGAAGTGTAGATGAAAGAGTATCAAAAGATAATTTGCATGAACTACTGCAAAAGGAATTAAAGCAGTATGGTGTTAATGCTAAGTTTGAATTTGGTATTTATAATAAAGGATTGGCTACTAAGATTAAGTCAGATGAGTTTGAATACGAAGAAAACTCAACTTATGGTGTTCCAATCTTGAAAGATAATAGTGGGAAAAGTAAGTATCATTTGTACGTGTCTTTTCCAGAAAAAAGTAAATATTTGTTTTCTTCCTTAATTGGAATAACATTTTTATCAGTACTTTTTACAGTAGTTATTATAGCTGCGTATCTAAGTGCTATTGATCAGTTAATTAGACAGAAGCAAATTTCTGAAATAAAGACTGACTTTATCAATAATATGACGCATGAGTTTAAGACGCCTATTGCAACTATAAACTTAGCGTTAGATGCTATTAAGAATCCCAAGGTGATATCTGATCCAGAAAAAGTTGATCGATATCTAAAGATGATACGGGACGAGAATAAGCGAATGCATGCTCAAGTCGAGAATGTCTTGCGTATTTCGAAATTGGAAAAGCGCGATTACGATGTTGAGAAGGATAGAATGGATGTTCATGAAATTATTGAAAATGCTGTTGATCACGTTGCTTTGATTATACAAGATAGAGGCGGAGATATAAACTTGCATTTAGATGCTACTAGAACTGATGTCTTAGGTAATGATTTTCACTTTACCAGTGTGATCGTAAATATCTTAGACAATGCAATTAAGTACTCTAAAGAAAGACCTATAATCGATGTTTATACTGAGAACTATAGGGACTTTATCTTGATTAAAGTAAAAGATCAAGGAGTAGGGATGAGTAAAAATGCTCAAAAGCGTATATTTGACAGATTCTACAGAGAACATACGGGAGATTTACACGATGTTAAAGGTCATGGATTAGGTTTGGCCTATGTTCAACAAATTGTAGAAGTACACAATGCTCAAGTATATGTAGAGAGCGAAAAAGGAAAAGGAAGTACATTTATTATAAAAATGCCATTAATAAATTAATACATATAACATGGAAACAACAAACAACAAAAAGATTTTATTAGTAGAAGACGATCCTAATTTCGGAGCAATCTTGAAAGATTATTTAGCCATTAATGATTTCGAGGTTACATTAGCAAAGAATGGGATGGAAGGTTTTGAAAAGTTCAAAAGAGATACTTTTAACCTTTGTATTTTAGACGTTATGATGCCTTATAAAGACGGATTTACCTTAGCCAAAGAAATCCGTGATAAGAATAAGGAAATTCCAATTATCTTCTTAACTGCAAAGTCAATGAAAGAAGATGTATTGAAAGGTTATAAGGTTGGAGCAGACGATTATTTAAATAAGCCTTTTGATTCAGAAGTTTTACTGATGAAGATAAAAGCAATTATTCATAGAAAATCTTCAGAAGTTAAAACGGATAATACTAAGTTTGAATTTCAAATTGGTAAATTCCATTTGAATTCTAAATTAAGATTTTTAACTTTTGAGAATGATGAGCCAATCAAATTATCTCCAAAAGAGAATGAATTATTAAAAATGTTAGCTATCTACGAGAATGATTTAATGCCTCGTGAAGTAGCCTTAACAAAGATCTGGAGAGATGATAATTACTTTACTTCTCGTAGTATGGATGTTTACATCGCTAAGTTGAGAAAGTATTTAAAATTAGACGAGAGTGTTGAAATCTTAAACATTCACGGAGAAGGATTCAGATTAGTGGTTAAAGACAAAGAAGATCAAAAATAAGATTGAGTCGATATAAAAAAGGGACAATGTTTTAAACATTGTCCCTTTTTTTGTCTATCTAAATGATATTATTTTGCTTTTTTAGGGCTTATAATCTTGACATCTTGAAATGCTATGGCGCCTCTTACAATACTTAGTATAACATCATATAAGGCATTTATAATTTGTACTTTAAGCTCATTCTTGGTGTGTATTAAGCTAATTTCTCTTGCGGGTTTAGGGTCTTTAAATTGAACCAAATTAGCTTGATCATCTCTACTCAAGTTTATTGTATGTAGGTATGGAAGAAGGGTATAACCCAATCCTTCTTTAGATAGATTGATTAGCGTTTCGAAACTTCCACTTTCAAGTTTAAAACTCCTGTCCTCTGAGGCATTTGCATTTTTGCAAATATTGATGATTCCATCTCTAAAACAGTGGCCTTCTTGTAAGAGTAAGAGGTTTTTTAAGTCTAATTCTTCTGCAGTTATCTCTTTGTTTAGTCCTTGTTTAAACTGCGGAGGAATATATCCAACAAATGGTTCATAGTACAAGACTTTTTCAACGATATCACTATCTTGCAAAGGAGTTGCAACAATAGCAGCGTCTAAGTAACCATTTTTAAGCTTGTAGATAATTTCATCAGTAGTGTACTCTTCAACAATTAAGTGAACTTTACTGTATTTTGTAAAGAATGTTTTTAGGAACATAGGTAGCAATGTAGGGGCTACAGTAGGGATAATTCCTAATTTAAAGACTCCGCCAATAAAGCCTTTTTCCTGATCTATTAAATCTTTTATTCTGTCTGATTCATCTACAATTTTCTGAGCTTGTTTTATAATAATTTCTCCAATTGCAGTTAGTTGAATCGGCTTGCTACTTCTGTCAAATATTTGAACACCAAGCTCTTCTTCGAGCTTTTGTATTTGCATACTTAAGGTAGGTTGGGTTACAAATATTTTTTCGGCTGCAAGCGTAAAGTTTCGGTGCTCAGCAACAGCCAGAGCATATATTAATTGGGTAATTGTCATAAATAAACTATTCCTTATTTTGTTGTAAGTTAGTTAAAATAAGTGATATCTAATTGTCTGAATCTATTTTTTCTAATTCTTTAAAGTTCTTCATTAATTTTTTGATTAATAAACCATAAATCACTTTATAATACCCCCAAATTAACAAGATGAAAAGAGCTGAAAAAACAGCCATTAATGCTAAAAAAACTATACTCTGTTTAAAGTTAATATTTGAATTTGTCCATGGAATATAGTTGATAGTTGCGAGAATAATAACTAATCCTATAATGATTAGATTGGTGTAGATATAGTAATTGACTGTCTTTTTGGTTTTTAATATTTGTGCAATGAGTTGTTTTGTTGAGGTTGCTACAGATATTTTGCGGTAATTGAAAAAGAACAATACAATAAATACGATAGAAGTCAATCCTGAGATATAATCTATGTAATCCACAAGAAAATATAAAGGTTTGCCCTTTAACTCTATTTCGTTTTGTTCTTTAAAAGAATATAGATAACTAAGTAGATTAAGCACAATAAATTCTATGATGCTAATCACGAAAATCCACATAACTATAGACGATGACTTCTTGTGAATCATCTTCTGTATCTCTTCTTTTGAAATCTTAGGAAAATCCTTTTGCTGATTCCAGTGTTTTTTAAGTAAATCTAACTCCTGCATGATATCTAACGTATTACTATGGATTTAATAGCTGTTTTAGTTTTGTTTTAATTCGATTCATTTTAACCCTTGCATTTATACTTGATATACCAAGTGTTTCTGCTATTTCATCATAATTTTTATCTTCTAAATAAAGAAAGACAAGGGCTTTTTCGATGTCATTTAATTCTTGTAGGGCTTTGTACATTGCTTTAAGCTGTTCTTCTTCCTCTTCGTTGTACTCTGTGTATTCAAATTTGTGGATACTAAAGTCAATAGAAGTAGTGTCTATTGATCGCTTCTTCTTACGATATAAAGAGATTGCCGTATTTAATGCGATTCGGTAAGCCCAGGTAGTGAATTTAGCATCTCCTCTAAACTTAGGATAGGCATTCCATAGTTGAATGGAGATTTCTTGAAAAAGATCTTTATGAGAAGCCTCGTCGACTGTATATAATCGACATACTTTATGGATAAGGTTTTGATTGTTATCCAATAAGGTTATAAATTCAGGCTCCAGATGTTTATTCATATCTAATGTGTCGCACAACTTATATTATTGTTACAAATAATATGATTAATATTTCTTTAAAGATATATCTTCGCAAATATATATTATAATATGCTTAGATTAAAAGAATTTGACCTGTCGGATATTCCGACAATGATTAAATGGGGGTTTTCGAAAGAAGAGTTGTTTCAATTTGCAGGTGATGCCTTTTCTTATCCATTGCGAGAAGAAGAAGTCATTAGTTTTATGAAGAAAGAAGGTTCTTCTTTTTTTGCAATACAAGAGATCGTTAGTAATACAGTGATAGGTGTAGGTGAAGTAGTCTTAGAGCCATATAATACTTGTAAGTTAGCAAGAATTGTAATTGGAGATACAGCGTTTAGAGGAAAAGGTTATGGACAAGAAATGATTGTTTTATTGACAGATTATTGCTTGCAAGAGCTACAGGCAACGAAAGTTTATCTGAATGTGTTTGATTGGAATATTGGAGCTATAAAATGTTACGAAAAAGTAGGATATCAGTTCACTGAAAAAAGTAGAGAGTTCAAGGTTAATGAAGAACTTGTTTGGATTTCAAGGGAAATGGTTTATGTCCAAGACTAAAATAAGAAAAGTCTGCTATTGCAGACCTTTCTTATTTTAGATATGATTTTATTACATCTTCTATTGATGGTTCTAAGTGGTTAATATCGACTACTACACCATCTTTATCGATAATAAATGCTGTAGGTATTGTTCGAACCCCATATTTAATTTGCAAGGTTGCAGGATCTGATATGTGTGTCCAATCCAACTTCTCGTCTTGTATTGTTTTTCTAAGTTCCTCATTGTCTTCGTCTAAAGCAATACTGATGATTTTGAGTCCTTCTCCTTTGTATTTTTGGAATAATTCAGAGATAAATGGAGTTGTTTCTTTACAAGATGGACACCAAGGAGCCCAAAAGTGAAGTATAGTGACCTTGCCTAAGTTTTGAAGTAATGTAATTCTATTTTGTTGTAAGTCTACCGCTTCAAAATCAGGAGCATATTCACCTACTTTAATTTTTGTTTCATTAGTTTTATCAATCATTCTCTTTACTGCCTGACCAATATTTGTCTCTTGTAATTCTTTGCTTAGTTGCGCATAGTTGTAATAAGCTTCTTCACGAGAGATATTGTCGTTGTCGAGTCTTTGGTAAAGGACAACAAGCGATGTAAAGCTATTTGGTTTATTTGCTGATTGATCAAGGATTACGTCCGAAACCTTTTTTATCAAAGTATTAAATTCTGCAGAAATAGCGTCAATGGTTTTACCATCGTTTTCTTGCACTGCATTTTCAAGAATGGGTTGATTTATATCCTTAAAACGGGTTAACTCTAATTGACTTTCGCGAACTTTCTGAGTGAACTGATCTAATTCATCGTTGTTCTTTGTACCAGTAATAGATGAGGTATTGATGTTCTGTGGAGTATTATAAGCCTTGATATGACCTTGTTCTAAAATGAAAGCATCATTTATATCATCTGTTGTTAAAATAGCATAAGAAGGCGCTGTAATCGTACCTTTAAAACTATAGGTGTTGTTTTTAATCTGTGTTGAGTCAGTTTTTACAAAATCATTCTTTATGGGATCTAATATTGATAAATAGATATAACTTCCATTCGTTTGTTGAAGTGTTGATCCTGTGATTGTATATGGGTGCTTTTTTGAAGAAAAGCTCATAGTTAGAAATGCGATTCCTAATAATAGGGCAGATTTACGTAACATAATTTTTAATTCTTTTAAGCTAAAGGTATAATAAATGTTCTTAAGGTAAATGGTTATTTAGTTATTTTTATGTTTTCACGACAAAAGAGTTGTGCAGTTAGAAACAATACATCACTAAGACTATAAAGAAGAATAATGGCCGTTTACAAATAAAAAAGAGGCTTCATATGCTTATGAAGCCTCTTTCGAAGTTGTTTATTATTTTAATAACTCAGCAACTTTTGCTTTAAGTTTATCTCCTCTTAAATTTTTTGCAATTACTACGCCATTTTCGTCTAATAAGAATGTCGCAGGAATACCTCTTACCTCATATTCTTTTGCGATTGGTTCTTTCCAATAAGCGAGGTTTGAAATGTGATTCCAAGTCAATTGGTCTTTGTTGATTGCCTCAACCCAATTCTCTTTTGTTTGATCTAAAGAAACCCCTATGATGTTCAATCCTTTTTCGTGATATTCATTGTAAAGTTTTACAACGTTTGGGTTCTCAATACGACAAGGCTCACACCAAGAAGCCCAGAAATCAATTAGAGTAACTTTACCTAAAACATCTTCTAATGCTAATTCTTTTCCATCAGGAGTCAGTGCTTTGAAGTTAGGTGCTTTACTTCCAATTTTTACTGCAGGCTCAGGTAATTTAGATATGTACTCATTAAGAGCTTTACCAATAGTTGTTGTTTTTAAATCTAAAGAAAAGCTATCAAATATTGGTTCAATCTCATCTTTCGAATAGTAACCATTATGAGTATATTCATTATAAGTGATCAATGTAGCAATAGAAGAGCGATTAGTTTCGATATAGTTTTCATACCAATCTGCATAAGCTCCAGTTAATTTGCGATCTTGATTCTTGATTTCTTCTATAACTGCAGTATTGTTCTCTTGTTTTGCTTTGATATAAGCTTCTTCATTTTGCGCTCTGAAATCAACAATAGGTTTTGTCAATTCATCTTTCTTTGCGATAAAGCTATAATATTCGTCATTGTATTTAGTTCCGCTGACAAGATTTTTTTCTTTCGAATGTTCTACTTTTATCTTGTTATTATCTTCAAGAATAAAAGGAATTCTACCAGGGTTTTCACCAATGTGAATAAAGGCTTGGTCAATTGCGTTTGTAGTTGCTCCTTTGAATACAAAAGAATTGTCTTTTACAACTGTAGAATCAATAGCAAAAAATTGGTTATTGTCTAAGTTTAACTTTTCAAGATATACTACAGTACCTTCTTCAACGTCTTCTGTTGATCCTGTAATTTGATATCCACTTTGCCCACATGCTGTTACTAAAGCAGCAAATGACAATAGTCCTATGATCTTTTTCATGTATATGTTTTTATAACTGTTATAACAAATATAGGTAAAAATAGTTGTTATATTTTGATGATTAGTAGGTGATATGTTGTAAATACCATAAATAGGGTAGTTTATTTATGATATTTCTTAATGTATAAATGAAAAGTAAAAGAAAATAATAAACCATCCAATCGTTAGACAAAGCCCGCCTATAGGAGTTATTGGACCTAATATTTTGATTTTTTTACCAAAAGTAGAACTTAACGTCAGTCCATATATACTAAATGAGAACAATATGGTCCCAATTATAATGATGTTAGCAGCGTGTGCTAACTGGTCTGCTTTAGGCATGAATGCCATTGCTACAAGTAATATTGCATGATACATCTGGTATTTTACGCCTGTTTCGAAACTCGTAAGTGAATCAGATTTCATATATTTTTTCAAAGCATGCGCACCAAATGCACCAAAGATAATGGCAAGTCCGCCAAATAAACTTCCTGCTATTAAAGGGGTAATATTGTTTATCATATGTTGTTTTAATTTAAGGTTAACTGTCCTAATATTTCTTCTGACATGAAAGGGCCACCTGGATAACGTGCTGTATAGTCAAGATTAAGCCAGATTTGTCCTCTCTCATCAATGTGGTAATAGATTTCTCTTCCTTTTGTTTCTTCTCTGAACAAAACTTCTTTGATTAAGTATATTGCTTGTTCTAAATCCGCTTTGTTGTGAATCAACATCTCAGGGTACATATGTCCTTTTGTATGGATTAACCGTGGTGTACCACCGATAGCTCTAATACAAGCAGCCATTAATACGGAATAATCGTCGCAGTCACCCGAAAAGTGAATTAATGATTCTGATGCTGTCGCGATATATTCTCTTCCCTTTGGATCATTAACGTAGTTCCATCGCGTTCGGATCTCTTTAAAGATAGCAAGGGACTGGATTAACTGTCGGCTTTCGTAGTAGCCTTTTGTTCTTGTAAAGTGTTTGGTCGTAGCTAATAAGGCAAAATTCCTTACCTGTGGGTTGTCGAACTCAATAGCTCTAATGATTTTGTTCTTATTTGGAAACGGCAATAGCTTAGAGATAATAATATCTTGTGGAGCCGGAGCTTCAGACATATTGTAAACCATTGCCCTGTAGTCCTCATAAACTTCATAATAGCCATATCCTCCTTTTATCGTTGTCCACGTAAGTATTCCAAGATAACAAAAGAGTATTATAAGCAAAAGGGTCTTTAGTTTTTGCAATAAAAATTGAAGTATAGCTACAATGAGGATAAAAAGTAAAATACGATCCAGTTGAAAAGGCCATTCAGGGTCTACTATATTGTGGTGTAAGATAATAAAGATAGGTACCGTAATCAGAATATTCAGTAATAAAATGATGATAGAATCCCAAGGTTTTGGAATTCTAATATAAGTGTACCATTTTTTTTTACCTCTATTATCTGTGTTCATCGTTTAAAACTGGGATATTTAAGCCACTTAGAGTATTATGTGTTTATATTCTTTTAGCGTTTCTATCTGACCTAACTCTTGCAATTGATTTTGAATTTTGTCAAAGTGTTTTTGTGATAATTGTCTTTGAGACCAACGTGTTAGTGTTAACCAGTTTTGTATATCCTCAAGTTTTTGGTTGTATTTACTTGCTAATGTTCTATCGATACTTGGGATCTTTTTAAACTCTGCAGTTGTTGTATTTACAACTTCCAATATATGCTTAACCAAGGACTTGTTTTCCGAGACAAACTTATTAGTACCAACGATGACAAATGACGGCCAAGGAGTTGGACATTCACCTATTCTGCGAAAGATCTGCTTATCAACGATAGGTTGAGTCATGAATCTTTCCCACATAAAGTAGTCAGCTTCTCCATCTGTCAAAGCGTTTATTGCTCCTTCAAGTGTATTAACTACTACAAACTGTAGTGAACTGATGTCCCAATTCATTGACTTAGCGTGTACAATAGCCATAAGGTGTGAACCAGATCCATATCTACTGATTGCAATTTTCTTATTCTCTAATTCGCCGATTGATTGGATAGGAGAACTGTTTGCTACGTGTATTCCCCAAATTAAAGGAGAAGATACATATTCCTGTACGATTGTTGTCTGATTGCCATTGGATATATCCTTGATTATTCCTTCAGATAATATAACGGCAAGATCTGCTTCTTCATTGCGTAGTAATTGACACATTTTTCCAGTTCCTTCTGGTATATCTTCCCACTGTAGGTCTATTCCAATCTCATTGAATTCTCCATTTTCAATACAAAGGTGCCATGGTAAATTAAAATGTTCGGGAACCCCTATAATCTTAACTTTTTTCATTTTTAAATTGTATACATTTTCATGCTAATATACTAAAAATGCAAATTCTGTTAGTTATCTAATTATGGGTTTATTCTAAATAAAAAAACTCTACTTGATTAAGTAGAGTTTTTAATAGTTTAGGATTTCATAGATCCTGTATTTTTAAATCTTATGTGGAATTTATAAGCTTCTTCAAGGATATGTGGGGTATGACCACCTACTTCTTTTACAGCTCTATCGAAATAATCTCTTAACTCATCTCTGTAGTCAGGATGAGCACAGTTTTCTATGATTACTTCAGCTCTTTCGCGTGGAGATAGACCTCTCAAGTCTGCTAAACCAATATCAGTAACAAGAATATCTACATCGTGTTCTGTGTGGTCTACATGGGACACCATTGGCAAAACGTGTGATATCACATTATTATCCTTAGATGCTGCTTGTGTAACAAAGATACTTAGGTAGGCATTTCGAGCAAAGTCTCCAGAACCTCCAATACCATTCATCATTTTATTACCTCCAATATGTGTTGAATTTACGTTTCCGTAGATGTCAAACTCAATAGCAGTGTTGATAGCGATAATTCCCAATCTTCGGATTACCTCTGGGGCATTACTAATGTTTTGTGGTCTTAGAACTAATTTATCTTTGTATTGGTCGAAGTTCTCAAGCAATCTGTTGTAGCATTCTTCAGTAACAGTAATTGAAGAACCAGATGCGAAAGTCATCTTACCAGCATCGATTAAGTCAAATGTACTGTCTTGCAATACTTCTGAATACATCGTAAGGTTCTCGAAAGGGCCGTGTTTAAATCCGGTTAAAACAGCGTTTGCAACTTTTCCAATACCTGCTTGTAAGGGAAGTAACGCATAGGTTAATTTACCTTTTTTAACTTCTTCTTCAAAGAAGTTTAATAGGTGTTGAGATATAGCTGATGTCTTGTGATCAGGTTCCGGAAGCAGGGCAGGGGTATCTTCTATACTTGAAAATACAACTCCTACTACATTCTCAGGATTCAAGCGAATGAAAGACTCACCGATTTTATCTTCAACTGTATGAATAGGGATAATCTCGCGTCTTGGTTGTTTTTTTGGTACACAGTTGTCGTGGATACCTTCTATGCTCAATGGAATAGCTGTGTTAACTTCAATGATTATTTTTTTGGCAACACTGGCAAAGTAAGCTGAGTTTCCTATAGAAGTTGTAGGAATAATAAAACCTTCCTCATTAATATAGGTAGCTTCAATAATAGCTATCTCTACTTGAGGTATGTGTTTTTCTTGTAATTGTTCTATTGTTTCACTTAAGTGTTGATCGATATACTTTACTTGACCACTATTAATTGTTTTTCTTAGAACTGCATCTGCTTGGAAAGGCATACGGCGTATAAGTGCATTGTTAGTAGCTAAGTCTGCATCGGTTGTTTGTCCTAAGGAAGCTCCAGTGATTAGTGTGATAGCAACATTCTCTTTTGCAGCGCGTTGTGCAAATGCTGGTAAAACTGATTTACTATCTCCTGCTTTAGTGAAGCCACTTGCTCCAACTACGGCTTGATCATGAATTAAAAGAGCTGCTTGTTCTGCAGTAATTATTCGTTCTCTATAGGGAGCATATTTAATACGCTCTATTCTCGAGTCTTCTTTCGTCATTTCAAATAAAAATTTTAAGCTCTTAAATTTAATAATATTATTTATTATTTATCAAATAAAATGCCATTCAGGTAGATTAATGCTTTACTTTAAATCTATTAGTATAAAGTATATAACTATTGTGAAATAATTTAAGAAATAAAAAGTAAAATAAAGGTTTTAATTCTTTTTGTTGCTTTTAATGTAATTAGCTTTTGTTGAAAAAGTTGATAATACTGCAAAAAGCAACTTATTTAAGTAGAATATGTTTTGTTTTATTGAATGAACATGGATATAAAGTACACTAAATAATAATAATTTCTTAATATAGATACAACTCAGGTTTGATCGCTTTTATGTATGCAAGTTGAATCATAATTATATTGATTTGCTTGAAGTATTCGTCTAAGTGTTTACTGTCTATCAGTATTTAAACGAGTTTGTCGAACTGTGATTTGACTTTTGTACTTTATTTGAACTTTACTTTGAGTGAAAGTTAAAGCGATGAGCTGTTTTATCACTTTAATAAGGTCGGATGTGGATATTTATGTAGCATCTAAACAATCAGTAAAGCAGGAAAGAGAAAGATATCAGTTCTAAACTATGATTGGTAACACTAAGGAACGCAGGGTGGTCCTTCTTGATTACTCCTTATCTCACTTAAGTATTTAGCATATAGAAAAATCGGAGGAGAAACCCCTTGTTGCCTGGGGGAGAAGGATAATCAAAGGAGTTATTCTCTCTCAATACTATACATTTTTAAAGAATAGTAGAATAGAAAGACCTTTATAGATCTTTGTTTAAGTGATAAATCAAAGCAGTCTTGCTTGGGCTTTCTTTGGGGTTTCTAGGCGATTGCTAGGGGTTTTGTTCGGAAAACACGCCTTTTCAGCAGGAAAACCGCAAGGAAGGTGCAAGAAAACCGCAAGAAAGCCCAAGGAAAGTGTTTTCATTTCTCCTAATTGATGACTTTATATGGTATACGAAATTTTAGCTATTAACAGCAAGATATTGAGCAGTTATCAGAACCTTTCTAAGGGTTGAGTCAGGTTGAATTAGTTGCACCCCTCCTGAGAAAGGTAAATCATCATCAAATAGCTAAAGCAATAGTCATGAGTAAACTTACGCTAAGTTTCAAGGGTAGATAAAAGATAACTTTTTCAAACCACTATAAAGCATGATTTTGGAGCTATACATTAGATAATGAACATATTTAGTTAGGCTATTGTTTGATTTTCAAGTTAAAGAAGTAGCTTCTTTCATCTTAGCTATAGTGATATAATAGGGGGAATGCCTGTCCTTCTCAGATTGACTAAACTTTAGGTGGAGTTTCCCATTTTTGAGATAGACTCTTTCTTTTGAGTATGGAATTAAAAGGCATAAAAAAAGGTAGTATAAAAATATACTACCTTTTCATATCATTAAATTACTTCTTTTTTTATTTTATTGTGCACTTAATTTATCTAATGTGTACACAATCAATTTATCAACAGCAGCATATGGATCTTCAGAGAAAGTACCATTAGCTCTATTAGCGATAATTGTATTTAGAGATACTGCATGGTGACCTAATAATTTACAAAGGCCATAAATAGCAGATGTTTCCATTTCAAAATTAGTCACTCTATGACCTCCAAATTTGAAGTTGTCAATTTTGTGATTTAATTCAGGATCTTGAATAGCAAGTCTTAATACACGTCCTTGTGGACCATAAAAACCACCAGCAGTACCTGTGATGCCTTTAAATGTTTTGTCACTTTCTAATTTAGCTTCCAGTTCAGGACTATTTTGTACAAAATAAGGGCGTCCTTTTCTCAAATCCCAATTAGTATGTTTGATAAATGCATCCTCTAAGTCTGTATCGATCACTTTGTCAATTACGTAAGAACGCATTAAGTTGTCTAAACCAAGACCATATTGTGATAAAACAAAACTGTTTACAGGAATATCAGCTTGTAAAGAACCCGAAGTACCAATACGCACAATATTAACCGATGTCAAATCTTTCTTGATTTCTCTTGTATTTAGGTCGATATTGAATAAAGCGTCAATTTCATTGATAGCGATGTCAATATTATCAGGACCAATACCTGTAGAGATCACTGTAATTCTTTTCCCTTTATAGGTTCCAGTACAAGTTTTGAACTCTCTTTTTTGAGTTTCAACCTCTATTTTATCGAAGTGTTTTGAAATTCGATCAACGCGGTTTTGGTCACCTACGAAGATGATGTCTTTTGCAACATGCTCAGGTCTTAAATTTAAGTGGTAGATACTACCATCAGGATTTAAAATTAGCTCAGAATCTTTTATTTTCATAATATTCAAAATTTATTTATCCACCTACACGTTTTACTTTGTAGCCTTCTTTTGTTAAATATTCCATTATTTTATCTCTAAAGTTTCCTTGGATGATTATTTCACCTTCTTTAGCACTTCCTCCTACACCACATAGTGTTTTTAGTTTTTTTGCTAATGCTTTTAAATCATCTTCGGTTCCTTCAAAACCTTTTATAATCGTGGCTATTTTACCGCCTCGATTCTTTTTGTCCAAATGAGCTTCCAGTTTTTGAAGATGAGGGGCAGGTGTTTCGAAATCTTCATTGGTATTGAAATCGAAATTCTCATTTGTAGAGAAAACAAAACCTCCTAAATCTTCAAAGCTATTTGTTTTTTTTGCCATATTGTTGTTTGCTGAATTGTGTTTAAATTATAAACGCTCTTTTCAAAGTTACGAAAAATGTATTTGCTTAAAAAGCGATTATTACTTAAAGAAGATATATTTTATTTGAAAATTATAAGATTGATTATTGTATATACAATAGGATTTCTTAAAAAGCGTAAAACTACTTGAATAAAATAAGATAAAAAGGACAATTGCTTGTAGTCGAATAAATTATATACTTATTTCTACTAATAGCAATAGGCTCATTTGGAGCGATGTGCTATAAACAAAAAAGGTTAGCATTTGCTAACCTTTTTGAATATGCTTCTTGTTGAATTATTTTATTAATCCAAGTTCTACTAATCGTTGGTGTAAAAATTCTCCAGCAGTAATATCTTCAAATTGTTTTGGATTGTTTTCGTCAATACAATTTTCCAAACAGTTCAAAGGCATTGTGCTAACAGGGTGCATAAAGAAAGGAATAGAGTATCGAGAAGTACTCCACATTTCTCTTGGAGGGTTTACCACTTGGTGAATAGTCGATTTTAATCTGTTGTTAGAATGTCTAGATAACATGTCCCCTACATTGATTACCAACTCGTCTTCTCCAGCGATTGCATCAATCCACTCTCCATTGTGGTTTTGAACCTGTAAACCTTTTCCTTGAGCGCCCATTAAAAGTGTAATAAGGTTAATGTCACCATGTGCTGCCGCTCTTACTGCATTATTTGGTTCAGATGTGATAGGAGGGTAATGGATAGGGCGTAGAATGCTATTTCCATTTTTTACATAATTGTCAAAATAGAACTCATCAAGTCCTAAGAAAAGCGATAAAGCTCTTAGAACGTAAACTCCTGTTTTTTCCAACATTTTGTAGGTTTCTTTTCCAACTGCATTAAAGTGTGCCAATTCATTGACAGTTACGTTTGCAGGATAAGAAGCTTCTAATTCAGGATTGTCTTCTACGTATTGACCAAAATGCCAAAACTCTTTCAAGTCTCCTTCAGAGCGTCCTTTAGCACTTTCTTTACCGAAAGCGACATACCCTCTTTGACCGCCAATACCTGGAACTTCGTACTTTTGCTTCGTTTCTAATGGTAGGTTAAAAAAATTGCGCACCTCTTGGTAAAGATTCTCTACTAATTGATCATCTAAGAAGTGTCCTTTTAATGCTACGAATCCAATTTCTTCGTAGGCTTTTCCGATTTCATTTACAAACTTTTGTTTACGTACCGGGTCATCCGATAGGAAATCACGTAAGTCAACACTAGGAATGTTTTGCATTTTCTAAGTTGTTATTTAAGCTTACTTGAGTTATTTCGGGCAAATGTAATTTTTTTTTCAACAAATTAGTGTTAATAAGTATAAAAGTGATTAAAGCTGTTTTTTAGGTGTTTTAGGTATATTTTTAATACGCTTTGTTTTTATTATATATAAGGAGGGAAAATAGGTTGTATTTGAGTTTAATTATTGTTTTTTAAGAATTATTAATAATTTTATTTTTTTGATAAAATGAGTGTTATGAGTTTAGAAATATCCTTAAGAAAGGAGGGAGATAACTGTGTTAGACTGTGGTTTATTGTTTCTTGAGACTATTACATCGATATATACTGGGGAAAAGTAATGTTTTGTGAGTAGAGGTATGCCTGAAAATAATCGATAAGTATGTAAAAGTTGAATAAAAGGTTGTGAAACAGCCTATCTTTAAAGATTGATAAAATAAATGTTAAAATTGGTAGTTGGTTGTAAAGGGTTGATTATTAATATTTTGGTTTTTAAGTGATACGCGTAAATTGTATTCTAATAGAGATATCATTTGGAAAATATACTATTATATAAGGATATATTTTAAAGTGACACGTATTTTATACATTATTTTTTATAAATTAGAACAATTAATGTAATAAGTATAACACTATGAAACTACCAATTGAATTAAAAACAAATGAGTTTGTTGTTTTGGTTACAGTAGATATAGATCCAAAATATACTATTAGTAACTTAGAGCAGTTTTACAGCAGTTTGCCAAAGAGTTTTAAGCCAATTTTTAAAAAGTCTGTAGGTTCAACACTGCGAGTATATTGTGTGTGTGACAATGAAGATGATTTCATGTTCTGTTTAAGACAAACTGGTTATAAAACTACTTTATTGTAGTTTTGTAACCAAAGTATTATTATGAGTAAAAAAGAAGTAAAAGGACAAAAGACAAATGCGCTTCGGATATTAGATAGTAAGAAGATACATTATGATGTTTGCGAATACGATGTTTCAGATGGCTTGATAGATGGTATCTCTGTATGCGAAAAATTAGGTCTCTCTCCTCATGAGTCATATAAAACTTTAGTAGCGAGTGGTAAGGGAAATACTTTTTATGTGTTTGTCGTGCCGATTGAAGCTGAGTTAGATTTAAAGAAAGCTGCTGCACTCTGTGGAGAGAAGAAGATTGAATTAGTTGCAGTAAAAGATATATTGAACATTACGGGATACATTAGAGGAGGGTGTTCTCCTATTGGGATGAAAAAAAATTATGCCACATTTGTAGATGAGCAGGTAAAGGACTTAGAGAAAGTATATGTCAGTGGCGGTCGAAAAGGACTGACAATTGGAATAGATCCAATGCTGTTAGTAAAAGAAGTAGAGGCTCAATTAGGAGATTTGAGTAAGTAAATAGCGTATTATATAAAGTACAAAAAGCCATAGGAATTAACCTATGGCTTTTTTTGTGGTGTTTTTTCATTTTCAATATTATATTTTTTACTTATTATGTAATAATTAACTTTTTTTAAGCCTTTTTTTTATGTCTTTTAGCATAATTTGTTGAATATGTTTAAATGCTGTGGTTGTTTATTTATAGTTAAAATGTTTTTAAAATGATTATTTCTCTTAATTAAGATAAATTATTTTGATTTTTGTCTGTTATTAAGTGTATTTTTTTAATAAATCAATAATATTAACAAAAAGCATTTATAATGATTGTTTTTTTTAATTTTGTAGTGTAAACGAAAACAGAATTCTGTGAAGAGTTTGTAAAAAAATATTGTTATGATTTTTTTAGAGTTTTCAAAGTATAATGTAAAATCAAAATAAACATGAAAAAAAGAATTACTACTTTATTCTTACTTGCTTTAGGTGTTTCTTCTATTGCGCAAGCGCAAACAGATATACCAGGAGTAGGTATTGGAAATCCACTTCCATCGCAATCAGCGATGTTAGATGTTGCCTCAACTAACAAAGGGGTATTGATACCAAGAATTGAACTAACAGATTTAAACACCTTTGGATTAGCTGGTAACACTAAGGATGAAGGTATGCTTATCTATAACGCTACTGAAGTAAAGGATGCTAGTAATGTTGTAACAATAGGTATAGGTTTTTACTATTGGACTAACAAACCTACTGGTGGTCAATGGGAAAAAGTAACTTCTCAATCTGTTGTTAATAATTTGGTCGATCGTATTACAGTTATTGAAAGTACTACAGGATCTGGAGAAACTGGAGGGGGTACAGTTGTATATATTCCTGGTGAGGACGGAAAACCTGGTAAACTTGTTATTATTGATAAAACTAATGGGTCTTCTGAAATTCCATTAGATGAGANAGGTATAGGTTTTTACTATTGGACTAACAAACCTACTGGTCAATGGGAAAAAGTAACTTCTCAATCTGTTGTTAACACTTTGAGTGATCGTATTAAAGTTGTTGAGAATGCAACAGGATCTGGAGAAAATGGTGGAGGAACAGTTGTATATGTTCCTGGTGAGGATGGGAAACCTGGTAAACTTGTTATTATTGATAAAACTACCGGGACTTCTGAAATTCCATTAGATGAGCTTTTATTAGGTAATGAAACCGAAACATTCTTTAAAGTTGTAGAAGTAGAGGAAGAAGTTGACAATGTGAAGAAAACATTTAAAAAATTACATTACTTTGGTGAGGAAGCTATTTCTAAATGGATATTAAAAGATCCGAAAAATAACAAAAGAGAAGATGCGCAGACTAAAATGACTGTAACAGATGATAAAGTAGCTGTTATTGATATTAGTTCTGTGGTTAGTTCTAATTTTGAGAGAATTGTTGAAGATAATAAAAAAGTAATTTCTGAGACAATTAATAAATTAGACGGTAGTGTATCTATCAAGGATGCTGGAGATGGAAAAGGGTACTACTTTGAAGTTAAAAAATTAGATGCAGCTGGTGATCCATTACCTTCTGAAATTATCTACTTTAA
>NZ_WMJX01000001.1 GCF_009711045.1 Myroides albus | reverse complement strand
ACTTTAAAAAAACCGATTGTTTAAAATGCACAACGGGTTTACATAAGTATCATTGTACTTCCACTTAATAGTTTCGACATCGATATTCTTTAGTTCAACAAGGTCGTTCAAATCAACAGAAGCATCTACTGCCATATCAATAGATTCTTCTTTAAACGTAATCTTTCTTTCTATGACTTTTACTTTTAAAATAGAAGTATTATTCGTGTTTTTAATTGTAGCATTAATCAATACCTCTCCTTCTTTTAATGCTATAAGCTTTGTTCCTTCTATTCTAACATTTTCAGAATTATCAGCTTTCAACTCTATCTGATCCCATTCAACATTAATCAATGAGACAATTGGCATTAAATCTAACTCTTCTAGAGTCCCTAATACAATCTCATCTTGTGCAAAAACAATCTTTTGTTCAGCTACAACAATCTTCATGGTAGCATTTACCTTAGATTTCTTAGATTGTGCTCTTATAATAGTTTCCCCTGTTTTATGTCCAACAAGGTTAGTACCATCTACAAAGCTTGCTACTTCAGGATTATCAGAAGTAAAATTTATTTCTTCAAAAGAAATATTCTTAACCCGTAAATTTTTTAATATATCATACTCTTCATTAGGTAAAATGGTATGTGTAAGCACATCAAACGTAATTTCTTCCACAACTGGCTTTGGTACTTCACCTCCATCAGTAATATTATTACCTCCATCATCGCTACTAGAGCAAGAGAACATGAATAGAGACAAAATAAACACTAATAAAATTCTTAATTTCATAATCACTTAAATTAATTTTAATACAAAATTAAAAAATATTTTACAATAATTTCATAAATATTAACAATAAAACAAACCATAAAATACTAAATACGCAATAACAAATGTGGTACTTCATACGTTTATGATAAGCCTACCATACTTAAAGAGATATACTTTCCTTATTAGGTCACTAAACCTCCTTTTTGTACTTTTGCAAAAAGACTAAGCAAGATGTTTCAATTTAAACAGTTTACGATACAGCAGGATAAATGTGCGATGAAGGTAGGTACGGATGGAGTACTATTAGGAGCATGGACACCGATAGACAATAATCCTTATAAGGTGTTAGACATAGGATCAGGCACAGGACTGTTAGCCTTAATGATGGCACAGCGCACAGGTGCAGAGCAGATAGATGGAGTAGAAATAGATGAAAACGCACATGAGCAAGCTGTAGAGAACTTTGAGAACAGCCCTTGGGGTGATAGACTATTCTGCTATCATGCCGACTTAGAGACCTTCGCTAATGAGATGGAAGAAGAATATGATCTAATTATCTCTAATCCTCCTTTCTATAGTGAAGATTATCACACGAATGATAAGCAGAGAGATACTGCTCGTTTTCAGGATGCGATGCCTTTTGATTTATTAATTGAGGCAGTAGAATATTTCTTGTCTGAGAAAGGGGTGTTTAGTGTAATTATTCCAGCCAAAGAAGAAGAGACACTGATGCGATTAGCAGCCGAGTTTGGTATCTATCCATTCAAGGTAACTCGCGTTCGAGGGAACGAACAAGCTGAAATCAAACGTAGCTTAATAGCTTTTTCACGTCAATTAGTAGAGAAAATCCCCTTAGATGAGCTAACTATCGAAGTAGAGAGACATCAATACACCCCAGCATTTGAGGCACTTGTGAAAGATTTTTATCTAAAATTATAAAAAAAGTTAAAATTATTTTGTTTATTCCGAAATAATTTAATGATATTTGTACCAACGAAAACAAAGAAGAAAAAATGAATACAGTTTATACAATGATGATGACAATGATGATGTGGAGAAATCCGCAGGGCTTGTTATTTGCATAAACTTAAATTCTAAATAACATATATAAAGCCCTTGCGATAGCGAGGGCTTTTTTTTTACACTAAACCAAACAGTATATAATTAGATAAATATAAATACCATGATTTTCAATACTAACACAATGATGATGGCAATGATGATGATGAACATGATGATGTTCACGACGCCCTATTGCCTAAAGTCAACGAGTTAGTTATAATCTAAACAAAGAGATTAAAATACTTGAAGTCCTTTTGGCAATGCCGAAAGGACTTTTTTTATGCCCTTTACTCAGTAGGGTTAAGTACTGAGAAAATAAAAAACAAGTAACTAAAACATTAAAAAATATAACCATGAGCAATCTAAATTTTTCAACACAAGCATTACACGCAGGACACAATGTACAATCTACAGCAGGAACAAGAGCTGTGCCTATCTATCAGACATCATCGTATGTATTCGAAAATGCTGATCATGCAGCAGGAGCTTTTAACCTGTCTATCCCAGCGTACATCTATACAAGATTAAACAACCCTACTAACGATATCTTAGAACAACGCTTAGCTGCACTTGAGGGAGGTATCGGAGCAGTGGTAACAGCATCAGGAGCATCTGCTATCTCTACAACGTTCTTAACATTATTAAAAGCAGGAGACCACATCGTATCCTCTAATAGCTTATACGGAGGGACTTATAACTTATTTAATGTTACTCTTCCAAGATTTGGTATCAACACCACTTTCGTAGATCCATCTAATGTAGAGAACTTCAGAACAAATATTCAAGAGAACACAAAAGCAATATTCGTAGAGAGTTTAGGTAATCCTAAGTTAGACATCATTAACCTAAAAGCAGTTGCTAAGATCGCACAAGAGTTTAAGATACCTTTCATCGTAGATAACACTGTTGCCTCTCCTGCTCTACTTAACCCGATCGAATATGGAGCTAATATCGTAGTACACTCACTGACTAAATATATAACCGGGAACGGTACTTCATTAGGTGGAGCGATTATCGATGCAGGGACATTTGATTGGTCAAGTGGTAGATTCCCTGAGTTCACAGAACCATCACCAGGATACCACGGACTAATATATCATCAAGCATTAGGTAATGCGGCTTTCATCGCTAAGATAAGAGTAGAAGGATTAAGAGATTTAGGTGCAGCACTTAGCCCATTCAATGCTTTCCAAATCATCCAAGGATTAGAGACATTGCCTATCCGTATCCAAAAGCACAGTGAGAATGCTCTTGCATTAGCAGAGTGGTTAGAGAAACAAGATGCTGTAGCATGGGTAAACTATCCAGGTCTGAAATCAAGCCCTTACCACGACTTAGCAAAAGAGTACTTACCTAAAGGACAAAGTGGAGTGGTAACATTCGGATTGAAAAAAGGATTTGAAGCAGCGAAGACAGTAGCGAACGAGACAAAACTATTCTCACTACTTGCCAACATCGGAGATACCAAGTCATTAATCATCCACCCTGCTTCTACTACACACCAACAGTTAAGTGTGGCTGAACAAAAAGCAACAGGAGTAGCACCTGACTTAATCAGACTATCAGTAGGAATAGAAAACATTGAAGATTTAAAAGCTGATTTAGCTAACGTATTTAAAACATTATAAGATGAGTACCCAAACAGATATACTAAAACACATTCCGATAGACCCACACACAGGAGCCATCGCAGTACCGATCTATCAGACAACGACATTCGCTCAAGAAGCACCAGGAGTAAACAAAGGATTTGACTACACACGTACCAACAATCCTACTCGTCAAGCCCTTGAAGAATTAGTTGCCTCTTTAGAAAACGGTGCAAAGGGGTTTGCCTTTGGGAGTGGACTGGCAGCTATAGATGCTGTATTTAAAACACTGAGTCAAGGAGATGAAGTAATAGCAGTAGCCAATATCTACGGTGGTACATACAGACTGTTGAATGAGGTATATGCAAAGTTTGGGATCAAAACTCATTATGTAGATACAACAGTAGCAGCTAATGTAGAGAAAGCAATCAATGACAAAACCAAGTTGATATGGATAGAAAGTCCTACTAACCCTACACTGCGTATATCAGATATACAAGCTATAGCAGACATTGCTAAGAAACACAAGGTTTGGTTATGCGTAGATAACACTTTCGCTACCCCAATAGCTCAAAAACCTTTAGACTTAGGAGCTGATATAGTTGTTCACAGTGCGACTAAGTACATAGCAGGACACTCAGATGTAGTAGCGGGATTGGTCATCACGAAGACAGAAGAGTTAGGCAAGATCATTAAGTTTCACCAAAACTCTACAGGAGCTATACTAAGTCCTTTCGATAGCTTTTTAACCATCAGAGGCATTGAAACACTCTTGCTCAGATACAAAGGATATTCAGAGAATGCCCTAAAGATAGCAGAGTACCTCAGCACACATCCGAAGATAAACAAGATATACTATCCAGGATTAAAAAGTCATGAAGGACATGAACTTGCTAAGAAGCAACAAAAGTATTTCGGAGGAGTCATCAGCTTTGATCTAAAGAACAACAGCAAAGAGGCAGCTCTTAAGATTATACAAAGTCTAAAACTCTTTACACTGACTGAGGGATTAGGAGGAATAAAGAGCTTGAGCAACTATCCTTTTGAGATGTCTCATGGCTCAGTACCTAAAGAGACTAAAGTACAAGCAGGGATAACAGAAAGTCTAATACGATTATCCATAGGATTAGAAGAAACAGAGGATTTAATAGAAGATATCAAACAGGCATTAGCACAATAAATAACAACTGAATACCATGAGTCGCTTACAAGAAATAACAATCACTAATCATACACTACCAAACGGAAGTACACATACTTTTCACTTCACCTATCAGGTGGTGGGACAGCCTTTACACAGTGCTCCAATTGTATTGGTCAACCACGCTTTGACAGGAAATAGTCAAGTAGCAGGCGATGACGGATGGTGGAATAGCTTAGTGGGTTATGACAAAGTAATCGACCTCAACCGATACACAGTCCTTGCCTTTGACATACCTGGTAATGGTTTTAACCAACAGGAGGCTCACCTCATCCAAGATTATAAAGCACTAACGACTAAAGTAATTGCAGAAGTATTTTGGAAAGCGTTAGACCGATTACAGATCAATAGACTATACGCTGTTATCGGAGGAAGTTTAGGAGGAAGTATTGCATGGGAATTAGCATTTTTAAGACCAAAAGCGATAGACCACTTAATCCCCATAGCGACAAGCTGTAAAGCATCTGATTGGTTAATAGGAAATGCTTTAGTACAAGACAGTATTCTGAACAACTCTTCTCAACCGATAGAAGACGCCCGTATGCATGCTATGTTACTCTACCGCACTCCTGCATCGCTCCAGCAGAAGTTCGCTAACGGATATAAAGAAAGCGAAAACCAATATGCGATAGAGAGCTGGCTTAAATATCACGGACAGGCTTTAGAAAGTCGCTTTAAACTCCAAGCCTATAAATTGATGAATCACCTTCTGAAAACTATAGGCCAAGAGCAAACACAAGACAGTTTAAAAACTTTTGCTCAACAAACCAGTGCACACATACACTGTATAGCAGTAGATACAGATTATATGTTCACCAAAGAAGAGCAAGAGCAAACAGTAGAATTACTAAAAGACTGTTGCAAACACATTACATACCAAGAGATTCAATCCATACACGGCCACGATGCCTTTTTGATTGAATACGAACAATTAAACAATTTATTAAAACCATTATATTAAAATCAGCACATTATGAAAGTATTAAAGTTTGGAGGGAAATCCCTTGCATCAGGACAAGCTTTTGACAACGTTATAAACATTATCAAAACAAAAGTAAACGAAGGACCTATCGCTATTGTGGTTTCTGCCATAGGAGACACTACAGATACCCTTGAACATATATTAGACTTAGCAAAGACTAAACAAGATTATACAACTGCCTTTGAAGCTTTTAAGAACAGACCTTACCACCAAGAAGCAGATATAGATACAGAAATAGGAGTATTGAGCAAATTATACGAAGGAGTATCTCTAATCGAAGACTACGGGCTAAAGATTAAAGACCAAGTATTAGCACAAGGAGAATTAATATCAAGTAAGATATTAGCTGCTCAATTAAATGCAAAAGGGATAAGAGCTACTTCTGTAGATAGCCGTCAATTCTTTATCACAGATAACAACTTCGGTAGTGCACAAGCTATAGATGAGCTATCAAAAGAAAAGACTAAAGCTTTCTTTGATCAATTAGACAAAGACACTATCGCTATCGTTACAGGATTCATAGGAGCTACCGAAAAAGGAGAAACGACTACTCTTGGACGCAATGGTAGTAACTACTCTGCAGCACTATTGGCTAATTTTATCCAAGCAGATGAATTGCAAAATTATACTCATGTAGATGGTATTTATACTGCTAACCCTGATTGGGTTAAGAATGCACAGAAGATAGAAGAACTTCACTTCGATGAAGCAAATGAGTTGGCAAACTTCGGAGCATCTATTCTACACGCCAAAACAATATTGCCTTTGGTAGAGAATAACATTCCACTGCGTATCTTAAATACATTGAACCCTAATAGCAAAGGAACATTAATCTCTAATAGACAAACAGTAAAGGGAATCAAGTCTTTATCTGTACAGTCTAACACAGCCTTAATCCAATTCGAAGGACGTGGACTATTAGGGATCGTTGGAGTTGACGCACGTGTATTTACAGCATTGGCTAACGAAGGAATAAGCGTTGGGGTAATTTCACAAGGTTCTTCAGAGCGTGGTTTAGGATTTATCGTGGAAGAAAAAGACGCAGATAAAGCAAAGGATGCCTTAAACCGCGAATTCTCTAATGACTTCTATACACGTGATGTGAATAGCATTTCTATTATCCGTGATATAGCAGTTATCTCAATCATCGGACAAGACCTAAGCACATTTGACAAGCCTTATGCTGCATTAGTAAAGAATAAGATCGTTCCTATCCTATTCAACAATACAGTGACAGGAAAGAACGTGAGTTTAGTAGTACGCAAAGAAGAAGCGAAGAAAGCGCTAAATGTGATCCACGGACAAATATTTGGTATCGCTAAGAAAATCAATATCGCTGTATTCGGTCATGGTTTAGTTGGAGGTACTTTAATTGATCAAATCTTACACTCTGCTCAATCTATCGAAGACAAAAAGAATATTGCCCTTAACATCTTCGCCATCGGTAACTCTAAAAAAGTATTGCTAAACGATGGGGGGATTAACTGCAACTGGAGAGAAGATTTAAAAGATAAAAGTGTTGCCTATAATATCCAAGAGGTCATCGACTATGCGAATGCTAACCACTTAGAAAACTTAATCGCAATAGATAATACAGCATCAGGAGAATTTATCAAAAATTATATCCCATTAGTAGAGAATGGCTTTGATTTAATCTCATCAAACAAGATTGCCAACACTATATCGTATAGTTTCTACAGAGAGTTACGCCAGACATTAAAGGCAAACCACAAAGAGTATCTATACGAGACAAACGTAGGTGCAGGATTACCATTGATTGATACAATCAAGCTACTTCACTTATCAGGAGAGAATATCACGAAGATAAAAGGAGTATTCTCAGGAAGTTTAAGTTACATCTTCAACAACTACTCTATCCAAGACAGACCATTTAGTGAAGTGCTGAAAGAAGCAATCGACAAAGGATATACAGAACCAGATCCACGTGAAGACTTATCAGGTAATGATGTAGGACGTAAGCTGTTAATCTTAGCGAGAGAGTTAGACTTACAAAACGAGTTCGAAGAGATAAACATTCAGAACTTAATTCCAACAGACTTACAAGCTGTGGATACTCCAACGTTCTTAAACAGTTTAGAGAAGTTAAACCCTTATTTCGACAAGATAAAACAAGGCTTAGCACCAGATACAGTACTTCGCTATGTAGGAGAGCTATCAGGCGATCTACAAAAAGACAAAGGAGTATTAGAAACGAAGTTAATCGAAGTACCAACAAGTTCTGCTTTAGGACAATTAAAAGGTTCAGACAGTATATTCGAGATATACACTGAGAGCTATGGCGACAACCCTATCATTATCCAAGGAGCTGGAGCTGGAGCATCTGTAACTGCCAGAGGAGTATTTGGAGATATTTTAAGATTAGCTGATAAATAAATTGGTTAACAGTGGACAGTTTACAGTTAACGAACTAACCAACGTAACTGTAAAAGTGACACAGAATCTTGTGTCAAACACTGTTAACTGTAAACCGTTAACCATAAGCTGTAAATCAACATAGTGTCCCACTTTATGCTACCATTTAATACTAAAATAATCATATGAGACCATAATAGTCAAGTATTTAAAGAGGCTTTGATTAAGCAACTACTTTTGATTTACAAGTGAATACCAAAAACTAACCACTGTTAACTGTAAACCGTTAACCGTAAACTAAAAAAAAAGATGAGTACAATTAACAATGAAGAAGGCTGTTGTTTTGAGACACAAGCCATAAGAACACAGACAGAGCGCTCCCAATACAATGAGCACTCTACACCACTATACCTAACCTCAAGCTTTGTCTTTGACGATGCTGAAAATATGCGTGCCGTATTCGCAGAAGAAGTTGAACAATATTCTTACTCACGTTTTACTAACCCTAATCAAACTGAGTTGGTAGAAAAGATCAGGCTATTCGAGAAAGCAGAAGCAGGTTATGCCTTTGCCACAGGTATGGCGGCTGTGTACTGCAGCTTGTTCCCATTATTAAAAACAGGTGATCACATTGTTTCTTGTTCTAACATCTTTGGTTCTACGAGAAGTTTATTCAGTAATATGTTTCCAGAATGGGGAGTTGAGACGAGTTACTTCGACCTAAACCAAGTTTACGATGTAGAGCAATTGATTCGACCTAACACGAAGATTCTCTTTGCAGAAAGCCCTACTAACCCAGGAGTGGATGTATTAGACTTAGCTTTTTTAGGAGAGATTGCAAAGAAACACAACTTGATCTTTATTGTAGACAACACTTTTGCCACTCCTTACTTGCAGAACCCGATTCCATTAGGTGCACATATAGTCATACACTCGGCAACTAAGTTAATAGACGGACAAGGAAGAGCTTGTGGAGGTGTGACTGTTGGCTATCAAGAGTATATTCAGAAAATATATGTCTTCGCTCGTACCATTGGCTCAAGCATTTCACCATTTAATGCATGGGTCTTGTCTAAAAGTTTAGAAACATTAGCTGTACGAGTAGATAGACATTGTGAGAATGCCTTGACTATAGCAGAGTATTTAGAAAGACATCCAGCAGTGGAGTTTATCAAGTATCCGTTCTTACCAAGTCATCCACAATATGAAATAGCAAAAAAACAAATGAAACAAGGAGGGAACATCATCGCCTTTGGGATTAAAGGAGGACTGGATGCTGGTAAAGCATTCTTAAATGCTTTACAATTATGTAGCCGCTCTGCTAATCTTGGAGATAGTAGAACGATCGTTACCCACCCTGCTTCTACCACACATAGTAAAGTTCCTGCAGAAGAAAAAATAGCCACAGGTATTACAGACAACCTGATACGTCTATCTGTTGGCTTAGAGAATACAAAAGATATTATCCGTGACTTAGAACAAGCATTATCTACTGCAATTAAATAATGCCTTTCAAGACACTTCAAAAAAACATTGATTAAAAGAGAAAATTATGTCAACAACACGAATACATACTGATATCAGAAGCCTATTAAAAGAACGCACCTTAGTACTCGATGGAGCAATGGGTACAATGCTTCAGGCTTACCGATTCTCAGAAGAAGATTTCAGAGGGGAGCGCTTTGCTGATTTTGCTCACCCCCTGAAGGGAAATAATGACTTGTTGTCTATTACTCAACCTGAAGCTGTTAAAGAAGTACACAGACAATATCTTTTGGCAGGAGCTGATATCTTATCTACAAACACTTTTTCAGGGACTACTATTGCGATGGCAGATTACCACCTGGAAGATATAGTATACGAACTAAACTACCAATCGGCTAAGATAGCCCGAGAAGTAGCAGACGAAGTAGAAGCTTTAGATCCTGACAGACCTCGCTATGTAGCAGGTGCTATCGGACCGATGAATAAAACAGCGAGTTTATCTCCTGATGTTAATAACCCAGGATATCGTGCCATTACTTTTGAAGAGCTGAGAGTAGCTTATAAGCAACAGGCTGAAGCCCTATTAGATGGAGGATGTGACTTACTATTAGTAGAAACCATATTTGACACGCTAAATGCTAAAGCAGCTTTATTTGCTATAGACGAGATACAGGCAGAACGAGGTATTGATATTCCAATCATGATTTCGGGTACGATAACTGATGCTTCAGGACGTACTTTATCAGGACAGACTGTTGAAGCTTTTCTAATTTCTATAGCACATATTCCTTTGTTGAGTATAGGGTTTAACTGTGCTTTAGGAGCGGAGCAATTAGAACCGTATGTAAAGCAATTAAGTCAACATGCTGCTGTGAATATCTCAGCTCACCCGAATGCTGGTTTGCCAAATGCCTTTGGAGAATATGATCAAACACCAACAGAGATGAAGGAACTAATCGACAGTTTCTTAAGTCAAAACTTAGTGCAAATCATCGGAGGGTGCTGTGGTACAACTCCAGAACATATTAAGCTAATTGCTCAGGCGGTAGCAGAACACAGTAAGGACAGAAAACCAAAAGAAAACAACCTAAAACCAGTACTTGCCCTATCGGGATTAGAACCTTTATATGTGACTGCAGAAGCGAACTTCATCAACGTAGGAGAACGCACCAATGTTACAGGATCACGTAAGTTTCTTCGCTTGATCAAAGAAGAGAAATTTGACGAAGCCTTAGCTGTAGCAAGAGAACAAGTAGAGGGAGGTGCTCAGATTATTGACATCAATATGGATGAAGGATTGTTAGACGGTGTGCATTGCATGACTAACTTCCTTAACCTCATCGCTTCTGAACCAGATATTGCGAAAGTTCCTATCATGATTGATAGTTCTAAATGGGAGATTATCGAAGCAGGACTACGCGTAGTACAAGGTAAAGCGATTGTGAACTCGATCAGTCTAAAAGAGGGAGAAGAGTTATTTATCGAACACGCTAAATTAATTAAACGCTACGGAGCTGCCTCTGTAGTAATGGCATTCGACGAAAAAGGACAGGCAGACTCCTTAGAAAGACGTATAGAGATCTGCCAACGTTCTTATGATATATTAGTCAACCAAGTGAACTTCGCACCTCAGGACATCATCTTTGACCCTAACATATTTCCTGTAGCGACAGGAATGGAAGAGCACAACAACAATGCTTTGGACTTCTTTAATGCTACCAAATGGATCAGAGAGAACCTTCCTTATGCCAACGTAAGTGGTGGTGTAAGTAATGTTTCTTTCTCTTTCAGAGGAAACAACAAGGTAAGAGAAGCAATGCATGCTGCCTTCTTATACCATGCGATACAGCACGGTATGAACATGGGTATAGTGAATCCTGAGATGTTAGAAGTTTACGATGAGGTAGACAAGGATTTAATGGAACACGTAGAAGACGTGTTGCTAAATAGACGAGCTGATGCGACTGAACGCCTACTCGACTTTGCCGAAAGTATTAAAAATGAAAGTGCTATTCAATCAACCGAAGTTAAAGTAGAAGAATGGCGTTCAGGTAGTATCCAAGACCGACTAACACATGCCTTAGTCAAAGGAATCGAAACATATATAGAACAAGATACAGAAGAAGCTCGCCTTAGTGTACCTCAACCGATTCAAGTGATTGAACAATATCTAATGAATGGAATGAATGTAGTCGGAGACCTTTTCGGAGCAGGCAAAATGTTCTTACCACAGGTAGTAAAGTCTGCACGTGTGATGAAGAAAGCGGTCGCCTATCTACTTCCTTTTATAGAAGAAAGTAAAAAACAGAACGCAGAAGCCTCTGTAGGTAATGCAGGTAAGATACTTATGGCTACTGTGAGAGGAGATGTACATGACATCGGTAAGAATATCGTAGCAGTGGTATTGGCTTGCAATAACTATGAGATCATTGACCTTGGGGTAATGGTCCCTCCTGAGAAGATTATTGAAACAGCGATAAAAGAGCAAGTGGATATTATCGGACTAAGTGGATTAATCACTCCATCCTTAGATGAGATGGTACACTTGGCTAAAGAGCTTGACAAGGCCAATAGCAATATTCCAATCATGATTGGTGGAGCAACTACTTCTCGTGTTCATACAGCTGTGAAGATTGCACCAGAATACAAGAATTGCGTTGTACATGTACACGATGCCTCACGTTCAGTGACCATAGCCAATCAGTTGTTACAAAAAGAAGTTGAAGCAAGCTTTAAAGAAAACATCAAAGCAGAATACGATCAGCTTAGACGCGATTACTTAGGTAGAGCAAGAGACAAAAGCTATATCACAATCGAACAAGCAAGAGCAAACAAAGTCAAGATAGAATGGGATGCTAAAGACATTGTCAAACCCAACTTCATCGGTACGAAGACTGTAACAGTAGAGCTGGACGAGTTATTGCCATTTATAGATTGGGCACCGTTCTTTCGTTCTTGGCAGTTGTTCGGCAAGTTTCCTGAGATCTTGACAGATGAGATAGTAGGACAGACAGCAACACAAGTATATGACGATGCTTTAGTAATGTTAGACAAAATCATCACTGAACGTTGGTTCGAAGCACGAGGTGTATTGGGCATTTTTCCTGCAAATCAAGTTAATGATGACGACATCGAAGTGTACAATGAACAAGGAGAAACATTAGACAAGTTATTAACGCTACGTCAACAATCGCTGAAGAACATCAAGGCTCCGAATATTGCCTTAGCCGACTTCGTTGCTCCAAAAGAAAGTGGATTAGAGGACTACATTGGTTTATTCGCAGTCTCAACAGGTTTTGGAGTAGATGAAATAGCCAAACAATATGAAGATGACCTTGATGACTATAACGCTATTATGGTCAAAGCATTAGCAGACCGTTTAGTAGAAGCCTTTGCAGAATACCTTCACCACGCAGTGCGTAAAGAAATTTGGGGATATGCTTCTGCAGAACGCCTTAGCAATGAAGAACTAATAAAAGAAGCATATCAAGGAATTCGACCAGCACCAGGTTATCCAGCTTGTCCTGATCACTTAGAAAAAGGAACGATATGGAAACTCCTACAAGTCGAAGAGCGCATAGGCGTAAGTCTGACAGAGAGCTATGCCATGTTCCCTGCCGCCGCAGTATCGGGTTATTATTTTGCCCACCCACAGAGTAGATACTTTGGATTAGGTAAAATAGAACAAGATCAATTAGCAGACTATGCTAAGAGAAGAAACATAACAATAGAAGAAGCTGAACGTTGGCTGTCACCCAACTTAGCACAAAATAATAAATTAACGACGAACGAATCATGAAAGTAACAGAACACATCCAAAAGGCAAACGGGAAAACACAATTCTCTTTTGAGATACTACCTCCCTTAAAAGGACAAAATATTCAAGGAATATTTGACTCTATCGAACCGCTAATGGAGTTTGACCCTCCTTTCATAGACGTAACGTATCATCGAGAAGAATATGAGTACAAAGAAGCAGGCAACGGACTGTGGGAAAAAAGAGTTGTCAGAAAAAGACCAGGAACTGTCGGCATTTGTTCAGCTATCCAACATAGATTCAAGTTGGATGCTATACCACACATCTTGTGTGGAGGCTTCACCAAAGAAGACACCGAAAACTTCCTCATAGACCTTGATTTCTTAGGGATAGATAATGTTGTAGCCCTTAGAGGGGATGCTGTGAAGAACGAGACTTACTTTAAACCCGAACCGAAAGGAAACAAATATGCCTCTGAATTGGTAACTCAAATCAGTGAACTTAACCAAGGTATCTATTTAGACCCAGAGCTTGAGAATACCAGTAAGACTGACTTCTGCATTGGAGTGGCTGGTTATCCTGAGAAACACATGGAAGCACCTAACTTTGATACAGACCTTAAATACCTAAAGCAGAAAATAGACAACGGAGCAGAATATATCGTTACACAGATGTTTTTTGACAACAGTAAGTTCTTTGCCTTTGTAGAGAAATGTAGAGCTATCGGTATTGATGTGCCGATTATCCCAGGGCTAAAACCATTAGCTACCCTAAGCCAATTGAATCTGCTACCTCAACGTTTTAAAGTTGACTTACCAGATGATTTGGTTGCTGAAGTACTCAAAGCAAAAGACAATGCTGCCATCCGCGAGATCGGTATTGAATGGTGTGCACAGCAGTCAAGAGAATTGATAGACGCAGGTATCCCTATCGTACACTACTACTCTATGGGTAAATCTGATAATATCAAGAAGATCATTAAGCTTGCAACGGTTTAGAGAACGGGGAACGGGGAACGGGAAACTGGGAACTGGGAGGACCGAGTGTTAAGAAAGTGTCCAGTGGCTATTTAGGAAACTGGGAACGGGAAACAGGGAACGGGGAGGACCGAGTGTTAAGAAAGTGTCCAGTGGCTATTTAGGAAACTGGGAACGGGAAACAGGGAACGNCTATTTAGGAAACTGGGAACGGGAAACAGGGAACGGGGAGGACCGAGTGTTAAGAAAGTGTCCAGTGGCTATTTAGGAAACAGGGAACTGGGAACCGACTAACAGAATCCATAATTCTTTATTATAATTTTTTTGTTGTAAAAAACCTCTTGTTTATAGGCAAGAGGTTTTTGTTTTTTATACGAATCATGACCATGACTGCTCCTTAAAGTCTCCAGACTTTGAGAAAATATGTTTATACAACGACACTTCCACTTTCCCCATAATCAGTGATTTAAAACAAAATTTTAACTTTTCTTAAGTTTTACAACAAACTATCTATTACATTTGTTAATGTAAAACAATAACTATGAAAAAGACACTTAAAGTATTAACGCTTTTGTTATTCACAGCTCTTATATCGTGTTCTAAAACAGGAGAGCTAAGAGAAGAAACAGTAGCATCGTTGGCTGATATTGCTGCCGAAACCACTACTGAAGCACCACAATCCACAGATGCTACTCAAGATATCACTGTACCTGAACGCATGATAGTCAAAGAAGGGAAAATACGCTTTGAAACTTCGAATGCACAAGAAACTCGAGCTAATATCGTAGCAAGTAGCAAAAAACTCAACGGATATCTATCACAAGACACATCAAATGTCTACAGCAATCGCACTGAACATACCATTGTGATTCGAGTACCTGCGAAGAACTTCGAAACCTTGTTAGAAGGAGTTACACAGACTGCCACTAAAGTAGACAGCAAAAACATCAATGCCTTAGATGTAACCGAAGAGTTCATCGATGTAGAAGCGAGAATCAAGACGAAGAAAGAAATAGAAGTGCGCTATAAAGAATTACTTAAACGCGCCAATTCAATAGATGATATTCTAAGAATAGAAAGAGAACTGGGGGCTCTACGTGCGAATATAGAATCTTTTGAAGGCCGATTAAAGTATCTAAAGAGTAGAATATCGCTAAGTACCCTTACGGTAACTTTCTATGAAAAAGGAGAATCAACAACTGGCTTTGGGTACGAAATATCATCTGCCTTTGGTTCTGGATGGAGTAATCTATTATCATTTGTGATAGGGTTATTCTATATCTGGCCATTTATCCTAATCTCAATTGGATTAATCTTGATCATTAGACGTATCAGAAAACGCAGAAAACAGAATAAAATAAATTAATATAAAGCAAAAGCCCTACTATGACAGTAGGGCTTTTTATATTGAATTGTCCAGAGTCAAATCCTGTATTTCTACTGTCCAGATTATCATCCTATTCAATTATCTTTTTCTGATTACAAATATATCAAATTTAAAGCAATCAAATATAATATGCTGATAATTAGTGTTTATAATTATTATCTTCTACTATAGCTTTTAAACAATATCATTATCTAATGTTTTTCCTAATTAACTAAGCTACAATTAAAATAACACAACAACTCCATAATTTATTGTAAATTACATTACTTTCTATACTATTCAATATGAAATATTTATATCTAATAACACTAACTTTATTGATATTCTCCTGTGGCAAGAAACAACAACCTTTTCAAGAGTTTCAAAATTCAACCACAGAAGAAGTTGTTCAAGAAATACCTGCTATAGAAGAAATTGACCAGACAACTGATAATCAACACCCTGATTATCCTAAACAAATAGATATAGACTTTGATAAACATAAAGACATCTTAGATATGATACTGTTATTACCTGATACCGTTTTTACTACCTGGGGATGGGATATAGCAGAACGTCAATCATGGTATAATGAAATCAAGAAAAATAACTACTATATAGATGATGATCCTTTGTACTTTAATCAAAGTTACTTCGAGCCACACACAGCAGGTTTCTCTATCATAGATGGATATTGGACTATAACAATCTATAGAGCAACTGATCAATCTATATACATTGTGACAGATGATGTAGTTGGAGATAGTAATAGCATACATATATTAGAAGTAAAAGAAAATGAGATAGTTAATTCTTACACACAAGAAGAAGTCTTCGGGAATTTCGAAAATCTTGTAACTCTTCCTAATATCAATTCAGACTGTTTAGATAAAATTCAAGGTGCAGAACTATCTATTTATGATGTTAACTTAGATGATAAACAGATTATCGAGTTTGAGAGTTCTTGGTATCATACTAAAGATGAATATCAATACTGCCTTAAAGGCAACACTATACAATACCGATTCAACCCAGACACAAAGCAATTCGACATCCAAAAGATCTACTGGAAACCAAAACCTAAATATTAATAAAGCAAAAGCCCTACTGTCATAGTAGGGCTTTTTATATTTCTTTAATTATGTATCTACCTGCTTTATGTGACACGCAAAATATTGCGTTTCTACAGTAAACCTATACTTAATGCCATAGGCAAAAACTGTTAACCGTTAACTGACAACTGTAAACCTGTTATCTCCTCCTTCATCTCTAACAAATTCAACTCTCCATCGTATAATGCGTGAAACACAAAAGGCTTATTCTCTAAGATGTATTTATAAATAAACCAATCTGTCTTCGGAGTAGGTACATTTAGCAAGTCCTCATACGCTATCCACTCTAAAGTTCCCTCGTTACACTCAGGAGGAGTTACAGCATCGATATCAGCTGCATACACATAGTTTAGCCAATTATACTTCACAGGAGAAGTCTCTGTCAGTATTCCGCAGAACTTCACCTTCTCTACTTTTATACCCGTCTCTTCAAACGTCTCACGGATCACACCCTCCTCAGGAGTTTCGAAAGGTTCTATCTTACCTCCTACAGGAGTGTACATATCCTTATTCGGTTCTTTTAAACGCTTTAGCAGCATTAAGTTACTACCATTTCTAAGCACACATAGTGTAGCTATCTTCTTTATGCCCTCAGGGATGATTACTTTACTCATCTTACTTCTCGTTTAAAAGTTGTTGAAAACGATCTACGAACTCCCCTACATGTACTCCATCCATCAGTGCATGATGTCCATGTATAGATACCGCCATACGCTTACGACCATTCTCTTCCATCACTTTACCAAACGAAATCTTAGGGCAGCTATCAGGAAAATCATAGTGACGTGCGTGCGACATAGAAGTAAAATCAAGCCAAGGCACAGTAGATATATGCAATACATTCTCCCCTTTTGATGCTGGGAAGAAGTCTGTTGATTGCTGTACTCGATCAATCTCTTCTTTTGCCTTAATCAAAAAAACTTCTTTATCACTATAGTAATCCATATACGCAAACCCAAACGTACCATTCGGTCTATTGATAGTAGGCGAAGCGTGTACCTCATCATACAAATATACCTCGTTATCTACTATTCTATATCGAAATGCCTCTACTTCATTAGCAGCCTTTAGTGCGTCGTATAAATAAGTTAAGAAAAAAGAATGCCCTTTCTCTTTTGCTTTTTGGTAAGCAGTGGTACAATCCACTTGTACGGTTAATCCAAAGAAAGGTTCTGTAAATTGTGAAAAGAACGCATACTGCTCTTTTCTATTCCATTGAGATAAATCTATTTTAGTTCTCATCGTTGTTATTGTTGTTTTGTAATCAACAGCGAAAATATACGGAATCTTCTTGAGGGCATAAGACTTTTGTCCTATACTTATATATGTAAAATCGCTTACGCCTATTTCATCAACGCTCTTAATTGTTCTTCAAAATCCTCTCCTTGCATTCCTTCGAATCTCCTCACTAGTTTTCCATCTTGATCAAACAACCAATAATCTGGTGTACTATTATTTCTATACATTGCTAGAACAGGACTTAGTCTTCCCTCTTTATTACCTAATAAAATACCCTTATTCCCTTTAAATTCAGAGTAATATTTAAACTTATCTTTCTGATCATGTCCTGCATAATACGTAATATGTACAAGCTTATCCTTCAAGTTATCAGCTATCTGAGTTGTCTTAGGAGCTGCTTTTTCACAATAGCCACAGTGGTAAGTCGAAAAATCTAACAATACATATTTCCCCCTAAAGTAATCACTAAGCTTTACTTGCTTAGTTTGTAGATCTTCAGCATAAAAATCATAATACTTATCTCCTATTTCCAGAAGCTTATGATCTATATATATCTTAAGCATCTGTACTTCTTTAGTATCATAATACTTAGGATCTATAAGAGCATATAGTTCGTTTAAATAATCTGATGAATAATCTATAGCCTGATATTGCAGTAGGTATCGAGCATAAGCTGTATTAATATTCTTTTTTATAAAAGCGTTATCTTGTTTGTTAATAAGATTTGACAACTTCTTAATCTCACCTAGAGGTTCTTCATCACTTAGATACACCTTCGCTACACTATCCTTAGCTTTCCCTTCTTCTAAAAGACGATAATACTCTTTGATATAAACACTTCGTTCTTCTACTAAGTGCTTATTAACTAACATATTTTCATATCTCAGACTGTCATTCACAGAATTCATCGCTCTAAGATTACCTGAAAAATCATTTATAGAACCATTAATAGTTACAGACTCATTTCCTAAAAAAAAGAAGGTACTCTTTGTCTCTTTTCCTACATAAGCATCTAATCTCACATAATTAGGAACATCTTCTAGTACCATAGACACATCTACCTCACCATTCTTTAGACGAAATTCTTGTTCTTTTCCACCACTAGATAACTTCATCTTTACCTCATCGCTTATTCCTTCCAGTTTCCCTATAATATGTAATTTTTCCTGTCCTAATACTCCCATAGAGCACAGCATTAAAAGCATATAGAATATCTTATATTTCATAGTTCACAAATCAATTAAAGCTAAGTAACAGCAATTTAAATAATTAAAGAATAACTAAATATCAACATTCAAATAAATATAACTACGCTCCTATTTCATCAACGCTCTCGACTGCTCTTCAAAATCCGCTCCTTGTACTCCTTCGAATTCTTTAATCAACTCCCCTGTAGAATCAAACAACAGATAATTAGATGTCATCATATTGTGATACATAGACATAACAGAAGTCTTTACTACAATCTCCCTCCACAAAGACAATACAGGCTCCGCAAAGTCTCCCGACTTTGCGGAACTCTGCTACATTAGAACGAGACAACAATAACTGTACAGCTATATTAGGACGAGACACCCTTTTTTAGGGGTGGTCGGCTTGTGGTCGGCATATGATCGCATAGTGGTCGCATAGTTTATAGCTAAATACATGCGACCACTATGCCATGACCCTACGATCACTATACTATCATATCGATAAAGTATGTAGCAAATAGCAGAACAGAACACACTGCAACAACACAAATTATTAAGCACGAAAGCAGATAATAACAAAGGAGGCTTACGAAAAAAAGGAGAAGAATCAGAATTAAACTGCGTAAAAATTGCAAAAGACTAAATATTAACTATTTTTGTTATACAACCAAAAAAACATTTTAATTATATGAGACCAGATTTATTTCAAGCACCTGATTATTACCACTTAGACGACTTGCTCACTGATGAACACAAGTTAATACGAGATACGGCAAGAGCATGGGTTAAAAAAGAAGTATCACCCATCATTGAAGATTTTGCACAACGCGCTGAATTTCCTAAACAAATAATACCAGGATTAGCTGAAATAGGTGGTTTTGGTCCATATATACCAACAGAATATGGAGGAGCAGGATTAGACCAAATTTCGTACGGATTAATCATGCAAGAGATAGAGAGAGGAGATTCGGGAGTTCGCTCTACCTCATCTGTACAATCTTCTCTTGTGATGTATCCAATATGGAAATACGGAACAGAAGAACAGCGAATGAAGTATTTACCTAAATTAGCAACAGGAGAATACATTGGATGCTTTGGACTAACAGAACCTGATCACGGATCAAATCCAGGGGGAATGATTACCAATTTCAAAGATATGGGAGATCATTATCTATTAAATGGAGCTAAGATGTGGATATCTAATGCACCATTTGCACACCTTGCAGTAGTATGGGCTAAAAATGAGGAAGGTCGTATCCATGGACTGATTGTAGAACGCGGTATGGAAGGTTTCTCTACTCCTGAGACACACAATAAGTGGTCTTTGAGAGCTTCTGCTACAGGAGAGCTTATTTTTGATAATGTCAAAGTTCCAAAAGAAAACTTACTACCAAACAAATCAGGATTAGGAGCACCTCTTGGTTGCCTTGACTCTGCGAGATATGGGATTGCATGGGGAGCAATCGGAGCAGCTATGGACTGCTACGATACGGCACTTCGCTATTCGAAAGAGCGCATACAATTTGATAAACCAATCGGTGCGACTCAGTTACAACAAAAGAAGTTGGCAGAAATGATTACCGAAATTACCAAAGCTCAGTTGTTAACTTGGAGACTTGGCGTATTGAGAAATGAGGGACGTGCTACTTCCGCTCAAATCTCCATGGCAAAGCGCAACAACGTAGCTATGGCATTAGATATCGCTCGTGAAGCACGACAAATGTTAGGAGGAATGGGTATCACAGGAGAATACTCTATTATGCGTCACATGATGAACTTAGAATCTGTTGTCACATATGAAGGAACTCATGATATTCACTTGCTAATTACAGGTATGGATGTGACGGGGTTCTCTGCATTCAAATAAACAATATTCAAATCACTAAACTTTATAGAAAAGGCTTCTCTTTGCAGGGAAGCTTTTTTATTTTTGCACAAATATTTTTTTGCCATGACAATTCAAGAAGTAAACACACTCATTTCGCCAGAAAGAAATGCACTATTACAGCATCCACTTTACAATAAGATAAAAACCATTGACAATCTACGTGCCTTTATGGAAGGACATGTGTATGCTGTATGGGATTTTATGTCTTTATTAAAAGCATTACAACAAAAGCTCACTTGTACCACTACTCCGTGGTTTGCGTCTCCCTATGCTCAAACAAGGTATTTAATCAATGAAATCGTGTTAGCTGAAGAATCAGACCTTGCTATAGATGGTCAGCGATTAAGTCATTTTGAAATGTACTTAGATGCCATGACAACTGCTGAGGCGAATACTACAACTATATCTACATTGATCGATAAGCTTAAAGGAGGTACACCCATATTTGAGGCGATAGCAACAATGAATTTGGATGAAGGAGTAAAAGATTTTTTAAACTTCACATTCAAGACTATCGAAGCGGGAAAACCACATGAGATTGCAGCTGCCTTTACTTTCGGTAGAGAAGATTTAATTCCAGATATGTTCACAGAAATACTCAGAGGGTTTCAACAAAACTTCCCTGAAACAGATTTGAGCAAATTAGTTTACTATTTTGAACGTCACATCGAATTAGATGGTGATGAACACGGCCCGATGGCCATGCAAATGATAACAGAATTATGTGGAGAGGATCAACAAAAATGGCAGGATGTCATCGCTGTGTCAAAGGAGGCGCTGAAAAAGAGATACGGTCTTTGGAATGCAATAGAAAAAAACATTAGATAAGTAACTGTTTATTAACAACAACTAAACATACTTTTGATTAATAATTCAGTATTTTTACCTAAAACAATAAAAATATAAGAAAACATGAAAGGAAAGAATGCAATAATAACTGGTGGAGGACGAGGACTTGGTAAAGCGACAGCTATTGCCTTTGCAAAAGAGGGAATTAATGTTGCTATTACAGGTCGAAATGAAGGAAAGCTACAAGAAACAGTTAAAGAATTAGAGGCTTTAGGCGTTAAAGCAACTTATGCAGCATTTGATGTAACAGATAAAGCGAAAGTTAAAAGCGAAATAGCGAAGGTTATCAATACCCTTGGTGGAGTAGATATCTTGGTAAACAATGCAGGTATTTCAGAATTTGGTAAATTCACAGATATGCCAGCTGAGCGTTGGGAAGAAATTCTACTTACAAACGTAATGGGAGTTTACAATGTAACAAGAGAAGTATTGCCTCATTTAATTGATCAAAATGAAGGAGATATATTCAATGTAGCATCCACTGCTGGGTTAAATGGAAATGCAACTACGTCTGCATACTCAGCATCTAAATTTGCTGTTATCGGAATGTCTGAGTCACTGATGAAGGAAGTACGCAAAAACAATATTAGAGTTTGTACGTTAACGCCAAGTACTATTGCATCAGATATGTCGATAGAATTAGGTCTGACAGATGGTAACCCAGATCACATCCTTCAACCAGAAGATTTTGCTGAACTAATAGTAGCTACTCTTAAATTACCAAGAAGAGCAATGTTGAAGTCAGCGTCACTTTGGACAACAAATCCAGTATAGGAAAAATAAAACACTTATAATCAAACCTTTGTATTTAAAATATACAAAGGTTTTTTTTTGATATTTCAAGTAATCCCTGTGAAAAGAAAGACTTTTTTATATACATTTGCTACGATTTTTACCTTGATTTATCCCTATGATACGCAAGCTATTTCGCTTTTTGTTGAAAGCAATAATTTACTTCTTTATTTTTAGTATTGCTTCTGTTATTCTATTTCGATTTGTTCCAGTTCCTTATACACCATTGATGTTTATAAGAATGTATGAACAAATGAAAGCAGGAGAATCCATCACACTAAAACACAATTGGGTACCTCTTAACGAAATAAATGTAAACTTGCAAAAAGCTGTAATCGCATCAGAGGATGGAAATTTCATCAGTCACAATGGATTTGATATGAAGGCAATCGAAAAGGCGATGAAAAATAACGAAAAGAAAAATGCACGTATAAAGGGAGGAAGTACTATTTCTCAACAAACGGCTAAGAACGTTTTTTTGTGGCCAGGGAGAAGTTATATTCGCAAGGGGTTTGAGGCCTATTTTACAGTGTTGATTGAACTTATTTGGCCTAAAGAAAGAATATTAGAAGTTTATCTCAATAGTATAGAAATGGGCAAAGGCATATATGGCGCCGAAGCAGCATCTTACTATTGGTTTAATAAGCAAGCAAAGCATCTAAGCCCTTCAGAAGCTGCGAGCATAGCAGTTATTCTTCCAAATCCACGAAAATACAAAGCTACAGGTTCTGGCCCTTATATCAATAAAAGAAGATCGTTGATTACAAAGTACGTAAACAACTTCGGCCCCTTAGATTTTGATGGTAATATTGAGAAGAAAAAACCAAAAAAGAAGTAAAATTTGAGATTATAATGGTTTTTATTGTCTTATTAAAATAAAAATCTTTATTTTTGAGGGAAACAATAAATAAAAGAATAAAAACTATGAAAAAATCAATTTTATTATTAGCAGCATTTGGATTAATGTTTGTTTCTTGTAAGGATACCAAAAAAGAGGTAGAAGAAATGAAACAAGATGTAATCGAAGCAGGACAAGAAGCTAAAGAAGACTTAAAAGGAGCATTAGACAATGCATCAACTAAGTTAGAAGAGGCTAAGAAAGCTGTAGAAGTTGCAGTGAAAGAAGGAAATGAAGAAGCAAAAGAAAAAGCTAACAAAGCATTAGAGGAAGCTCAAAAAGAGTGGGATGCATTAAAAGCTAAAACTGTTGAGGCTTCAGAAAACCTAAAAAAAGAAGCTAACGATGTAGCAAATGATTTAAAAGGTGATGCAAAAGAAAAAGCAGACCAACTAAAAGAGGCAGCAAATGAAGCTACAGACAAAATCAACGAAAAAGCAGACGAAGCGAAAGATAAAGCAGACGAATTAATTAAAGACGCTAAATCTAAAACTGAAGATGCGAAAAATGAAGCAGACAAAAAGCTTCAAGACGCAAAAAAAGACTTATTTAAATAATATGAAAGAGGAGGAACTTTTAAAAGTTCCTCCTTTTGTTTTTGAGACATTTTGGTATCAGATTTATCAATAGTCAAATAAATACAAACAATTAGATATCAACACAATCCGACAATATATTACTACCTTTACATAGTAATAAAAATTAAGAAACTATGAAAGCAAATATTGGACTTACAGACAAAGCACGTCAATTTAATGCAGACGTATTAGCTAAATTATTAGCGGATGAATTTGTACTTTATACTAAAGCAAGAAATGCGCACTATAATGTAACAGGTGTAGATTTTCATTCAAAACACGTTTATTTCGAAGAGTTGTACACTGAGTTAGCAGTAAATGTAGATGCTGTAGCTGAGCGTATCAAAACTTTAGGACACTATGCACCTTCTTCGTTAAAAGATTACTTAAAACTAACGCATTTGACAGAAGAAAGATCAACTGATAAGACTGACAGTAAATCATGGATAAGTGAATTGTTAATCGATTATGAAATCATTGTATCGTTTATCAGACAAAATATAGATGCAATAGAAGAATCAAATGATAAGAGTACTGCTGACTTCCTTATTGGATTAATGGAAGAACATGAAAAAACAGCTTGGATGTTGCGTTCTCACTTGGGATAATTCTCAAAACAATATAGAAACAAGGTTTGTCTTTTTTTAGGCAAACCTTTTTTTATATATTTACTCCAAACCCACAAACATGAAGAAATTACTTGCAATGATAGCCCTTGCACTAATAGGTATTAGCTGCAATTCAGACCATTTAACAGAAACCGAAAAAGCTGCTAAATTTCAGAAAAAACTAAACAAAGAATTTGCAGATAGTAAAACCAGTCCTTTGCCAAAGGATGCTTTAAAAACATTTGAATCCTTAGATTTTTTTCCTATTCAAGAAGATTTTATTGTTACGGGGAAGCTATTGAGAACTCCAGGCGAAAAACCGTTTGAAATGCCAACAACCACAAGTAGAAAGCCAACCTATATCAAATTTGGAGAAATCACATTTACCTTGGCCGACAAAACACATACCGTTGATGTATTTCAAGATCTAAGCCTAAAGGGTAAAGAAGAATACACGAATCACCTCTTTCTACCCTTTACAGATTTGAGTTCGGGAGAAACAACCTATGGAGGCGGTCGATATTTAGACTTAGAAATACCTGAAGGAGATGAAATAACAATCAACTTTAACATGGCTTATAATCCCTATTGCACCTATAATCCAAAATACTCTTGCCCTATACCTCCAGACAAAAATTTCATTAAAGCGGATATTTATGCAGGAGTAAAAGACTATCAGTACTAATAAAAAAACAATAGCAAGAATCGGATTGTCAGAGAATCACAGCCTATATACTTTTGAGTTTTAAATCAATTCGATATGAAACTCAAAGGAAAAATAGCGCTTATTACAGGTGGTTCAAGTGGCATAGGAAAAGCTACAGCCCAATTATTCATTCAAGAAGGAGCACAAGTCATAATAACCGGTAGAGATAAAATTACCCTTGACCATACAGTTCAAGAATTAGGTCATCATACCATTGGTATTGTAACGGATGCTGGATCCATGAAGGACCTAATGCACCTCAACGAAGAACTACGTCAATACACCTCCCATTTGGACATTGTGTTTGTCAATGCAGGTTTTGGTAAATATGCGCCTTTAGAGCTTATTGACGAAGTGCATTATGAAGAAATGTTCAATACGATTGTGAGAGGAACTTTATTTACTGTACAACAAGTCTTACCTCTAATGACTAACAATAGTGCTATCGTACTAAACACCTCTATCGTCACGGAGGTAGGTATGCCAAACTCAAGTGTCTATTCTGCAGCTAAATCAGCTGTGCAATCATTCACTAAGACCTTTGCATCAGAATTAATCAGTAGAGGAATACGCGTTAATGCTGTATCGCCAGGCCCTATCCAAACGAATTACTTTGATCGATCAAACTTGTCAAAAGAACAAGTAGACTCATTTACTACTTCCTTCGCACCACAAGTGCCTATACAGCGCTTCGGTCTTGCATCTGAAGTAGCAGAGGCAGTTATGTTTTTAGCTTCTGAAGCTGCTTCATTCATCGTAGGTACAGAGCTAAGTGTAGATGGAGGCTTTCCAAAAATCAAAACAAAATAAAAAGGCGAGTCAAATAGTTGACTCGCCTTCTTGTTTCTATTTCATACGAAGTATGAATTATTTCAATTTCTTGATTCCCATGCTGTAAAGTGTAAATGCCTGTAAATCTACATGCTCTTGTACTTGTTGAGCAATCGATTTTCCAGCACCATGTCCAGCATTTGTTTCAATGCGGATTAACATTGGGTTATTACCTGTATTCTTAGCTTGTAATTCAGCAGCGAATTTAAAGCTATGTGCAGGTACTACTCTATCATCGTGATCACCAGTTGTTACCATTGTAGCAGGATAAGCAACAGCTTTCACATTGTGTAGAGGAGAGTATCCTTTAATATACTCGAACATCTCTTTACTATCTTCAGATGTACCATAATCATACGCCCATCCAGCTCCTGCTGTAAATGTATGGTAACGCAACATATCCAATACTCCTACTGCAGGTAAAGCAACTTTCATAAGGTCTGGACATTGAGTCATTGTAGCACCAACTAACAATCCTCCATTTGAACCACCTTTAATTGCAAGGTAATCTGATGATGTATACTTGTTGTCGATTAAATACTGAGCTGCAGCGATAAAGTCATCAAATACATTTTGTTTTTGCATCTTTGTTCCAGCAACATGCCATTCTTTACCATATTCTCCTCCACCTCTTAGGTTAGGTACCGCATAGATACCGCCATTCTCTAACCAAATAGCATTTGCAATGCTAAATGACGGTGTCAAACTAATATTAAAACCTCCATACGCATAAAGCATTGTAGGGTTTTTGCCATTCAGTTCAGTACCTTTCTTATAGGTGATAATCATTGGTACTTTTGTTCCGTCCTTAGAAGTATAGAATACTTGTTTAGATTCATACTGAGAAGAATCAAACTTAACTTTTGGTTGTTCGTATATTTTAGAAACTCCTTCTTTAGGATCAAAAGCATATATAGTTCCTGGTGTAATGTAGTTCGTAAAAGAATAATACAACGTTGTATCCTCTTTTTTACCACCAAAACCACCAGCTGTACCAATTCCTGGTAGTTCAACCACGCGAATTTCCTTTCCTGTATAGTCGTATTGTTTAACAAATGATACGGCGTCTTTTAAATAACTTGCAAAGATATATCCTCCACCTTTTGTAGGGTTAAGTACATTTTCAGTTTCAGCAATGAAGTCAACCCAGTTCGCTTGACCTGCATTGGTAGCATCTACTGTAACCACTCTTGTATTTGGCGCTTTGTAATCCGTAGCGATATACAGTTTACCATCTTTGCTGTCCAACACATTATTACTGCTATCAAAGTTATTCACCACAGTAACAATAGGGCTATTCGCTTTCGTTAAATCTTTTAGGTAAAGTTCATTACCATAAGTTGAATTAGCTGCAGTAATCACTAAGAAGTTATTATCCCCTGTAACGTAACCACCTACGTAACGTCTTTTCTGATCTTGACCAAAAATAAGCGTATCGTCTTTCTGTGCAGATCCCAATTTGTGATAATACAATTTATGTTGATCTGTCTTAGCAGATAATTCACTTCCTTCAGGCTTATCATAGCTTGAATAGTAGAATCCTTCGTTCTTATACCAAGAAACACCACTAAATTTCACATCTACTAAGGTATCCCCGATTACGTCTTTAGTTTCTGTATCTAATACAATCACTTTTCTCCAGTCACTACCTCCTTCAGAAATAGCATAGGCCACTTTGCTACCATCTTCAGAGAAGTCAATACTACCAAAAGAAGTAGTACCGTCTTTTGAGAACTTATTAGGGTCTAAGAATACTTCTTCTTTCCCCTCCTCATTCTTGCGATACAAAATCGATTGATTCTGCAATCCGTCATTCTTAAAGAAATAAGTGTACTTGCCTTCTTTAAATGGAGCTCCTATCTTTTCATAATTCCAAGCCTCTTCCATTTGCTTCTTTAACTCATCTCTAAATGGAATCTGACCAAGGTAATCAAAGGTTACTTCATTCTCTGCCTTAACCCAAGCAGCTGTCTCTTCAGATCTATCGTCTTCCAACCATCTATATGGGTCGGCCACTTCAACACCAAAGTAAGTATCTACCACATCTCCTTTGTGTGTTTCAGGGTATTTAATCTCTTTATTTGAGTCAGTATTTCCTTGTTTACAAGAAATAATAACTGTTGCCACAATAAGTGTCATAAATGTTTTTCTCATAGAATATTAGGGTAATTATTAGTTAAGAAACAAATATAAATAATTATCGACATTATCTTTCCAATTAAGCATTAGAATACCGCTAAATCGGTATAAAGTAAAAAAACAGATCAAGTTTTCACTTGACCTGTTAGAAATAAAGCTTGAGAAAAGATTATTAGTGATTGTGATCGTGGTCGTGATCATGATCGTGCCCACTTCCATTTCCTGGATCTACAATCTCGATGTTGCGAAACACCATCGATTGATTTCCAGCTTTGTCAACAACCTTTACGACAAAATGGTACTTTCCTCTTTTAGCATCTTTATCAATCACAATTTCGTGATGGTGAATATGATCATTCTTTTTTCCATATATATCATCCCAAGTGCGATTAAATCTAAAAGGAGTTCTTCCTTCATTTTCCTCATCGTGGTCGTGATCATGGTCATCGTGTAGAACAGTCAAACTATGCGTATGATTTCCACCTCCGTGATTATGTCCATCAAAATTATTGTGTATATCGACATTGTATGATCCAAGTGCTTCGTTATCCGACAAATCCATATCAAAGTGGATATCCTTGCCTGCTTCTAACTTTGCCCCTTCTGCAGGAGCATTTAGAATAACTACAGGTGGTTCTGTGTCAACGTTATCGTCACCAGCAGTACACGACGTTAAAAAGGCAGAACTAAGAACGAAAGAAAAGGCTATATATTTAATTGTTTTCATTTTTATTAATTTTTAAATTTAAAAGATATTACTTCTGTTGTGTTGTCTATATATGTGTAAGAAACAACACCTCAGGAGGTCCTCTTAAATAATAATAAAAAGTATCAAAACTGTATTTGCTTAATAGATAGAAATCATCAACGCAGTGATAAGCTAACTCGACAATTACCTCCCATTGAATTGAATCAAACTCAAGTAAAGGAGAAATCTTAAACAAATATTGATCACAATAGTGAATACTATTGCTATTGACATATTCTAATACCTTAGTTCTTCTTCCAAAATCATGCTTTATAACAACAAAGTGTAAAACATTGCTGATGTGTGGTATAATAAATACCGATAACATCAATGTCAACCACAGAACACGAATGTTCTTTTTGTTCATTAAAAGGGAATTTGAATCATTAATTGAATTGATCTACCTAATTCTGGTATTTCTAATGGACGATAAAAACTCATGTGATTAAGGATCTTTCTATCGAAGATATTCGTAGCTACTAAACTTGTTTTTGCTTCAAAATTTCCAACTCTTATAGAAGAAGTTATACCTGCTCCAAAACTAAAAGAGCTCGGTGTAATTGATTCTCCTTGGGCGATTCGCTCTTGTTTAGCATACCACTTGCCATTGACAAATGCTTCTGTATTTTTAAACACCTTCCAATCGTTAAGCTCATACTTTAACTCACCAAAGAAATTCATTGGTGGAGAAAATGGCAAAGGATAATTCCCTTTCTTGCCATTTGAAATTTGACGATTGTAGATATACTCAAATACTCCATCAAAAACAAAATGCTGTAAGAAACGCTGCTGTACTTTCCATTCAAAACCTGATATAAATGCCTGTGATTGAGAATATTCATAAATCTGGCCACTATCTGGTAAAACAGAGAACTTACCTGATGGCTTCAGGAAAATATAGTTAGAAAAAAAGTAAGCATAAGGACTAAGAGTTGTATTGAAGTTATCACTGTCATAACTTGCTCTAAAATCAACAGCAACCCCTTGCTCAGGCTTCAGATTACTATTTCCTTTCTCATGTCTAAAAGCTCCGTGGTGAACTCCATTTGAAGCCATTTCAATTGCTGTAGGAAACCTAAAGTTCGTCCCAAAAGTAGCAGCAAACTTAACTTTATCAGTATAATCGTACTTCGCTCCAACCATTGCATTAAAACTTGTAAAATCCTTATCTGTTTTATGGCTGCGCTGTGCATAGTCTGCTGCAAAATTATGAGAATGCCCATTCCCTCTCAAATAATCGTACAATACTTCGTCGTAAAATGGTTTAATATGAATTTCGGCATAATCAGCACGCACTCCTGCCTCCCAAGTTAATCGTTCATTCACAAAATGCTCATGCGTAGCAAATGCACCAATGCCAAATCGATTAAACTTTGGCAATAAAAAGCCATAACCTGCAATTGTATTATTCTGATAAGTGTACTGTACCCCAATAGTACTTTTGTGATTATTAGGAGACAAATACTCATACTTCACTGCAGCATCAAAAGTATTCAAATTGAACTCTAACTCTAAATTAGGGTCTTTTGTAGGTGCTTGTTGATTATCAAAGTGCGAGTGAAAAAGGCTACTTTCTTGTCGTTTATTATTCTGAAAAGAAAGCAAAACACTAAACTTACTATTATCAGTAAGGTCATAGCTAAAATTGTTCGTTACTTTAAAGTGATTCACACTTTGATTTGGCAGCCCAATATTGCGGTGATTACCATCATCTACAACACTTGATATATCAGGTAGTCCATGTGATCCAGGGAAAAAACCACTTTTGTCGTACACATTACTCAAACTCAATACATTTTTAACCTTTCCATCTACATAGCCAACTTGAGCATACAAGGCTAAGTTCTTCCCTGCTGTATTTTTCATTCGCCCACCGTAAATTGGGATATCCGTATTCAAGTAATATATTTCCTTTGTGGGCACCCTATAATCTCCATAATCTTGTGCAGTTGCCTTCAATTTATAAAAGAACTTGTCTTCACGTGCTTTCAATTGAATTGAAGCACCATAAGAATCGTTGACAGTCTTGCCAAATATCGTTGCATTCCCAGAAAAAGAGTGTACTTCTGGAACCTTTTCATTGTTGATTTTAATTACTCCACCAATAGCATCACTTCCATATTCAATAGCTCCAACCCCTTTTACTACTTCTACTTCTTCTGTACTAAAGGCATCGATTTCTAATCCGTGATCAGCTCCCCATTGTTGTCCTTCTTGCTTCGCTCCGTTCTCAGCCACCGCAACACGGTTAAATCCAAGTCCGCGAATAATAGGTTTGGAAGCACCCGCTCCAATCTCCATAGCATTAACCCCAGGTATATTCTCAAGGGTCTTAGCTAATGATCCAGAAAACTTCTCAACAAGTTCTTTGTTAGAAATCTTTTCCGTATTTCTAACCGTTTGTACTCCTTTTGAAGAAATAACTACTTGATCTAAAAGTGTGTTATCATCTTTCAGATGAAAGTGTAAATTTAAATCTGAACCTACATTTAACTCCTGCTCAATGGAAGTATAACCAATAAAGCTTATTCTAAAACTATGTTGACCTGCAGGAACACTTTGAAATAAAAACTGTCCATTAAGATCTGTTAGTGTAACGTATTCTCCTAATTGTATAGTACTACCCACTAATGCCTGTCCATAACTATCTGATACTTCTCCGCGAACATTATAATTCTGTGCAGAAACGCAGATGGAAAACATTAGAGATAACACCAAAAGTGATAATCTCATACTTTGATAATATTTTCGTTTAATAAAATACTTATCCTTACTCACATAAGATGAGAAGGAAAAAAACAATTAAACGAATACAGGAGGTGCCCTGAGAGAATAATACACATGAGATAAAGGAATGAAAGTTTGTACAACTTCTTGTTGTACTTTCTCATGATGTTCAAAAGAACTAAAGGCTAGTTCTAAAATAGGTGTAGTATCAGCAGGAATAATAATATCACATGCGAAACATTTTTCAAGTTCATTGTGATTAACCTTGTATTCTAACCTATTGCCACTATCCTCACGCTTTTCATTAAAGTGAGCGTGTGTACTGTGTTCATTTGCATAAGATATAAACGAAGTAACGTGTTCATAGCTATGTATGAACTGAAATACTGTAGTAAACAAAACTGCTACTATCAGTAAAACCCTCGCTATGTTTATTCTTCTTTGCATAGTGCAAATATAAATAAGTATCTCAGATACTAACCCAATAGACTCATTTTTTTTAAACTATTTAAACTAACAAGAAAACGTTAAAGGTATAATAATGAAGTTAATAAACTCAATAAAACAGACAAACAGACAACAAATGACAATTCAAAAGTTAAACAAATACATTATATGTACGAAAAAATGATAAAATTTAATTAAATTCGCAAAAAAAACTTTGAAAAGTCAACTTACTAAACAAAAATCAATTTCCTTTGCCATCCTTTTGATTGCATCTTTTTTACCTATTTTTATTAATAGTGACGAAGCTTTCTTTAAGTTTTCTAACAATATATATTGTTGGCTTTTAACTTTTGGCTTTTTCATTCTATCTTCAACAATAATAAAGAATAAAATAGGACTATCATTCGCATATTTGATTAATCTACTAATTACCATCAATTTCTTCCAAGTGATTGTTGCACGATTTAGCTACAACAGTAGTTTTGATACAAACATGGCAATGAGTACCTTAATGACTACAACAAAAGAAGTAAGAGAAATATTTATTTCACTTATGCCTTATATACTTATTTCTATACTCTACTTCATAATTGTAACGTATTGCGCCTATAACTTAAATTCGCTAAAGAAAACTAAAACAGTGAAAGCAATTGTCATTATAACACTTTTGCTATTTATTGGAATAACTATAGATGGTCTTAGAAACAAAAAGAAAAACTTAGATTTAGAGCATATTAACGGTATTCGCTATGAACGTTATCTAAATAAAGTACCATTATTTACACTTCGTATATACGAAGAAGCTTTTGCTATTATCCGCAATACAAAAGAAATGTCAGATGATGTACACACGTATGGCAACCTAACAACAACAAACAATAACTTACAAAATGTTATTATCCTTTTAGGAGAATCTCAACGTAGAGATGCCTTATCTCTATATGGTAATTTAGAAAAAACAACACCCTATATTGATAAAAGAAAAGATAATTTACTAATCTACAACAATGCTATAGCACCGTCAGGCTCTACAATACTTTCCGTTCCTTACATGTTAAGTAGTGGCGTACCAAACGCAAGTAAATATGATCTTCACTTTATCAAAGACAATGTAATTAACCTTGCAAACCAAAGTAATATTTGGTCCACCTATTGGTTGTCTTCTCAAGAAAAGTATGGAAAGTACGTAAGTACGATATCACTCCTTGCAGAAATGGCTCAAAACAAAGAGTGGAAAGATAAAAGTCATGATGAATCTGTCCTTAAACTATTAGATCAAGCTTTAGCAGACAATAATAAAAAGAGATTTATTATCATTCATATCAACGGCAGTCACTTAGATGCTAATCAACGTTATCCAAAAGAATTTGATGTATTCAAATCGAATACTGAAAAAGCTATCAATGAATACAACAATAGTGTATTGTATACTGATTTTGTCATGGAACAAATCATCCAAAAAATAGAGAATACTAATTCTATTCTTATTTACTTATCTGATCACGGTCAAGTATTCAAAAATCACAATTACAAACACGGATGGAGTAAAAAGGGAATTGATGTTCCTTACTTTATCTGGCACAGTAATTCAGTTGATCAAAATTTTAAGATTACAGGACAAATAAACGATACTATATCGACTACAAATCTGTATGAACACACTAAGTACTATCTTGGATTAGATACAGGAATGACAAAAGATGCGAATAAGGAAAATAAAATCCTCACAGGAAATATGGAACTCAAAAATTATAAAGACCTTGAGCAAGATAATTGATACCTCTATCTTTCAATCTAACGACTAAATAAACATATTTGATCATTGTAAAACTGCTTATAGTATATAAAGGTTTAGCTTTTTCATACCTTTGTAGCTTAACGCATAGAAAAAATGAATAGTAAACTTTTAGGTAGTATTTTAATTATTGCGGGATCCTCAATAGGAGCAGGAATGTTAGCCATGCCAATTTCTTCGGCTGGAGTTGGATTTATTGGATCTTCGTTATTACTATTCTTACTATGGTTTGTCACTTGCTATACTGCTTTGCTAATGGTAAAGATCTATGAGTTTAACTCGTGCACTGATGGATTTGACACCTTGACTAGAAAATATACTAATCTATTTGTCAATCGCATTGCTGGGTTAAGTTTGATGTTTTTAATCTACTCTTTGACAGCAGCCTATATGACAGGAGGGGGAACGATTTTAAAAACAAATATCGACCTGGTATTTAACTTAGATATCAACAGAAAGTTTGCAATCATTTTATTCTCTATCCTCTTTAGCACGATAGTCATCATCGGTACCAAATCAGTCGACCTTATTACCAGAGGGCTATTTACAGCTAAAGTTATCTTTCTAATCGTATTAGTAATATTAATGATACCTTTAATTCAAGGCATTAATTTACTTTCAATGCCATTGAAGCAAGGGCTTATTATTGCTGCGATCCCACCTATCTTCACTTCATTTGGCTTTCATGGCAGTATTCCAACGATAGTCAATTATCTTGGGGGAAACAAGAAGTTACTCAATAGAGCATTCATTTTAGGGAGTTTGCTTCCATTAGCGATATATTTAATCTGGCAAATCGTAGTACTTGGCAGTTTAGATCAAACAACATTTATGTCTATACTTAGACAAAGAGAGCCTCTTGATGGCTTGATCATGAGTATTCGACAAGTAGCAAAATCAACCTATATAGAAACGCTATTTAGTCTGTTTTCAGCTGCAGCATTAGGAACATCGTTTTTAGGTGTTAGCGTTGGTCTTTATGATTATTACAAGGATTTATTAAAAAACAAATCTTCCAAAGTAATCCCTTCTTTATCAGGTGCACTTACTTTCCTTCCTCCTCTGGGTTTTGCCCTATTCTACCCTGAAGGTTTTATGAAGGCATTGGGTTTCGCAGCGATAGCAGGGGTGATTCTCGCTTTGGTGGTACCCGTCATTATTTTTGTTCGAGCAATGCAATTTCATCAGAAAAAAGTTACATTATTTAACAAAATAGCAATTTACACAACTTTATCCGTGTCCTTCATTATTATTATTGGTCAAATACTAATAGTAATGAAAAAAGTATAAACATTATACGAATGGCTTATGTATTTCTTAACATTAAACTAATTATTACTAAAAACAGTTAAGAAACTTACTTTACGCTCCTTATTTCAGAGCTTTGAGATTTTACTCGAATACATATTTCGTACCTTTGTGGATTAAGATTTTTGATAATATGAAGCAAAACTATATACATATACAATTGCTCATTATTATGTTCTTTGTTTCGATGATATCTATGGCTCAAGAAACCCAAGAACCTGATAATAGCAATATTACCCCAGACAGTGTTACTACTAAAAAAAAATTCACTGAGCGGATTGTAAGTTATTTCGAAGAGGCGAAAAAAGATAAATCAGATAAAAAATTTGACTTATCTTTTATTGGTGGCCCAAGTTATTCAGTAGATACTAAACTTGGCCTTGGAATAGTTGCCTCTGGTTTATATAGACTTGACAAAGAAAACATGGAGTTACCTCCTTCAGCTGTATCTATATATACCAATTTTACGACAAGTGGTTTCTTCTCAATTGGCTTAGAAAACACAACTATTTTTCCCAATGATGATTACCGCCTAAACTACGACATGAACTTTGCTTTCATGCCAAGTAAATTTTACGGAGTTGGTTATCAGGCTGGATCGGCAAATGAGTATTCCAAATACGATGAATATCGCCTGGCTTTAAAGTTAGATGTATTGAGAAAAGTATTGCCAAATACATATGTTGGAGTAACTTTTTCTGCTCAAAATTTCAGAGCTAAAAACTTCGAAAAAGAAGAAATGATTCCCGAAGGAGATATGCTAAGTACAGCAATCGGAGGAGGTTTTATTCTTCAATATGATTCCCGAGACTTTATTCCCAATCCCTCAAAAGGATGGTTTATTAAATACGAGCAAGTCTTTTTCCCTAAAACACTTGGGAGTAATCACCACTTTGGGCGAATTGACTTTACTGCCAGAACGTATCAACAAGTATGGAAAGGCGGGCTTTTGGCATTTGATTTGAACGGTAGCTTCAACAATGGAGATGTTCAATGGAATATGCTCTCCCTATTGGGAAGTGCTCGACAAATGAGAGGGTACTTTATGGGCCAGTATAGGGATCGAAAGCAGCTAAACACACAAGTTGAATTAAGACAGAAAATCTATAACAGACATGGAATAGCTATTTGGGGTGGAGCCGGTAATGTATTTGAAAACATCAAGAATTACGATTGGAAACACACCCTTCCAGCTTATGGTATAGGTTACAGATGGGAATTTAAAAACCGCGTCAATATCCGATTAGATTACGGCATAGGAAAAGGACAAAGTGGCTTTTACTTTAATATTAACGAATCGTTCTAAGAAATAAGACAAATGACTACGACTGAAAAAAAAGGGATTGTTTCAAAAATAATAAACAATCCGAAAGCTTTGTTTTGGTTTTATATAACTGTAAACATGGTTCCTTCCATCTATTTCTTTTTCAATGCACCTGTAAATCTCTTTGGGAAGATTGTTACCCTATTATTCCCTTTAGGGTTTTATATATTTATTTTATCCGCATTTAAGAACACAGGAAAGTGGCAAATTATTTACTTCCCTCTACTCTTCTTGCATGCTTTTCAAATTGTATTATTCTATCTGTTTGGAGAAGATGTGATCGCCGCAGATATGTTTCTCAATGTAGCAACTACAAACACAAGTGAAATTAATGAATTATTAGGTAGTTTGCTACCATCAATAGCCCTTGTTTGTTTTCTATATTTACCTGCTACTATTCTGGCCATTATGCAATGGAGAAAGAGGATTTATCTGGATTGGGCTTTCCGAAAAAAAGTATTCCTTCCTTCTTTCGCTATTTTAGCAGCAAGTTTAATTTTGTCTTTTTGGAGTGAAAACACCAATTCAAATACATTCGCCTTTAATCAACATGTGTATCCTATTAATGCCATTCACAACTTGGGGTTTGCAGTCAATAAATGGGATAAAGTAAAGCGATATCCAATAACTTCAGAAGGATTCAAATTTCACGCTGTAAAAGAAAAGAAATCACAGCAAAGAGAAATATATGTTCTGATTGTGGGTGAGACAAGTAGAGCTGACAATTGGCAACTTTATGGTTACGACAGACCTACCACGCCCCTACTCAGCAAACAAGATAATCTGTTTGTCTTCAAAGATGCACTAACGCAATCTAATACAACACACAAAAGTGTATCTATCATTTTATCAGATGCCGAAGCGAGTAATTACAATATCATATACAATAGAAAAGGAATTGCTCAAGCATTCAAAGAAGCCAATTTCAAAACAGTTTGTATTTCTAATCAAGCTGAAAATTCATCATTTATTGAATACTTTACGAAAGAAGCTGATATTTACAAGACGATTCGCACAACTGATTCAAAGACAAGAATGACCCAAAATCACTATGATGCAGAATTAATTCCCATCATGGAAGAAATCATCAATAGTACTGAAGACAACCTGTTTATACTTTTACACACCTATGGTTCACACTTTAATTATATGGAGCGCTATCCAAAGGAGTTTAAACAATTTATGTCTGACGAAATCGCAGGTGTAAAAAAATCAGAGAGGGAGCATTTACTAAATGCCTATGACAACACAATTTTGTACACTGACTACTTCTTATCAAGCACAATAGACGCCTTGAAGAAAACAAATGCCTCTACAGCATTACTATACACCTCTGACCACGGAGAAGATTTATTTGATGATAAGAGAGGGAAGTTCTTACATGCTTCACCCACACCAACTTATTATCAATTAAGAATACCTTTATTCGTATGGTTTTCAAATGAGTATAGCGCTGAGAATCAAAATAAAATAGAGGCTATTTCAACTAATGTCAACAAACCTATTTCTACAAATGCAATCTTTCATACCATGTTAGATATAGCAAGTATAAAAACAAATTATTTAGAACAAGACCTGTCTTTAGTCAACCCCATTTTTGTAACAAAAGAACGGGAATATCTAAACGACCATGATATTGCAGTCCCTTATCGAAAGATGAATCTCAAAAAAGAAGACTTTGAGATGTTAGAAAAAAACAACATTCACTAATTAAACAACAAAAAAATGACAACACTGAAACATATATTAGCAGCCACCTTACTTAGCATACCAGCTCTTTGCTTTGCCCAAAAGGAAAAAGTCGAATTGCTGCCTTATGGCAATATGGATAAGTGGATGGTAAGAGAAATTAAAGAGTCTTTCCTCATTGGTGGAAACACACAATACTTGTACTCTATCACTGATCAAAAAGACACATTAAAAGACAATACACCATATAAAAGTACCAAATCTCCTTGGGCTACTTCCTCAGTACTTGCAACTGTTAGCGGCATTACGAAAGGAAGTGTAACCGTTTTTCCTGAAAAGAGAAATAGCGGTTTTGCAGCGAGATTAGAAACGCGAATAGAACGTGTAAAAGTATTAGGTGTGATCAATATAAATGTACTTGCAAGCGGAACAATATTTTTAGGAGAAATGGTAGAACCCATAACAGACACTAAGAACCCACAAAGTAAATTAGTGACGGGTATTCCATTTACAAAAAAGCCAAAAGCCCTTCAATTTGATTACAAAGTGACAACAGGTGGTCCTTCTAAAAAAGTAAATGGTATGGGAAAAGGTACAGATGCCAACAGAAATGATATGGCTGAAATACAGATACTATTGCAAAAACGATGGGAGGATAAAGACGGAAATGTACATGCTAAAAGAATCGGAACTGGGTGGCAACGCTTTAGCAAATCGGTAAAGGAATGGCAGAACAAACACCGCATCCTTGTAAATTATGGCAACATATCCAAAGAAAGTTACTATGGAGATTATATGTCGTTGCGAAGTGGAGAAATGGCTTACTACACGAGAAATAGTAAAGGTAAAATGGTTCCTATTTTAGAAGAAGAATGGGGAGATAAAGACGATGAAGTTACCCATATTATTGTTCAATTTTCTTCAAGTAATGGGGGAGCATATATAGGAAATACAGATAGTAGACTTTGGATAGATAACGTAGGTTTAGTCTATGACGTGAAATAAGATAATGCAAATTGCACCTCAACATTTTGAATACAAAAAAAAGCATTTAATTACTTAAATGCTTTTTTTTATCTTAGAAATTTGTTTGCCCAATTTCATTGATATCTTCGTGTGGGTTCTTTGGATCTTTACCATACTCATTTGATCCTGCATTACCTTCTGTTGCAAACCATACAAGTAAGATAATTGCTCCTACTAAAGGAATCAATGCAAGAAGAAGAAGCCATCCGCTTTTTCCTAAATCGTGTAAACGACGAACAGAAACTGCTAAACCAGGAAGAAGTACAGCTAAGCTATAAATACTTCCAATAAATCCAGTTCCTAAAACATAATCTACTACAGCTAATACAAGTGACACTAATATGTTTATCAATGTAAACATCCAATACTCTTGTCTTCTTGCTCTACCATTAAAATCAGCATAATGCTCTTTAATTACTTTTAAATACCATTCCATAGGTCTAATTTTTTTTAAAACTTTAACAGCAAATTTACAATTTATTAAATTATAAAAACAAAAAAAGCAATTAAAAAATTTTAATTGCTTTTCAATATTAGTTGATTATGATCTTATTTCTTTCTTAAACTATCGTGACTATGCGTCTCAACGCCTCCATTCCATAGCGTTAAAATATCTGTTGCCACCGCTGCTCCACTCCCAGCCGCAATAGTCAATTGGCTTCTATGTCCAGCCAAAGTTCCTGCAACATATATGCCCTCAGCCACTAAGTGATCTTGATTTCTTAACTGTATGCGATTTTTAGAAGCTAAAGACTTTTGATGAGGCTCTACAAATTCTTTTAGTCCTTCAATGTCAAAAGAAGGACTCGAATTAACAGCTACTACAACAATATGAGCATGATAAGTATTCTTATTCGTTAAAACCTCGTAACTATGATCTCTCTTGATTACAGACAATACCTTCTCTCCCTCAATTTGACTGATTTGAGGATAAAACGACAAATAATCTAATGACTCCTTCAGTAAAGTACTTCCAAGTGTTCCTGGTTTAATTCCATAAGCGTTATTAAAAACAGCATCTTGAAGCATTGAAGCTTTTTGGTGTGTCATAATTCCCACTCTCTTATCTTTTGCGAAATCCTTCTTAAAAGCACTACCGAGAATTTGAGCACACGAAACACCTGATACACCACCACCTAAAATCAAAACATCATAGATAGCTACCATTCTACTTTGTTTTATTCTGAATAATTTTAGAAGTGCGGTAAATCAATAGAATGCAAACTCCACATAGTAAAGCAACAATACTTATTAACGCAATCAAACTATCTCCCTGAAATAGATTATTAAAATCAAGCATTGTAACATTAAAAATAATCAATGCTGCAATTACAACGAACATAACGTAAGTAAATATTTTCATTTTCTGTTATAAAGAATTTGAGATTATTGTCCGAAAGTACAAAAATATTATTTATTCATATTAAGCTTTAACAAAGCACGCTTGCAATTTAACATCAACACAAAAACTTTATGATAACTAACAAGTAAATTTAAGTAAGGGCTATTATTACTGAAACAAAAATTACATTGGGATGTGAAATCTACCTCAACTAACGAAAAACATTCAATATAAAAAGAGGCAATAACAAGTTGAAAATAAGCAGCAAATAGTCAAGTTTACTGCAAATAGAAACAGATATCATGCAAAAGAGAGATTCTCCTCTACATTCCTCAAGTACTTTATAGCAAAGAGTTCTTTATTTCTACTTAGGACTTTCGTACTTCTTACTTAATCTAAGCTCCCTCCATTAGAGGTCCTAAAGAGATAGACCTCCCTACCAAACCTTATATACAACAGAACTACACTCAAAGAAAATACGCCTATCTTCAATAAACTTTACAAACCGCAAATAGTAACCCTTTACGTCTAATTAACTATTTAGTTTGATTATAAAGTATCAAAGTCAAAACACTAAGAGATTAAAATAGATATAAGATTCGTATTTTTGCAAACCTTTTATATTATCTAAATTATTATGTTTCAAATCGGAAAAACAATCGTATCGGAAGATGTATTAGAAAAAGAGTTTGTATGCAATCTATCAGCGTGCAAAGGACAATGTTGCATTGATGGCGATGCAGGAGCTCCTGTAGAAGAAGGAGAAGTTGCTATAATGGAAGATATTTACGAAACAGTAAAACCTTTCCTTAGACCTGAAGGAATTGAAGCAATTGAAAGACAAGGAAAAACGGTAAAAGGAGAAGATGGGGAAATCGAAACACCATTAATTGAAGGTGGTGAATGTGCGTATGTTATTTATGAGAATAATATGGCGCTTTGCGGTATAGAGAAAGCACATCGCGAAGGATTAATCGATTGGAAAAAACCAATATCATGTCATCTATATCCTATTCGAATAAAAGAATTTTCATCATTTGCTGCGGTAAATTATCACAAATGGCACATTTGCAGTGATGCTTGTGCTTTAGGACAAGAATTAGAAGTACCCGTTTACAAGTTCTTAAAAGACCCATTAATAAGAAAATACGGAGAAGATTGGTACAAAGAACTTGAAGAGGTTGCCACAGAATGGGCTAAACAAAACAAGTAAAATTACTTTATATATAAGGTACACTCCTTGTAATCTATAATCGCTTCGCCTATTAACAATACGTCTGAACCAATAATGCCGTGAACATTTTTCGTTTTATACTCTGTCAAGGCATTATTGACATGCGTTAAATCTAATAATACAAAATTGAAGTCTTTTTGATGCCATCTTCCAAGCTGAAGATGGTTCTTATAAGATACTTGTGTAAATAATCCATTTGCTCCAGCTCCTGTGGCTTTTGTAGTCGATTCAGAAGCTACAATATTAAACATATCGATATGCGAAAAGTCAATACAACTGTTTGACGCACCTGTATCTAAGATAAAATCACCCCATACTCCATTAATTTTGGCTCTTACGAAAAGATGCTGCGTACGCGAAATCTTAAACTTAATACGCTTGTACTTTTCTTTTTTTAAAATCTCTTTTAAGTTTTCCATGAGCAAAATATAGTTTTAATTCATTTTAATAAGGTACTTTTGTACTCGCAAAATAGCAAATAAAATACACCAATAGGAATGATTTTTACAGACACACATACACATTTATATTCTGATGCATTTGCAGAAGATCGCAAAGAAACAATAAATCGAGCAATATTAAAGGGTGTTACGCGTTTTTTTATACCAGCAATCGATTCAAGTTATGCTGATAAAATGTATGAATTAGAAAAGGAATTTCCTAACAACATCTTTCTCATGATGGGATTGCATCCTACAGATGTAAAACCTGAAACTTATCAACAAGAATTAGCATTTGTAGAGAGAGAATTAGAAAGAAGACAGTTTTATGCAGTAGGAGAAATAGGCATTGACTTATATTGGGACAAGTCTACTTTAGCTTTACAACAAGAGGCATTTCAACGCCAAATTCAATTAGCCAAAAAGTACAAATTGCCAATAAACATTCATTGCCGAGATGCATTTGAAGAAGTTTTCGAAGTATTAGAAAGGGAAAAAGGGGAAGAATTAAGAGGGATTTTCCACTGTTTCTCTGGTACTGAGGAAGATGCGAGAAGAGCAATCTCTTATAACTTAAAATTGGGAATAGGTGGTGTAGCAACATTCAAGAACGGAAAAATTGATCAATTTCTTCATAAAATAGATTTAAAACACATCGTATTAGAAACTGATTCTCCGTATCTTGCACCTGTCCCTTATAGAGGAAAGAGAAACGAAAGTGCATATATTGTAAATGTAGCTGAAAAATTAGCTGCGATATACGATTTATCACTTGAAGAAATTGCCAAACAAACAACAGCTAATTCTGTTGATGTTTTTGGTATTTAAACGGAACATATATTAAATTATAGTTATAATAATAAAGCACGATAATGTCTAAATTTGACGAAATACGCCATTACCATGATCATGAAGTAAATGAAGTTCTAAAACAAATTTCAAAACACCCAATGATCAAAGCTTTAATGGGTTTTACTTTTCCTAATAAAACGGAAGATCAATGGTTGGAATCTTTAAGAGAAGTAAAATCTATACAGCAATTTCAAAATGATTTTGCTTACCATTCAATACAGAGAATCCTTGAGAAAAGTTCGAATGGACTAAGCTCATCAGGTTTCGAAAAACTTGATAAAAACACTTCTTATCTATATATCTCTAATCACCGTGACATTATTATGGATACATCACTATTGAATGTATCTCTAAAAGATCATGGAATGATTATGACTGCTTCTGCAATTGGAGATAATTTAGTACAAAAGTCATTTTTATTAGCACTTGCAAAAGTCAATAGAAACTTCCTTGTTAGAAGGGGATTACCACCGCGTGAACTATTGGAAAGCTCTAAGTTAATGTCTGAATACATCAGACATCTATTGACCGAAGAGAATAGATCTGTGTGGATTGCTCAGAGAGAAGGTCGTACCAAAGATGGAAATGACGCCACACATCAAGGAGTACTAAAAATGCTGGGAATGGCATCTGATGAGGAATGCCTAATGGATTATTTTAAAAAGATAAAGATTGTTCCCGTTTCTATTTCTTATGAATACGACCCTACGGATGCCTTGAAAATGCCTCAAATATTAGCTAAAGCGAATAATGAAGATTATGTAAAAGATCGCAACGAAGACTTCATTAACCTTTATAGCGGTATCATAGGTCAGAAAAGGGGAATTCACATTCACGTAGGAGATGTACTTGATGCAGAATTAGACAATATCAAAGCAAACTTTGATAAAACCAATAAACAAATGCAAGCCCTCACTTCTGTGATTGATAACTCCATCATCAAGAACTATAGATTGTGGCCTACAAATTATATTGCATACGACATTTTAAACAAAACAAATAAGTTTAAAGACAAATATACTGATCAAGAAAAACAATTGTTTGAAAGAAGATTGGAATTGCGCGTCAATAAGGAAAACCAAATTATTGTTGATAATTTCTTAGCGATGTATGCAAACCCAGTAGTTAATAAATTAAAACTAATAGAAAATGAATAAGCCTTCAATCCTTTTGATTTATACAGGAGGGACAATAGGCATGGTCAAAGACTTTAAAACAGGTGCTTTAAAGGCATTTAATTTTGACCAGCTTGTAGAGCGCATCCCAGAATTACACCTTTTGGATTGTTCTATTGAAACTTATTCTTTTGACGTTCCAATTGATTCATCGGATATGCGCCCTGAAATGTGGGTACAAATGGCCTCTGTTATTGAAGAATACTATGAGAAATTCGATGGTTTTGTAATTTTACATGGCTCTGATACTATGTCATATTCAGCATCTGCGCTGAGCTTTATGTTGGAAAACTTACACAAACCCGTTATCCTAACAGGGTCACAATTACCAATTGGCGATCTGCGTACTGATGCGAAAGAAAACTTAATTACAGCCATACAAGTAGCTGCTTTGCAGAATAACAATTTACCTGTAATTCAGGAGGTTTGTTTATACTTTGAGTACAAACTCTATAGAGGAAATAGAACATCAAAGGTAAGTGCTGAATTATTTAACGCCTTCACATCTCCAAATATACCTCACTTGGCAGAGTCAGGGGTCAATTTAAGAGTAAACAAATCTCTCTTGACTTATACCTCACAAGACTTGCCTTTTACAGTATATAAGAAAATGTCGAGAGATGTCATGATCTTGAAAGTTTTCCCAGGAATACAACAAAATGTATTACAAGCCATTCTAAATATTCCAGAGCTAAAAGGAATAGTATTAGAAACATACGGATCGGGAAATGCCCCAACAGAAGCATGGTTCTTAAACACACTATCTCAGGCTATTAAAAAAGGGCTAAAGGTTATCAATGTAACCCAGTGTTCTAGTGGAAGTGTACATATGGGCAAATATGAAACCAGTACTGAATTAAAGGAAATTGGCGTTATCTCAGGAAAAGATATTACCACAGAAGCGGCAATCACCAAACTAATGTACCTATTGGCAAAAAGTGATATCAGCGATTTTAAATTAGCTTTTGAAACACCAATCTGTGGTGAAATGGAAGATTAATTGCTATATTCGCAACTAAAATAAACAGAAAGGTGGCCGAGCGGTCGAAGGCGCACGCCTGGAAAGTGTGTATACAGCAATGTATCGAGGGTTCGAATCCCTTCCTTTCTGCAAATCATTTTTATATCGAATCAGTATTAAGCGTTGGAAACGAAGCTAAACTTATGCCAATCTAAAAGAAATAGATGCTCTTTTCTTTTCACCTCTATACACAATACAAAAGAGTTTAACGCTTGAATGATGTGATTGATCAAAGGTTTTTGCCCTACTGTGAATAAAGTAATGACAAATTCCACCCTGATAGGTAGTTTAGCTACTTAAAAAGACACTAAAGTATATCAGTGTCGTTCTTTCGATATCACTAATCCTCCCCATTAGTTAATCACCTATTATTTCTCTAACAATTCTTTGATTATCTACCTGTCGAAGGTGATTTACCTGGGCATTAACTTATTGAATACACTGGTATAATTCAAATCAAGACTCAGCTTTATCTCGTTGACTCCTACAGCTCTATGCTGTATCTTAGTATATATTACACACTACTCTAATTGGGTAGCAACCTTCTTTTACTAAAAGAGTTAAAAGGAAAGCCTAACCTCACGATAGCTAACAAACCTCTTAAGCTATTTGTCATCTATAAAATATGTATGCTAAACACATTCGTTTTTAAACTTATAGACTGTTTATGACCGTATTAAAAACAGAAAAAAACAGTACTTTCTTAGGAGTTCCTTGGGGGTTTCTTCGAGTATCCTTGGGGTTTTATACGCAAAAACCAGTGTTTCTCGAAGAAAACCCCTAGCAACCTGCAAGAAACCCCTAAGAAAGTACCAACAAAATTGCACTTATCTAAATTTAATAGAACAGAACAAAGGTTCATGGGTTAAATCAAATTCACTCCCTTCATTCCTTTCATAGTTTACAAATAAGCCTTAAGGGAAAGGCTTATTTAACTCCCTATCCTATGGTAACTTTGCCATTTATACTGTATGTAATTTACTTTGAAACAAGTGCCTTACATCGATCTGATTTTGAAAACCATACCTCAACTATGGGGCACTGACCAAACGTATATTCGAGATAGCATAAGTACCTTTGCTTCTGCCTTAGTAAGTTCGTTTGTTTGCAACCGTAAACTACCTTCCTTTATCAGCATTAAAACTCCTCTCCCTTACCAACCAATAAAGCACTGATCGTTTTATAGCTATAAACCGAAGTATCCACTAATGCTCTTTAATGATATCATAGATGCAGTCTTTCTTTAGAGTTCTTTTAAGTGGAAATCACCATAGACCTCTAAACCTACCATTTGAACAATAATAAAATGCTATACTAAACAAATAGGCCTGGTTAGCTTTAGCACTTGGGAGCTCTCAACTATCAGACAATAGCCTTGTGATATATTCTTCATAACAAGGCATAACACTATCCCTTTCTAACAAAACATACAATCACTTTTATCCACAAAAAAAGGGTGGCCTCTAAACGAAACCACCCAAAGTAAAAATCGATTACTTTATAACTAACTTTAACTTTTTCTCTACTACAGCAGTTACTCTATAGCAAAGTAATAATAACTAACCTTAAATATAACTTTATAACAACCCTAGTTAGTAATCGATAGCTACACGTTGTTCTACAACAGATTTTATAAAAGAAACAACCTTCAAATGTTCAGGATGTTTCGCATAAATATCCAAATCTTCAAAGTTTTCAAACTTCGTAAAAAGCATTACATCGCAATTGCCTGCATCTGCTTCTGGTAGATTAAACTCTACTCTAATTTCGTTCAACTGAACTATCTTATCTTTAAGTGCTAATAACTGTTCTCTCATCTCAAGTTTATTAGCTTCCTTATTCTCTGCTTTCAATTTCCACATTACAATATGTGTCACCATGATGATATCATTTTTAAAATTACGTGTACTAAAGATAAAAACTCCTTTTCGATATTCTACTTCTTTAGCTTATCTTTAATTCGATTGGCCTCTTTAATAAACTTGCCCAGTTGTTCGGTATCACGTTGTTCTAAATAATTTCTAAACGAACTCAACTTATCCAAATAAATATCTAAAATAGGTAATATATGATCCGCATTCTGTTCAAATATAGGTAGCCACATATCTACGGAACTCTTTGCAAGTCGAACGGTAGAAGCAAATCCCCCTGCGGCAAGATTAAATATTGCCGTGTCATCTTTCTCTTTATCCAACACCGCTACAGCAAGTGCATAGGAGATAGCATGCGACAAATGAGATACATATCCCACATGTTCATCATGAGAATGAGCATCCATTAGTATCAAACGCATATCCAAATGATAATACATCTCTGAAATTACATTTAATGCTTTAGGATTTGATTTCTCTGGATCGCAGATAATTGCGACTCTATCTTTAAACAATCCCTTAAATGCTGCCTCAGGTCCGCTAAACTCAGTTCCAGACATTGGATGTGTTGCTACAAAATTACCGCGATTGGCATGATTGGCCACCGCATCAGACAACATTGATTTTGTCGAACCAACATCTAACACAAACTTGTCCTCTGAAATCCTATCCAGGACATAAGGAACCAATTCAACTGTTGCATTTACAGGAGTTGCTAATACAATAATATCAGAACGTGAAATTAAATTATCTAAGTCGACTGCTTCGTCAATAATCTTTAATTCTAATGCCTTTTTTAAGTTAGTATCTGATAAATCACTACCAATAATTTTAGATGCAAATCCTTTTTCCTTTAAATCTAAAACCATGGATCCCCCAATCAATCCAACACCAACTAATCCAATTACTTTTGCCATACTTTCTTTTTATCCCACAAACTTATATAAATAAGTTTATACCAATCAATAGTTTAATTACAACATTGATGAAGGGCAAACAAATTTTGTTTTTGGCAATAAAGATTCATTTCGAATAACATTAAACCCACCTACTACATCAACAATATTTTTTATTCCGTACTTATACAACAATGAAGCTGCTATCATACTTCTGTATCCTCCTGCACAATAGACAATCAACAAATCCTGCTTTGAAACTTCACTTACTCTATCTTCCAGTTGATTCAAAGGAAGGTTTATAGAGTTTTCAAGATGTTCGGCATTATACTCATTGATTTTCCTAACATCAAATAAAACAGCTTTACTCTTTTCTTTTAGTGCGTCTAATTCCTTCGCTTCTATGCGCTTAATTTTTTCAACAGGCAAATTAGCAGACTTCCACGTATCAAAACCACCTTCTAAATAACCAATTGTATTGTCGTATCCTACACGTGACAAACGAATCATACTTTCCTCCTCACTTCCTTTCTCTGTGATGAGTACAATTTTTTGTTTGATATCTTTGATCATCTCTCCTACCCAGACAGCAAATGGCCCTTTCAATCCTATATTCAAACTATTTGGAATAAATCCTTCCGAGAAAGTCTGAGCATCTCTTGTATCGAGAACTAATATTTCTTTGTCGTTCAATAGGCCTTTAAACTCCTCTAATTTGATTGGTTTATTGGCGCGATCTAAAACGTTATCCAAATTTTCATAACCCTGAATATTCATCAAGACATTATTTGGGAAATATTGTGGCGGAGTAGCTAAGCCCGTTAATAATTCTTTGACAAACTCATCTTCTGTCATATCAGCACGCAAAGCATAATTCGTTTTCTTTTGATTGCCCAATGTATCAGTCGTCTCCTTACTCATGTTTTTCCCACATGCAGAACCCGCACCGTGATTAGGATAGACAATTAAATTATCTGGTAAAGGCATAATTTTGGTGCGCAATGACTGAAATAAATGTCGAGCCAATATTTCCTCAGTAATCTCAGATTTTACTAACTGTACTAAATCAGGTCTTCCCACATCGCCAATGAACAGTGTATCCCCCGTAATAATTGCGTGTTTCTCTCCTTTTTCATCATAAACCAGATACGTACTACTCTCCATAGTATGACCTGGAGTATGTAAAACCTGCACTTTTATTTTTCCAATCTCAAATACTTGATTATCCTCAGCAACAATAGCATCATACCCAGGCTGTGCAGTAGGTCCAAAGACAATTTTAGCTCCTGTTTTCTTCACTAAATCTAAATGACCACTAACAAAATCTGCATGAAAATGTGTCTCAAAAACAAATTTAATCTTAGCTCCGTCTGCATCTGCTCTATCAATATATGGTTGAACATCTCTCAATGGATCAAAAATTGCCGCTTCTCCTTCACTTTCTAAATAATATGCAGCGTGTGCAATACAACCAGTATATATCTGTTCTATTTTCATATAATCAAAATTTACACAAGTAAAATTATCACAGTAATTGTTAAATAAATATGACATATATCAGTCAACAAATTATTTTAGAATCCCGTTTTGTAAAAAATCCAAATACACTGTGAAATATCGTTAAAAATGAGAGAAAGAGAATAATATTTCATAATTTAACGCATAAACTAACAATTATGACAAAGTATAAATTCGCATCACTTCAAGAATTACAAGAAAAAGGCCACAACATTCACAGATTGCCTTTCTCTATTCGTATTCTATTAGAGAATGTTTTGCGTAATCACGATGGATATGTGATTACAGACGAACATTTAGACACATTAATAAACTGGGATCCTAAGGGGACAGATAAAGACATTCCCTTTAAACCTGCGAGAGTTTTAATGCAAGACTTTACAGGGGTTCCTGCAGTAGTAGATATTGCATCGTTAAGAGATGAGTTCATCAGACAAGGTAAGGACGGAAACAAAATCAACCCAGCGATACCCGTTGATTTAGTTATAGACCACTCTGTACAAGTAGATTATTACGGAACTGACTACGCCTACCAAAATAACGTTGAAAAAGAGTACGAACGCAATTCAGAGCGATATGAATTGCTAAAGTGGGCTCAAAAAGAACTAAACAACTTTACTGTAGTACCTCCAGGTATGGGTATTTGTCACCAAGTGAACTTAGAATACTTAGCAAAAGGAATCATCGAGCGCGATGGATGGGCCTTCCCTGACACATTAGTAGGTACTGATTCACATACTCCGATGGTTAACGGTATTGGTGTGATTGCCTGGGGAGTTGGAGGTATAGAGGCTGAAGCAGCAATGTTAGGACAACCTATCTACTTTACTTGTCCAGAAGTTATTGGGTTAAAACTAACAGGAAAAATACCACAAGGAGCAACTGCAACAGATATGGTGTTATCCATTACAAAGTTATTGCGTCAACATGGCGTTGTAGGAAAATTCGTAGAGGTATTTGGCGATGGACTAGACAATCTTTCTGTAACGGATAGAGCTACTATTTCAAATATGTCTCCAGAGTTTGGATGTACTGTAACCTATTTCCCAATTGATGATCGTACGCTTGACTATATGCGCGCAACCAACAGAGAAGAAAAACAAGTACAATTAGTAGAAGAATATTGTAAAAACAATATGCTTTGGAGAACAGGAAAAGAAAACATTGAATACACTACTGTCTTAGAATTAGATCTAAATACACTGGAGCCAACGGTATCAGGCCCGAAACGTCCTCAAGATAAAATATTGGCAAAAGACTTAGGCAAATCATTCTCTACTCTATTACAAGATGAATATAAACGTACTTATGTAACGACAAAAGAGAGAAGAGAACACGCTTGGTTATCTGAAGGAGGATCAGGTACAGAATTTCAATATGAAGAAAGAAAAGAAAGTAACCAGCAAGTTGAAGTAGTACAAGACAGCCTTCGCTCTGTACGCATCAAACAAAAAAACAAAGAATATGTTCTCAGTGATGGAAGTATCGTTATAGCAGCTATCACGAGTTGTACGAATACATCAAATCCAGAAGTAATGATTGGGGCAGGTCTTGTAGCGCGTAAAGCCATACAAAGAGGGCTAAGAACCAAATCTTGGGTAAAAACAAGTTTGGCGCCAGGATCAAAAGTGGTGACCCAATACCTTCAACGCTCTGGATTATTGGAAGACTTAGAAGCACTGAGATTCCACACTGTGGGTTATGGGTGTACTTCTTGTATAGGTAACAGTGGACCTTTGCCATTACCTGTTGCTGAAGCAGTCAAAAAAGGAGACCTTATTGTTGCATCTGTGTTATCAGGAAACAGAAACTTCGAAGCCAGAGTTCACCCTCAAGTGAAGATGAATTTCTTAATGTCACCAATGCTTGTAGTTGCTTATGCATTAGTGGGACGAGTTGATATTGATTTAATCAATGAGCCTTTAGATTATGATCCTAATGGAGAACCTGTTTACTTAAAAGATATTTGGCCAACACATGAAGAAATTAGAGAGGTAATTAATCAATCGCTAAAACGCGAAGATTTTGATCAAGTATATAGTGTCATTTTTGACGGGGAAAAAGATTGGCAAGAACTACAAGCTCCGACAGGACAAAAATTTGATTGGGACAAAGACTCCACTTATATTAGACAAGCTCCATTCTTTGAAAACCTTCCTTCAGAATTAAAGCCTATTAGCGATATTCACAAAGCCAAAGTATTACTTTACCTTGGTGACTCAGTGACTACTGACCACATCTCTCCTGCAGGAGCCTTTAACGAAGAGTCAGCAGCAGGTAAATACTTGCTAAGTCAGGGAGTTTCACCTAAAGACTTTAACTCTTATGGCTCGCGTCGTGGAAATCACGAAGTCATGATGAGAGGAACTTTTGCAAACGTTCGCATTAAGAACAAAATTGCTCAAAGAGAAGGTGGGTACAGTACCTATTTACCAACTAATGAATCTCTGACTGTTTTTGATACGGCAATGAAGTACAAAGAAGATAACACTCCTCTAATTGTCATTGCTGGAAAAGAATACGGAAGTGGTTCATCAAGAGATTGGGCAGCAAAAGGAACTTACTTATTAGGAGTAAAAGCTGTTATTGCAGAAAGCTTTGAGCGTATTCACAGAAGTAATCTAATCGGTATGGGAATAGTACCGTTGCAGTTTTTAGAAAATCAAAATGCAGAAACATTGGGATTAACTGGTAAAGAAACGTTCACTATAACAGGATTAGAAGATGATATCAAACCACACAAAATAATAGATGTCACAGCTACATTAGAGAATGGAAAATCAATTCAATTCCAAGTAAAAGCTCGATTCGATTCACTAATAGAAATTGAGTATTACCGAAATGATGGTATTCTACAATACGTTTTGAGAGATTATCTCAAAAAGTAATACAAAGCAAAAGGCTCTTTCAATATGAAAGAGCCTTTTTTTATACAAATCCCAATTTAATTGCTTTCTGAATCAATGTTTGCGTATCAGCAACTTCGAATACTTGCTTCATTTTTGCCAATCGCTTTTTAATAGTAGGATTAGACAATGGAATGTGATTTTCCAATTCTTGTAACTTATATCCCTTTGACAAAAGAACTAAAATTGATCGATTATAATCATCATACATCATCTCTTTTCGCACAATCTCACTCAAACAATGTTTAACAATATCACTTTGATAACGTTCACCTTTTAAAACATCTTGAACAATGTCTATTAAACTTCCTGGTGAAATTTCATGCTTACTTGCCAAACCATTAGGTCGAATATTCTTGACAATCTCGTAAATGGTAATTACTTCAGTATGCCCTGTAATCATCACTGTTTTACAGCTTGGCATTACCTTATTAAGATAAAGAATAATATCTCCCCCATCATTCCACTTAAAGTCAACATTACCTGGAACTGAGAAGTCTACAATTGCAATATCAAAGCTTTCTCCTTTTTCTACAGCAGTATCTATCATAGATTTTGCTGACAAACAATCGAAAGCTTTAGTAAATTTAGATGATACAAATGGGCTTCCTTCCTTACATAAGGCAAGAATATAGCCCTCCACAATTAAGGGGTGATCATCGACTAAGAAGATATTATACATTATGACAATTTTTAATTCACTATAAAGATAAATAAAACATAACAATTTATAAAATTAAGCATTTAATTAACTTTATTGACCCCATAAACATATCTCTGTTAACACCTAAATTAGCAAAACAAGGCATAAACAACTCGTTTTTAACATATTAAAAACAACAAAGACACTTCAAGCTTTTTATCTTTCTATGAAAAAATTTAATTATTTTTATAAAGCAACAAAGTCCCTTTAACAACTATAATGAGATTCTCCTACATACAAGGTATAACCTACATATTAATTATAGCTCTTTTCATTAACTGCAAAAGAGAAGCAAACAGCATCACACATCAACAGTCAGTAGAACAATTACCTCAAAAAAAATCTAATGACAGTCTTGCCAATCAAGAGATGGATAGCCTCCTTCACAAGGCCTTACGGCTAAGAAATAACGAAGAAAACAGAAATTACTCCTTAGAATTACTCAAAAAGGTAAGAAACCTTGATAATTTTCAAAGTCTAACTGCCTTTGATTCACTAAGTAATCAGTTAATATTATATTCCGAGAATAAAAGCGACTTTGAAATACAAGGACAAGTTTTTAAACTAAAGGCTCAAAAACACTATTTCGAAAATCAGTTAGATAGTACTTATCAATTTCTTGTCAAAGCAGAACAAAGTTACAATCAATTACAGGACAGCATTGAATTAGGTAGAATTTCAATTGCAAAAGCTCAGATAGTATTCGAGCACGGTATATATACGGAAAGTGAAAAGGAAATACTCAAAGGATTGCGCTTGCTAAAAAACACTAAAGATAAAACCATACTTTACAAAGCAAATCACCTTTTAGCCATTAACTTAATCGAACTCTTTGATTACTCTGAAGCTAAAAAGTACTTCGCCATTACAAAGACAATTGTCAATGAATTAAAAGACAGTAACGCAATTACACAACAAGAAGCAGAACATTATACTTCACATATAAACAACAATCTTTCTCACTTATACTACTATGAAGGAGATTTACAGAAAGCCAAAAAGTACGCTTTAAAAGGACTTTATGAATATCCTAATATTCCCAAAGAATCACGCCTATACAGCATCTTATTAACGAACCTCATCAAGGCTAAAATAGATTTGGGCGAGTTTGAAAACTTATTAGATTATATAGACGAAATTGTAGCTCTTGAAACAAAATACAACAGTAAAGGTACTTATAGTGGAGGACTTCCAAGCACTTACTTAGTAAAAGCTAAGTACTATATTCATCAAAATAATCTACCTAAAGCTCTCGAATATTGTAAGAAAGCTTATGATAGGGCAAACTATGAAAAACGATATCAGATTGCGAAAGAAGCCTTGGCCTTTATGTCGAAATACGATACCACAAATGCACAAGAACACATCAGTAAGTTTCTTGAACTAAATGATAAATTATTTAAGATTGAACGACAAAGCAAGAACAAATTTGCGCGAATTGAATTTGAAGCAGAACAATTGTCACTGCAAAATCAACAGTTAATAGCTGATAAAAAAAATATCATTCTCATCAGTAGCTTGATATTAATTGTTTTTATTGGAACAATTATCATGCTCATACTGTATATCAAAAACAAAAGCTTAAGGTATCAACATAGAAGTCAATTAGCTGATGAGAAGATTTACAAATTAATATTAGAACAAAAAGACCTCTCAGATAATGCAAAGTTTGAAGAAAGAAAAAGAATAGCAAAGGAACTACACGATGGCATTATTAATAGAATATTCACCACCAGATTCCATCTAATGCAGTTAGATGGAAACTCAAATGAAGAACAAAGAAAGCTTTTGATAAATGAATTACATGTAGCAGAAGAAGAAATAAGAACAATATCAACTATTTTAAGTCAGGAAAAATTGTCGGATCAAAATCCTTTTGATCAACTCATTGAAGACTTAATTTCAAATCAGCAAAATGCTTTTAACAGTCAATTTCACTACAATCCAGACGCAAGTATTAATTGGGATAGACTCAATAGTGAACAGAAGTTAAACGTCTATCGAATACTTCAAGAAGTATTTCAAAACATAAATAAGCATTCGAAAGCAACAGAAGTAATAGTTTCTACCATAAAACTAAGGGATGGCCGATTCCAATTAATCATAAAGGACAATGGCATTGGGTTTAATTCAAAAGATAATAGAATCTTAAGTAAAGGTACAGGCTTAAAAAATATGAAAGAAAGAGCTAAAGAGTTAGGTGCCAATCTGAAGATTACCAGTAAGCCGAATGAAGGAGTTACTATCTTATTAGATTTGGATATATATCAATAGAAAAAGGAGCTTATGAATTAGCTCCTTTTTCTATAAACACTATACTATTTTATTTTGAACAAGGTACTCAGCAATCTGAACTGTATTAGTAGCAGCACCTTTTCTTAAATTATCAGCAACTATCCACATATTAAGCGTGTTATCTTGAGTTTCATCTCGTCTAATTCGCCCCACAAACACCTCGTCTTTTCCCTCTGCATACAAAGGCATTGGATACGTATTTGTATCTGTGTTATCTTGAACAATGATTCCTGGTGTTTCATGCAATATTCGGCGAACCTCAGCTAAATCAAAACTATTCTCGAACTGAATATTTACAGATTCACTATGTCCTCCAACCACAGGGATTCTAACCGCTGTAGCTGTTACAAGAACTGTATCATCTCTTAGTATTTTCTTAGTCTCTTTTACTAACTTCATTTCCTCTTTCGTGTAGCCGTTATCTTCGAAAACATCACAATGAGGAATCGCATTTCTGTGAATTGGATAATTATAAGCCATTTCTCCTTTAATATCCTTATACTCATTCTCTAACTGTTTAACAGCTTTAACTCCTGTTCCAGTAATTGACTGATAGGTAGACACTACAACGCGCTTAATTGCATATTTTTTATGTAGTGGCGCTAAAGCCATTACAAGTTGAATAGTCGAACAATTTGGATTAGCAATGATCTTATCTTCTTTCGTTAAAACATCTGCATTAATCTCTGGTACAATAAGTTTCTTTGTAGGGTCCATTCTCCAAGCAGAGGAATTGTCTATTACAGTCGTTCCGTTTTCAGCAAACTTAGGTGCCCATTCTAAAGATGTAGTACCACCAGCAGAAAATATAGCTATTTCAGGCTTCATAGCAATTGCATCTTCCATAGACTTAATTACAAACTTTTTCCCTTTGAACTCAACTTCCTTTCCAACAGATTTCTCTGATGCTACTGGTATTAATTCCGTTACAGGAAAATTGCGCTCTGCTAAAACTTTTAGCATAATCTCTCCTACCATTCCGGTAGCCCCTACTACAGCTATTTTCATTTTTATATGTTTAATTGATTTTCACAAATTTATACAGTTTCATCCGTATTTTAAAAGCATTTCACTAAATTAAACTAGTTGCATATCTTTCATAACAAGCTGAGTCTTAACTTTTCCCTTCCACTCACTATCTTCGATACTATAAACGAAGTTAAAAAAACGCCTATTGTTGAGTTCTTCAAAGTACTTACCAAAACGAAAAGCAACCACAGGAAAAGATTGTTCTTCATTTCCCCTTTGCTTAACATAAAGGTACATATGCTCTTTATTCTTTCCAATTAAACGCTTCCCTCCCGTATCATAAATATTATTTGAAATAAACAAAGGCATTTCATTATCTGGGCCAAAGGGTTCGAACTGTCTTAAAATGCGAATTACCTTTGGCGTGAGATCAGAAAAATCAACTTCCGCATCGATGACCAATTCAGGAATCATATCTCTTTCATCTAAAGTGCGAGAGACTACTTCTTCAAATTTCTCTTTAAAGGCAGTGTAATTTTCCTTATACAATGTCAAGCCAGCAGCATACTTGTGACCTCCAAACTGAATTAAATACTCCGAACACTCTTTGATTGCTTCATAAACGTCAAAATTCTTGACAGAGCGAGCCGAAGCTGCTAAATACTCTCCACTTTCAGTAAATACAATGGTTGGTCTATAGTAGGTCTCTATTAATCGCGATGCCACAATTCCAATAACTCCTTTGTGCCATGTCGGATTATAAATTACTGTCGATTTATTAAAAACCTCTTTATTATCGACAATCATTTGCAAAGCTTGTTCTGTAATCTGTTGATCTATGTGTTTGCGCTCACTATTAATATCCATGATATACTTTGCAAGCTTAATAGCTTCAGTATAATCAGAAGTTGACAATAATTCTACCGCAAACTTTCCATGCTCTAATCTACCTGCAGCATTAATCTTCGGTGCAATCTTGAAGACAATATCGCTAATTGTAAAGGAGGATTGATCATAAGAAGATAGCAATGCGCGCAAACCTGGTCTCGGCGTTTTATTAATAACCTCTAAACCATAATAAGCCATTATTCTATTCTCTCCAGTCATCGGGACGACATCTGCTACTATTGCAGTTGCAACCAAGTCTAAATACTGAACTAAACCTTTTATATCTCTTTGTTGACTGATACTATAAGCTTGGATCAACTTAAAACCAACACCACAACCACATAGCTCTTTAAATGGATAATTACAATCAGAGCGTTTGGGATCCAATACCGCCTTAGCTTGAGGCAAAATTTCTCCAGGCAAATGATGATCACAGACAATAAAATCAATATCTAACTCCTGAGCATAAGCAATTTCATCAACAGATTTTATTCCACAGTCTATTGAAATAATTAGTTTTACATCATTTTGAGAAGCATAATCAATTCCCTGATAAGAAACACCATACCCTTCACTATATCTATCAGGGATATATGTATCGACATTAGGATAAAAACCTTTAAAAAAAGAAGCTAACATTGCAACCGAAGTTGTTCCATCTACATCATAATCACCATAGATTAAAATCTTCTCATTATTTTGAACTGCTTCCTTAATACGCACAATTGATTTGTCCATATCTTTCATCAAAAATGGATCGTGTAAAGCGTCTAAAGAAGGGCGAAAAAAGTCTTTTGCTTCGTTATAAGTACTGATACCTCTTTGAACGAGTAACTGAGCTATAATTTTATCAACTTTTAATACTTCTTGTAAATGCACAACTGCTTCGGCGATAACATCCGTTTTAAGCTTCCAACGCATTTACTATTTATTATGATAATGAATATTCGTTTCTACTTTAGCAAATTCTTTAAACATATTCATTACGCCACAATATTTCTCAATTGACATGTCAACGGCTCTTTTTAATTTTGCTTCATCAAGTTTACTTCCGTAAAAGTGATAATCTAATACAACAGTATGATAAGTTGATGGATCACTATCAGTTAACTTCCCCTCTGTTTCCATTTTAAACTCATCTACTTCCAAACGCATTTTCTTGATTAAATGTGCTATATCTAACCCACTACAGCCTGCTAAAGCAGATAACATTAATGCTTTGGGTCTAAGCCCTTTATTATCTCCACCATTCTCAGGTCCGGCATCAATTCGAATAGTATCTCCACTTGGGTTTGTAGATTCGAATTGCATATTCTCAATCCACGTTGTTGTTACTTTATGTGACATAATTTATTATCGTTTTTATCAAATGTATCAAAAAAAAGCCAATGTCTGATGCTACTTGTAACATCAGACATTGACCTTAACATATTTTAATTCAGTTATTATTTCTTTTTACCAGAAACAATCACTACTATTTCTCCTTTAGCTGGTTTGGCTTCAAAATGATTTAATACCTCGACAACTGTTCCTCTAACCGTTTCTTCATGTAGCTTAGACAATTCGCGAGAGACTGAGATTAAACGGTCTTCTCCAAAATATTCCTTAAACTCAGCTAACGTCTTATTAAGCTTATGTGGTGAAACATAGATAATCATAGTACGATCTTCTTCTGCTAAAATTAGATAACGTGTCTGTCTTCCTTTCTTATCAGGTAAAAAACCCTCAAAAACAAATTTGTCATTTGGCAAACCACTATTCACTAATGCTGGAACAAATGCAGTTGCTCCAGGTAAGCACTCCACTTCAACTCCCGCTTCAATACATGCTCTGGTTAATAAAAACCCCGGATCTGAAATAGCAGGAGTACCTGCATCAGAGATCAACGCAAATATTTCTCCAGACTGCATTCTTTTAACCAATCCCTCTACTGTCTTATGCTCGTTGTGCATATGATGACTAAACATAGGAGTTGTAATCTCAAAATGCTTTAAAAGTTTTCCACTATTACGGGTATCTTCTGCTAAAATATAATCTACTTCTTGCAAAACTTTAATGGCACGAAACGTCATATCATCAAGATTCCCAATTGGTGTTGGTACCAAATATAATTTACTCATACTATATAAATCGTTTCTCTACAATTGCGACAAAGCGCTCTTCATACTCTTCTTTTCCTTCCCAGTTATTGTATTCAGGTTTCACTAAATGTTCAATCAAGCTCATTGCTTCATCAAAATTACTAACTGTATTCAACTGTGAAAGTACTCGGTTGAAATCTTCTGCACTACCTCCAAACAAATGTTTCTCAAATGCAATCCTATCATTTAATCCTACAGATATAGACGAGTTATAGATGTCATTGATTGACTTTGATTTTGAAATACGCGGCTCTTTAACAGACATCGACTCAAGGTTAAATAACGTATTTTGACTTTGGTCCTCTTTTGCTTCTTCTTTCTCAGATTCGGTCGTTAATGAACTATCTTCATCATTTACTTGTGTAATAGCTTCTTCTGCCTTTAAAGAAGTATCATCAACTCTCTTAAAGTCTAAATCCATAAAATTAAAACCAGAGAAAGGATCCTCTTCTCTCTTCAAAGGAGAAATCGAATCATCAACAGGAACTATTCGATCTGCAACAATAGCTTCTTCTTTCACCACTTTTGGCAAATCAACCTCGACTTGAGCCTTATCTATCTCGACTTGAGAATGAATTAAATGATGAATTTCATCTTTAGTACTGATTACTTGTACTACATCTTCTTCCACCTTTAAGTCATCACCTGTAATAATAGTATTGTTATCTTCAGTCTTAGTGTTTGCAACTTCTTCTTTATTTACAACCAATTGTGGTTGATCTACAGTTACATCACTACTGACAACTTCATCTAAAGTCTCCTCTTGCTCATCCAAAAAACGATGAAGTTCGGCTTTATCTTCATTCTCCGATTCGACTATTGCAGGTCCCATAGATAGATCAGTAGAGTACTCTATCGGAAAAGTTGTAGGAATATCATCGTGAAGAATCTCAGGAGCTATCTTTTGTACAATATCAGAAATCACTTCATCCGCATTAGACAAATAACCTTCTTTCTCAGACTCTATTACGATTGGGTAATCTTCTTCTACCAAGTCAATAGGCATTTGATGGCGATCACTCTCATCTTTTTGATCAAAAGACTTGTTGGCATAATATGCGGTTAAATCAGCTTCAAATGTTTCATTTGTAGTATTTCCTTCTAAACCTTTATCATGGCAATCTTGATAGAACTGCAAGATTAATAGCTTTTCATATAAATTCTTAGCTTCAGTTAAGAGATTAGTTACATCCTTATCTTTCATCTGTAAAATGCGATGAGCAATACTGAGTAATTCTCCTTCTAAGACTTTCTTCATAACTTTTAATTTGGATTAGTAATTTCCCGAGCTTTTTTTGATAAATTTGTACTTTACAAAATAACAAAAATAAACGCTGATTTCAGCCTGAAATTTACAAAATGTTTCTCGAAAATCCTGTTAATCACAAAGAACAATTTGGTTGGATAGAAGTAATTTGCGGTTCTATGTTCTCTGGTAAAACCGAAGAATTAATTCGTAGACTCAAAAGAGCTCAATTTGCCAAACAGAAAGTTGAAATTTTTAAGCCTGCCATTGATACGCGCTACGATGAAGAATTTGTTGTATCACATGATGCTAATGAGATAAGGTCAACACCTGTCCCTTCGGCTGCACATATCCGTTTGTTAGGTGATAGTTGCGACGTTGTAGGTATTGACGAAGCACAGTTTTTCGACGATGAAATTGTAAATGTCTGTAATGATTTGGCAAATTCAGGCGTCCGAGTAATTGTTGCAGGTTTAGATATGGACTTTAAAGGGAAGCCTTTTGGACCAATGCCTGCACTTATGGCTACTGCTGAATATGTAACAAAAGTTCATGCCATTTGTACGAGAACTGGTAACTTGGCAAATTATAGTTTTAGAAAAGCGGCAAGTGAAGATTTAGTCATGCTTGGTGAAACGCAAGAATATGAACCATTGAGTAGAGCTGCTTATTACAACGCTATGAAAGAAGCCGAAAGAATAAAGAATCTATCAAAGAAGTAATTCTATTGATTTGACACTCGAATAACCACCACCTAAAAAGCTTTATGAAAAAAATATATAAGATCTACGTAGATTCGTATAGTGGACTATCGTCTGCATCGTGGATGCTAGCTATCGTGATGTTAATTAACCGAGCTGGCTCTATGGTATTCCCCTTTTTAGGTGTTTACATGACCAAAAAACTCCTGTTTACTGAAGAACAAACAGGATATGTTTTAGCGTGCTACGGTGTAGGGTCAATTATAGGTTCAACATTAGGTGGATGGATTACTGACAAAATCGGAAACTACAAAGTACAATATCTTAGTTTATTAGGAAGTATTCCTGTATTTATTCTACTTCCACACTTTACAACAGTTACTAGTTTAGCCCTCATGATTTTACTTCAGAGTACAGTAAGTGAAATGTTTCGCCCTGCAAACTCCGTTGCCATTACAATGTATGCTAAACCACAGAATATCACACGAGCTTTCTCTTTAAACAGAATGGCTGTAAATCTCGGTTTCTCAATTGGCCCAGCAATGGGAGGATTACTAGCGGCAATTTCCTATAGTTTATTATTCAATATTAATGCAGCTGCAGCTTTCATTGCAGCAATCGTTTTTATAAACTTTTTTAGAGGTAGAAAAACAAATAAAGAAAAATACAACGAAGAGGGTATTTTAGAGGATAGAACAGAGTTAGTAGGCGATAATAACAAATCTCCTTATAAAGACAAAATGTTCATTATTTATAGTGTATTCTGTACACTATATTCTATTGCTTTTCTACAGTTATTCAGTACAATGCCTTTATACTATGAAAAAGTAGGAGGGCTAAATGAATCACAAATTGGTTTGGTACTTGGTTATAGTGGTCTGTTAATCTTTCTAACGGAAATGTTACTTGTTCACCTTGCAGAAAAATATCTTACCATACGAAAGACCATTTACTATGGGGTTCTAATCAGTGCATTATCCTTTTTACTATTAGCTTTTGATCACAGTATTTTTACAATATATTTATCTATATCTGTGTTATGTGTTTCAGAAATGCTCGCAATGCCTTTTACGTCAACTGTAACAGCTATGAGAGCAGGAGCAAATAACAAAGGGGCTTATATGGGGGTAAATGGGTTGACTTTTGCAGTTGGATTTATAGTATCTCCCATTCTTTCTACAAAGATTGCCTCTCACCTTGGTTATGAAACCTTATGGGTGAGTACTGCCATCCTAATCGTTATTGCATCAATAGGTTTAAATTACTCTGTCAAAAAAATGATAGGATAATCAATATAACAATGGAACACGGTGATATGTAAATTAACATTTTCCAACTCTCTTTTCGAGTTTTAAGAAGTCATATTCACCTCCATTGGTCTTATTGTAAAAATGTCCTACTACCTCATAACCCGCTTTTTCAAAAACTTTTATCCCCATTTGATTCAATTTAGCTATAGCTAACACAAACTTACACACTGCTTTTTTAGTGATAAATGCCCATTCTATATAGTCAATTAATTCCTTTCCATATCCCTTTCCCATATAAAGAGGGTTAAGACCAAACCAATATTCTGCTGTATTATTATCGATGAGATCATAATTGAAAAAGGCTAAAATCTCAGTTAATCCTGGCTTTCTAACTGTAAAAGTATTTTGTCCACGTATTTGTGGATCTAAGAAATCTTCTAATTCTTCTTCGTCTTTTGTCATATCATAAAAGCTCAAAATACCAGGATACTTCCAATTAAAAGCTATTTCTTCAGCTTCTTCTTGTTCCATTACTGTAAATTGAAAATCATCTTCTTTCATACCGTTAACTACTGTTAAAGTTTAATTGTAATGTGATTGTTTAATATTCTCTTTCATTTATTTAAATATATTTGTCACTCTATGAACAAATACAATAAATATATAGCGTGGTTACTATGTTTAGTCTTCGCACTTTTTGGTGCTGAAAAGATAAACTTTGCTGTAGAAAATAGTTGTAGTAAAAAACTCACCTATTGTCCTACTGCCAGCCTCTATGTTTATAATATTAGTAGTAGTAAAGTAAACTCAGACAATGAGCCTACTTCAGAAAAATTAACTAACATTATTTGTGAAACTTTTTTTATTAATAATATAGTTATTCCAGAAATTAAGGGATCAACCATACATTACTTATTTGCCCCTTTCTTTTTCAAACATCGCATCCATTCGACACCATATATAACAGCAATCGATCCTCCTCCAATTGCATAGAGTTCTTTATTCTTTTTTCTAATAGCTTTTTATAGCTATTTTTTTTTACCTATTCAAGACTTATTCTTACAACTCATAGCTGACAATTCTTGCTGTCGAACCTCAATATATTAAACGATACATTAAAAACAAAAGTATATTGAAGTACAATAAAATAAGATGGGACATTACCATCCAATTCTCACCAAAACAATATACCTCCCTCATCCAAATACAATTAATCAAATCAAAGTTACGCCAATATAAGTAGTTTAAGTTATAAAACTTAAGGCATAAACATCACTTTTTCATTCAATTTCTATTCTATTAGTAAAAATGAAAAATCTAATTATTTTCCTACATTTGAGAAAACAATCAATTAAACTATGGAAAAATCAAATAAGCCCTTTATTACCTCAGAAATACAAGACAAAATAGCAACCCTAACTTTCTATAATCCTGCCAGCAATTCTTTTCCAAGTTATCAGCTAAGAGAACTTACAGACAAGATAGAAGAGCTAAGCAAAAACAAAGCAATTACAGTAGTTATCCTAAAAAGTGCAGGCACAGGTGCTTTCTGTGCAGGAGCATCATTTGATGAATTATTATCCATCAAAGACCAAGTGACTGGGAAGAAATTCTTTTCAGGGTTTGCCTCAGTAATAGATGCTATGCGCCGAAGTCCACAAATATTTATTGGACGTATTCACGGCAAGACTGTAGGCGGTGGTGTAGGATTAGCTGCTGCTTGCGACTATTGTTATGCAACGGATAAAGCGGCTATCAAGTTATCAGAATTAGCCATCGGTATAGGTCCGTTCGTCATCGAACCAGCTGTATCAAGAAAGATTGGAAAGACTGCATTCACAGAAATGTCACTCGCGGCACATGAGTGGAAAACTGCCACATGGGCAAAAACTCATGGGCTATATGCAGAATTATATGAAGATGATACCCGTATGGACTTAGAACTTGGTGATTTTGCTAAGCGTGTTAGTGAGTACAACCCACAGGCTCTCATCGCGATGAAGAAAATATTCTGGGAAGGAACAGAGCATTGGAGTGAACTTCTCCATCAAAGAGCTGAAGTTTCGGGTAGACTGGTTCTATCTGAGTTTACAATCAATGCACTTAATCAATTTAAAAAGAAATAATAATAGTTATTGAATATAGCATAAGCGAAAAAGCATATAAGTTATCTTATATGCTTTTTCGCTTTTTATTATATACCAATTATCCTATTATTCCTTTTCAAGTTCTTCCTATTTAATCTAAGCTAAAGAAACTTTGTCTTACAATTCCAAATTGTGAGCCATTCATAAAATACTCGTAATCAAAACCTTGCTGTAAAAAAAACACTATAAAAAAACATTACAAACCAATCCAAGGTATTTAAAGGAGAATGATCGGCTATAAAGTACCATTCTAAGTCTATCACTTCACCATCAAACGACAAGCACCAAACGAACAGCTCAAATCAAATACTATCAATAGTCACACATACATGTAAGAGTTCTACGTCATTAACACTACTACATACAGAAACTAATTACACTGAAAGCCCCTTTGTACAACACAGTGTTTTATGTAAAACAATTAAAAATCCAAAAAAATATAATAGCCTACCTCCTATTTTTTATATAATTTTAACAATCTAAAAATAAAGGTACTATAATTGCTATGAAAAGATTACTTACTTTAATCTTGTTAAGTTTCGTTTTGGGGTCTTACAATCTCAAAGCATCTACTGATAACAACACCATCCCTCCACAAGATTTGGTTGGACACCTAGTGGATAAATCTGGTGATGCCCACTTAGCCACGAGATTCTTAGACCACTTAAATATTTCTGCTGGTATCTCGACTTTAGGATTAACTATAGAAGCTGCTACACCATTAGCACCACATTTGAAGATACGCGCAGGGCTCAACTATCTAAATTACAACTCAAGCGCACAGAAACTAAACATAGAAGATCCCCAAGGATATTTTCTCAATTCCTTTGGATACTCGCCAAGATTGGAAGTCGAAGGCCGAATCAAGCTATTTCACGCCCACGCATTAGTAGACTTCTATCCCAATAAAGAAGGAGTGTTTTTCATCTCTGGAGGTTTTTACTTCGGTAGAAATACCGTTTCCGTCAAAGGTGGCTTCATCGATGACAAAGGAAATCCAGCAGATATACTCGTAGGGCACGAATGGCCCACTTTAGAATATGATGGAAATATCTTAGACTTAAATAAAGGGCGATTAGATGCAGAAATGCGTTTAGGAAATGTCGTAAAACCATACTTAGGTATAGGAGTAGGAAGATCTGTCAGTATGCGAAGAATAGGCATCAAGCTCGAAGTCGGTATGCTATATCAAGGCGACTATACTTTAAAACAAAATGGACAAAAAGTAACTACAGGTAAGGAGGCTGACGCAAGAGTAGAGGATACACAAAAATATAACGAATGGCTCAGGTGGTGGCCAAAAGCTGAACTGAAAATCAATTATCGTATTTTTTAATAATCATTTAATTTATGAAAACTAATGCACTATACCTATTGGTTTGTATTCTCCTAAGTATACTTTCTGTTAATGCTCAATCTGCTGATGGTTTTACTTTCCAACCAGAACCAGTTGCAAAACACTACTCAGACATTGCTTTTAGTGAATTATCAGTTGGTATTGGAATAACAAGTATGGGGATTACAGCAGAAGCGAGTTCACCCTTAACACCTAATCTTCAATTAAGAGCTGGTATCAATTTTTTCAAGTATAACTCTAAATACTATGATGGTACTCCCGATGACCCACGAAATGAATTAAGCAAAACTTTTGGCTACAGACCTGATCTGACAATGAAAGGAAAACTAAATATGTTTCATGGACATGCTTTAGTTGACTTTTACCCAGTAAAAGGAGGGTTGTTTTTTGTATCAGGCGGCTTATACATGGGAAATAACAAAGTGGACTTACACGGTTACTTGATTGATAAAGATGGTGAAAGAGCTAATCCACTAGAAGGTGAAGAATGGCCTACTTTAGATTTTCAAGGGAATGTTATAGACATCAATAATGGGAATATCGATGCACAAGCCACTGTTGGTAATGTAATTAAACCCTATTTAGGATTTGGAATAGGAAGAGCGATATCTAAAAGTAGATTGGGTTTCACTTTTGAACTTGGTATGATGTACCAAGGTGATTATACAATCAAACAAGGAGGGAGCAAAGTAGCGTTTGAACTTGATGAAAATGTCGAATATGATGAAGAAGCTGAAAAGTGGCTTAATCGTATCAAATGGTGGCCTAAAGTTTCCTTTCAATTAAAATACCGCATCTTCTAAGAGTAATAGTCCGTAAAAAGGCAGGGTTATATATGAATGTAAGGGCTTTTTTTTCCTTACCTTTGTCAAAATTTTTAGTTATGCCTAAGATTAGAATTACAAAACAATTTACATTTGAAACTGGACATGCCTTATTTGGATATGATGGCAAGTGTAAAAATGTTCATGGACATAGTTACAAATTAGCAGTAACTGTTATTGGTAGCCCTATTGAGGATACAAATAATGTAAAATATGGAATGGTTATAGATTTTGGAGATCTAAAAAAAATAGTGAAGGAAGAAATAGTTGACAATTTTGACCATGCAACTGTTTTTAATAAAAACACTCCACACATTGAACTTGCTAAGGAATTAGAACAACGTGGACACCATGTTATTCTGGTAGAGTATCAACCTACAAGTGAAAACATGGTCATCGATTTTGCTAATAAAATAAAAGACCGACTTCCTGATGGAATTGAACTATATTCATTAAGACTTCAGGAAACAGAATCTTCTTATGCTGAATGGCACCAATCAGATAATCTTTAGAATTTGGAAATAAATATTCAAACAAATAAGAAAGTATATTTTGCATCCGATCAACACTTTGGAGCACCGACTCGTGAAAAAAGTATTCCTCGTGAACAACTATTTTTGCAGTGGCTTCGCGATAAAGAACACGATATGGGAGCATTAATTATACTCGGTGATCTCTTTGACTTTTGGTTTGAGTATAAGACAGTTGTACCAAAAGGGTTTGTTCGAATTCTCGGAAAACTTGCTGAAATAAAGGATCGTGGTGTACCCGTTTACTTCTTTGTCGGTAATCACGACCTATGGATGGATGATTACTTCCAAAAAGAATTGGGTATTCCTGTATTTCACGAGCCAAAAATATTTAATATCAATGGCAAAAAGTTCTTTATTGGTCATGGAGATGGCTTAGGACCTGGAGATCTTGGTTACAAGAGAATGAAAAAAGTATTTACCAATAAATTCTCAAAATGGCTATTTAGATGGTTACATCCAGATATTGGCGTGAGATTAGGTTCGTACTTATCAGTAAAGAATAAACTTATCTCAGGAGAGGAAGATATCACCTATTTAGGGGAAGATAAGGAATGGTTAATTCTTTATGCCAAGCGCAAATTAGAAACGCAACACTACGACTACTTCGTATTTGGTCATAGGCATTTACCTATGGTATTGGATTTAAACCCAAATTCTAAATATGTCAATTTAGGAGATTGGATTAATTACTTTACGTATGCCGTTTTTAATAGTAATCTAGAATTAGTAGAATATAAGAAAGAAATAGAAAACAAAAAGCCTTGATTGTAATCAAGGCTTTTTGTTTTATTAAAATGGTTTCTCTAAGATCCAAGGACAGTGTGTGAAATAATTCCATCCTACATTACCTAAATCAACCGTATTATCAACAAATCTACTATAAGGACGTCCATTTATAGAGACAAAACTATCTGCGTATACAGCTACATCTTCTCCCTTAGCAGCATATTCTTTTTTGATTACCTGAGCCATTTGCCATATCATATCAGGTGAAGTTAAACGCGCCGCTTGCTTAGTAGATAAAACTTCTGCTAATGGATAATAACTTCTTGTTTTCGTATCTTTATTCTCTACAATAAAATCAGTATAACCTACACGAGAACGCAACATCATTCGCCAACTTAGACGATGACCTTCATCTGTCCAAAGTGTATCTCCCTTTATAAAGTGTATTCTCAAAGGCAATAAAACTTGCACAACCATAAACGCACTTAAAACATACAATTGCCCTTTGCTTAAAAAGTTCTGTGTACCGTAACTAGTCAAATCATCAGTCACTTCAAAAACAGGTTTCTTCTTGAAAAACAAACGACGTACTTGTTCTGGTTCATAAAAAAACACCGAAAAACTCAAAGCAAAATATGGAAAAATTCCAATATGTAAAGTTGCAGAGTTAAAAAGGTGAAAAGTCAAAGCTGCTATAACTCCTAATGTACGTGTCTTCTTCCACAACAACATCGGAACAATTAATCCATCGAAAATAATACCCAAATAAGCAATCGTAATGTAAAACCACTTCTGAGTAAACACTTCCTTAAATACTTCCGGAATATTAGCACTTTGGTACATTAAACGAGTAAAAGTTCCATCAAGCCAATCGGGATAAAACTTTGCAACTGTACCAAAAACATATAAAATAGTTACCTGAAAGATAAAAAACCACGAAAAGTAACGCGGCATATATAACTTTTTATCAACCCGACCTGCTTTTACATCCATAGAGGCATATTGATGTGCTGGTAAAAAGCACATATAAAAACAAATCAGCAACAACATATAATAGTGATTGTTATACGAAGTCTTCTGAATAAAATAAGCACCAGCCCATAAAATTGTCAATAGTACAATATTCAAGCGGTAGCGCCACCCTAACATAACAGCAATAGATACAAATCCCATCAATGCAAAATAAACATACATTTGAGGACCAACTAAGACCTGTAAAAAATCCATATAAATATGGGAGAAAGTCATCTGGACATCAACTAAATTTGTACGCACCCATCCAGTAGCTATAGCACCAAAAGACTCACATGCAAATAAAAATCCAAAGAAAATTCTAAATATAACTAGTGGGAAGTTATCAATTGGTTGAAGTGCTTTTTTCCACATACTTCTCAAAAAATTCACGAGTTACCTGTTCATCGTTGTGTAACTTAGCAATTAACTCGTCTAGATTGTTAAACTTTAATTCATCTCTTATTCTGTCTAAGATACGAACTTTTAAAATTTTATCATATAAATCTCCATCCCAATCTAGGTAATTTACTTCTATCGTATAAGGGTGTCCTTCAAAGGTTGGGTTCACACCTACACTCATCATCCCCTTTACGCGTTCACCATTTATTTCAGATTCCACTACATAAACTCCATTCTGAGGTATCAGTTTATAATCCTCGTCAATCTCAATATTAGCCGTCGGAAAACCTAATTTTCTCCCTAACTTCTTACCGTGAACAACGACTCCAGAAAAGAAATACTCGTAATCTAAGAACTCGTTAGCCATTGCCATATCACCAATCTCTAATGCATGGCGAATCTTAGTAGAACTAACAGAAACGTGATCTATTTCTTCTGCTGATATTTCTTCGACCTCGAAACCATATTTCTCACCGAATAGCTTTAAATCGTTAATATCTGCAGTTCTATTCTTGCCAAAACGATGGTCGTATCCAATAATTATCTTAGAAATATTAAACTTATTTACCAATACTTGCTCTACGAACTCCTCTGCAGTTAATTGTGAAAATTCGTAATCAAACTTCTGAACTACTAAATTGTCTAAACCTAAACCTTCTAATAATAGCTTTTTCTCCTCTAACGTATTCAACAACCTAATGCTATTGTCTTGTTTCAAAACCATACGAGGATGTGGAAAGAATGTTAGAACTAAACTTTCTCCATTATCCTTCTTCGCCGCTTCAACTAATCGGTGAATAATCTTCTGATGACCTTTGTGTACACCGTCAAATGTTCCCAATGTTGCTACAACTTTCTTTTCTGCATGAAACTCGTTTATCGAAGAAAATGTTCTCACTTTAATTTAAAATTTTAGATTAGATGTTTACTTTTGAGCGCGCCTAATAGCTCGTAAAGAAATGTAAAAATACGGCATTTTTACAAATTGTATTTACAAAATTTCTTTAATCTACCTATCTACAATTAGGTTTAACATATTAAATATCATATATGCCTCAAAAATCTTTTAAAACAACTGTTACACTATTTTTTTTATTATTCCTTTTACCATTATATGCACAAGTAACAATCATGACATGGAATTTAAATAACTTCGGTTCAAGTAAAACTACTGATGAAATTGAATTCATTGCTAAAACAATTAAATCTGCTGATATCGTCGCTATACAAGAAATAGTCACCAATCCCTCAGGGGCAAAAACACTGGCCGCACTACATCTTGAATTAACTAATTCGACAGGTACCAAATGGGATTACGCTATTAGCCCACCGACAGATAGTAGCCCTTATCGCTCAGAACGATATGCTTACCTTTGGAAAACAAGTAAAGTAAAGCTAAAAAACAGACCTACTTTAGAACAGACTTACAAAGATCAAATCGAAAGAGAACCTTACATAGCTACTTTTGAATACAAAAGAAAAGAGTTTATGATATTCAACTTTCATGCCTTACCCAAAAAACATCAACCCGAAAAGGAGATTAAATACTTCAAATTCTTTCCCACACAATATACTGATCAAAGATTGATCTTTTTAGGAGATTTCAATACTCCCCAAAGTCACAGTGTTTTTAATCCCCTAAAGAAAATGACTTACCAACCCGTTTTTACTGACCAAAAAACAAGTCTAAGACAAAAGTGTATTAACAATGACTGCTTAGCTTCTGAATATGATAATATCTTCTTATCTAAAAAAGATTTCACCATTGAGAGTCAAGATACAATTCTATTCTACGAGGACTTCAATGACATAAAAGAAGCAAGAAAAATATCTGATCACATACCGATAGCAGTAAGAGTAACTCCTAACTAAAGACTGTAAAAAAACAAAAAAAGGACACCTTATTAAAGGTGTCCTCCACTTTACTTATATAAAATTTAATAACTAACGTCTGTTCATATAGATCATCACGTAATACAAAAGTGTACCCAATGATGATATTGCAGCGACCACATACGTTCTGGCTGCCCAAGACAATGCATCTTTAGCACCTGCATATTCTTGCTGGGTAACGATGTTTTTGGCTTCCAACCACTTCAAGGCTCTTGCGCTTGCGTCGTACTCAACAGGTAAGGTAACAAACGAAAAGATCGTTGTCAAAGCAAAAAGCCCAATACCGAATAATAGCAATTGAGGGAAAGTGTTAATCAATAAGATTCCACCTAACAACACCCAAGTTACAATATTAGAAGAAAAGCTTACTACAGGAACCATCTTTGAGCGCATAGTCAACCAATGATAAGCAGTTGCATGCTGAACAGCGTGACCAACCTCATGTGCAGCTACAGCAGCTGCAGCAGCATTGCGTTCATTATAGACAGCTTCACTAAGGTTCACAGTCTTATCACTTGGATTATAGTGATCAGTCAATCTACCTGGAGTAGATATCACGCGCACATCCCTAATACCGTGATCCAACAGCATCTTTTGTGCAACTTCTGCACCACTCATTCCATTCTGCAATTGTACTTTAGAATACTTTTCAAACTTTGATTTCAACTTGTATTGAATGTAATAGCTTGCAATCATTACAGCTATCAAAAGAATCCACATCATATCATTAATATTTACTACTATAAATATAGCAAATCACAAGCCAAAAATAAAATATGTCATTTCGTCAGATTGTCATGATGTAAAACAAAAAAGGGAGTTGCTTTCGCAACTCCCTTTCCTATGTATAATTGATTATTTCAATTTCTTTTTAACTTCAACTTCTTGGAACGCCTCTATAGTGTCATATTCCTTAATATCGTTGTAGTTTTTAATCTGAATACCACAGTCATATCCTTTCGCCACTTCTTTAACATCGTCTTTGAAACGCTTTAAAGCAGTCAACTCACCAGTGTAGATAACCACACCCTCGCGGATAAGGCGGATTCTTGAACTACGGAAAATCTTACCGTCAGTAACCATACATCCAGCAATCGTACCAACTTTAGAAATTTTGAATAACTCACGAATCTCAGCAGTACCAGTAACTTCCTCTTTCAATTCTGGAGATAACATACCTTCCATCGCATCTTTCAAGTCATCAATAGCGTCATAGATAATTGAGTAGTTACGGATATCGATTTCCTCTTTATCAGCTAATTGTTTAGCAGAAGCCATTGGACGAACGTTAAATCCGATAATAATAGCATCCGAAGCAGAAGCTAACAATACGTCAGATTCTGTAATAGCTCCAACTCCTTTATGAATAATATTGATTTGAATTTCCTCAGTAGATAATTTAGAGAATGAATCAGATAATGCTTCCACAGAACCATCCACGTCCCCTTTAAGAATAATATTTAACTCTTTGAAATCACCTAATGCAATACGACGACCAATCTCTGCTAAAGTAATATGACGTTGTGCACGTACAGATTGCTCGCGAATCAATTGAGTACGTTTAGCAGCAATTTGTTTTGCTTCTTTCTCTTCCTCAAATACATTAAACTTATCACCAGCAGTTGGTGCTCCATCTAATCCCAGTACAGAAATTGGACGAGAAGGACCTGCTTCTTTTACAGAGTTTCCACGTTCATCGTGCATTGCACGAACTTTTCCGTGGCTACGTCCTGCCAACAAGTAGTCTCCCACTCTTAATGTACCAGCTTGTACTAATACAGTAGATACATATCCACGTCCTTTATCTAAGTACGCTTCTACTACTGTACCAACTGCAAGCTTAGAAGGGTTTGCTTTTAAATCAAGCATTTCTGCCTCAAGCAATACTTTTTCAAGTAATTCCTTCATATTAAGACCTTGCTTAGCAGAGATATCTTGAGATTGGTAAGTACCACCCCATTCCTCAACTAACAAGTTCATTGAAGCAAGTTTTTCTTTAATTTTATCTGGATTAGCCGTAGGCTTATCTATCTTATTAATAGCAAAGATAATCGGTACACCAGCAGCTTGTGCGTGACTTATAGCCTCTTTTGTTTGTGGCATAATATCATCATCCGCAGCAATCACAATAATTACGATATCGGTAACTTGAGCACCACGCGCACGCATAGCGGTAAACGCCTCGTGACCAGGAGTATCTAAAAATGTAATTTTTTGTCCTCCTTCAAGTGTTACTCCGTAAGCACCAATATGCTGTGTAATACCTCCTGATTCTCCTGCAATAACGTTTGCTTTACGAATATAGTCTAACAAAGATGTTTTACCATGGTCAACGTGACCCATCACTGTCACAATTGGCGCTCTTGGTTGTAAATCTTCTGGTCTATCTGGAGTTTCCTCAATAGACTCATCTAAATCTGCAGTAGTAAAATCAACTTCGAATCCAAACTCATCAGCAACAATAGTTAATGTTTCAGCATCCAAACGCTGATTCATGGTAACCATGATACCAAGAGACATACAAGTACCAATAACTTTAGTAATAGGCACATCCATCATAGTAGCAATTTCACCAACAGTAACGAACTCGGTTACTTTTAATGTTTTGCTTCCAGCCTCTAATGCTTTTTGCTCTTCATCAGATTTTTTTCTATGAACATCTCGTTTATCACGACGATATTTAGCAGCTTTAGATTTGTTACCCTTACCTTGAAGACGCTCAAGTGTCTCCTTAATTTGGTTTTTAACTTCTTCCTCAGTAGGTTCAGCTTTTACAACAGGTGGAGTATTTCTTCTGTTATTTTGGTTTTTGTTACCAAATTTTCCTCCTCCACGGTTGTTGTTGTTACCTCCGCGATTGTTGTTATTACCACTATTATTGTTACCGCCCTTATTATTATTGTTGTTATTGTTTGGTCGGTTATTGTTATTATTCTCGTTGTTATTTGCTCCTTCAGCATTTCCATTAGCTGGCTTAGCAATGCGTTTTCTCTTATTCTTTCCGCTTCCAGGGTTGTTACCATCTTTTGAATTTCCTTTTTTAGGATCTTCTTTTTTCTTTTTAGGTTTATCAAATTGAGATAAATCAATTGTTTTACCTGTAAAAGTAGTACCTGAAAGTTTCTGATAATTTGTTTTGATTACTTCATCCCCTGCCGTAGGCTCAGCTTGCGCATCATTTGCCTCTTTCTTGAAATTCTGCTTTTGGTTTGAAGAATCTTTCTCCTCTACAGTATTTTTCTGTTGTGATTTATTTACTTCTTTCTTAGCTTCCACTTGCTTTTCCGTATTCGTTATTTTAGTTGCTTCGTTTGCATCAACTTTTGGAGCTACCTGTTTTTCTTCAGCTTTAACTGTTTTCTTCTTAGTATCAGCATTAGTAGCTTTTTCTACTTTTTTGTCTACTTTTTCAGCCACTGTTGCATCTTTCACAACATTTTCCACCTTTTTAGACTCGCCTGAAGCAACTTTAGTTTTCTTAGGTTCAAGATCAATTTTACCAACAGTCTTTACAGCAGTAATTTCCTCTGCTTTAGCTCTGATAATTTCTTGCTCGCGTTTAATACGTGCTTCCTCTTGTTTTCTTTTCTCTTCAAGCTCTTTATCGCGCTCCAATTTTAATGCTTCTTTTTCTTTCTTTTTCTCTTCACTTACCTCAATAGAAGCTTCTTTCTTGCCTTTATCAGCAGAAAATTGTTTACACAAAACACTGTATTCTTCTTTAGAAATTTTAGCATTTGGTGTTGCATCGATTTCATATCCTTTGCCTTTCAAAAAGTCTACGGCTCTATCGAGAGAAATATTTAATTCCCTTAAAACTTTATTAATTCTTATTGCTCTTTCTTCAGACATATTATCTTTTTAGTGTATTAATGTGTTGTGTTGTTTTGGTGCTTCAATTAGTCTTCAAACTCTTCTTTTAGGATACGGATTACATCTAATACCGTTTCTTCCTCAAGGTCAGTTCTCTTTACTAATTCCTCAACACCTAGGTTCAACACGCTTTTCGCAGTATCTAAACCTATTTTACTAAATTCTTCAATCACCCACGCTTCGATTTCGTCTTTGAATTCTCTTAATTCAACGTCATCGTCTTCTGGGTCTAATTCACGCATCACATCGATATCGTACCCTGTCAACATTCCAGCCAATTTAATGTTTTGACCTCCTCTACCGATTGCTCGTGATACTTCTTCTAAATCAAGATAAACGTTTGCTTTTTTAGCATTTTCATCTATCACTACTTTATTGATACGCGCTGGTGCTAATGCACGCTTAATAAACAATTCTGTATTCTCTGTATAATTGATTACATCAATGTTCTCATTTCCTAATTCGCGAACGATTCCGTGAATTCTAGATCCTTTTACTCCGACACATGCTCCAACTGGGTCAATTCTATCATCATAAGTATCTACTGCCACTTTTGCTTTCTCACCTGGGATACGAACTACTCTCTTAATTGTAATTTCCCCTGATTCGATTTCTGGAATCTCTTGTTCAAATAATTTCTCTAAAAACTTAGATGAAGTTCTTGACATAACAATTTGAGGTTTTGAACCTTTTAGTTCAACCGCCTCAATAATACCGCGTACTGTATCTCCTTTTCTAAAGAAATCAGATGGAATTTGTTTCTCTTTTGGCAAAACAATTTCATTCTTTCCTTCGTCCATCAAAATTATGATTTTTGGACGAGCATGATGCACTTCAGCTGAATAAATTTCTCCAACTAAATCTTTAAATTGTTTGTATAAAGAAGTATTGTCATGTTCAGTTACCTTAGAATACAAGTTTTGACGTAACGCCAAGATAGCTCTTCGATCAAGTCCTTCCAACTTCACTTCCTCTGACACCTCTTCTCCTACTTCAAAATCTGCTTCAATTTTTCTTGCTTCTGACAAAGAAATTTCTGCATTATCATCTTCTACCTCTCCATCTGCTACAACAATTCTGTTTCTAAACACCTGACAATCTCCTTTGTCTGGGTTAACGATAATATCAAAATTATCGTCTGATCCATACTTCTTCTTCAAGGCATTTTTCAATACATCTTCAAGAATTGCCATAAGCGCTACACGCTCAATATCTTTTTCGTCTTTAAATTCTGAGAATGAATCTACTAAATCTCTATTCTCCATCGGATATTCTATTTTTTTAAAATGAAATTATAACACTCGCTTCTTTAATCTTATCAAAAGGAATTATAGCTTCCTTTTCAACAGTAACCTTTCCCTTTCCTATCGGTTTAGGCTCTCTTGCTTTCCATTTCAGAACAATACTATCATCACCTACACTTTCAAGTGTAGCTTCTATTTTTTCTTGTTCTGTAGTTATTACCTTTAATTTACGTCCAATATTTTTAGGATATTGTCTCAATAATTTTAAAGGTGCTGCTGCTCCTGCAGATGCAACTTCAAGAGCGAAGTCCTCCTCCTCTCTATCTAAGTTATGTTCAATAGCACGACTCACATCAATACAATTCTGCAACGTCACACCTTGATCTCCATCTATAATTACAACAATCTTATTATCAGCCGATATTGTAAAGTCTATCAAAAACAAGTCTGTGTACTCTTCAAATGCCTGATCAATTAATCCTTGTACTTTTACTTTTAACGTCATATGCTATAAAAAGAGGGGACTACTATGTCCCCTCATTATTTAACTTTTTTAATAAATAACGACACAAATGTACAATTTTTTTATTACAAATAAAACTTTTGTCTATTGATAATTATATTCTTAACTTTATTTAATCAATAAAACAACATAATTCATATTCAAATTAATTACATCATGAAAAAGATTCTAGTTCCAACAGATTTCTCTAATCAAGCCTATAATGCAACTAAAGCCGCTGCTATTATTGCCAGAAAAATGAACGCAGAAATCATTTTACTACACATTCTTGATTTGCCACAACAAGGTAGTGACAGTATCAACAAAGGAACTCCTGCTACTGAAGTTATGTTCTTTAAAAAAGCTGCTGATGCAAAGCTTGAAGAATTAGCGCACGACCCTATATTTAACGGAATTACAATATCATCAAGCCTTATCTTAGATCGCACTTCTTTAGGTGTGACTAAATCTGCAGAGAACAACAAAGTGAACCTTATCGTCATGGGATCTCATGGGGTAAGTGGAGTAAAAGAGTATTTCGTAGGATCTAATACCGAAAAAGTTGTCAGAACATCAAATATTCCTGTTTTGGTAATTAAAGGTGAGGTAGAAGATTTTGAGATTAAAGATTTTGTTTTTGCATCTGATTTCTCAGAAGGGATGACTGAGCCTTTTAAAAAAGCACTAAATTTCAATAAAATATTAGGAAGTAAATTCCACCTGTTAATGGTAAACACACCTAACAATTTTAAACCTACTCACGTAGCAGAAGAAATTGTAGAAAAGTTCTTAGATACTTTAACAGACAAAGAGTTCGACCTATGTACTTATAACGATATGAATATCGAAAAAGGAATAATCAACTTTTCTAAGAAAATAGATGCTGATCTAATCGGTATAGCAACACATGGTCGTACAGGTTTAGCTCACTTCTTCAATGGCAGTATAAGTGAAGATTTAGTAAATCACTCAAGTAAATCTGTTATTACTTTCAAAATAGATTAATACTACCTATAGTATATTGTCTACTTACTAAACAAGTTGACAAGTCAACACATATCAGATCCAGAGGGGTAATCTCTCTGGATTTTTTTTATACATTATATTTAAGTGCAATGACAACATCCCTTTCAAAAGACCCAACAACAACCCAACAACAACCCAACCAATACCGCTCATAGCGTAACAAATACCTCCCTCATGTATTTGAATTAACAGTCTATAAAGCAATACTAAAACATCTTTTCGAAAATAAATACAGAGAAAATCTACTGTTTTACTGTATTCACACACCAATCACCAAACATTTTGCACTAATCTACCAGAAGGTCGCCTGCGACTATCTTGTACTTTTCTTGCACCTTTCTTGCACCTTTCTTCGACAAAACCACCCTTTAGGCTAGGAAACTCCAAGAAAACCCCAAGCAATCCCCAAGAAAGTGCAAGCCAACCCCTTTTATAAGATAACCGGATTGACTTCTAAAAACTTCTCGACATTAGTATCAACCTCCGTGATTACACCAATAACAAACATTGGTGTATCTGGAATTAAATAGAAATGCGTCAACATCTCTAAAGTACAGCCCTCACATCACGTTTCTACCTCTTGAACCAACCCTACCCAAACTACAGTACTCAGACACTACCATGTCTATCACAGTGATTACACCCTATACTTTTCTGACCAAACCTTACACACTACACCACTTGATAAACAAAAAAATATCCAGAGAGAAAAAACCTCTGGATACAATATTTATACACTTGTCAACTTTTTCTCAACAGACATAATTCTCCATAAAAAAACGACTTCCTATAATGCTATCTATTTACCTTTATTGCCAAGTAATCTACTATTTACCTTTTTTATTTCATCACTCTCATTCCTATAATACCCGCTGCATGATTTAAAACTTCATTGCGAACCTTAGTTCGCGATGACAGATCATATTGAACAAACCTTACATCTCCACTATCTTCATCATAGACTACACAGAAAAGAGAATTTGACTTATCATCATATTCTAAAGAATAGATTTCACCCGTAGTAAATTCTTCTTTTAAAGTTCCATTGCTTTTATCAATTAAAAAAACTTTACTACCATATTCTCCATTCTCACTATGATTGAATGCACAGTAGTAATTGCCTAACTTATCCATACCAAAACCAACTGCATCGTGCAATGAAAGACCATCTGTCAGTAATGGTACCACTTTGCTTTCCGCCTCAACATCAAAACCACTAAAATCATTGACATTTACCTTTATGACATTATATTCATTCGTATTGACACCATCTGCATCATACATATAACTAAGCCCAACTAACTCAAACTTATTCACATAACATAACGCAAAAGGCAGTCTTTCGACTGCCTTTCTGCATATTATTATTCATTTCTAAAACAGGACAAATACCCTTCAACCAAATCATCAACATACAAATATTCGGGTATTTGCAAGAGAAAATCGATACAAACCATAAATTATAAAAAGAGTAGCGGCAGTCATTTTAATCAAATACCAACTATTCGTCATCATAACCTACCTATTACTAAAAATTGCTTATTTTACAATTTCAATATGACTTTCAGACACCTTTGCAATTGGCAAGAAATGCTTTTTCCCTTCTACCAAAAGACACAAATAAATATTGTCAATAGAAATCACATACCCTTCTAAACCATCAATTCGAACTAACTGACCTAATTCCAAATTCTTTCTTGTATAAAAAGAAAACAGCAGCCTTGTCACCACATCCTTTGCACCTAACCCTAAAGACAGAGCTACAGTCAACAGAATAGCACCGACGATGATCGAAATATTATTCGTAATAATAGAAGTATTAATTCCCATTTGATTCAAAGTCGTAATGACAACAAATACAAGAATAAAGTAAAACAATATATTCCCTATCATTCTCGCACCACTGAAGTCAACAGCCTTGAGCACACCTACCACAGTTTTCTTAATCCAAGTTGCCAAATATAGTCCTCCTACAAAAATCAACAAAGCAACAAATACCTGTGGAATATACAACATTAGATTTCCTATCTCCTTAGACACTATACTTAGACCAAACATTTCGGCTCCAATAACAATCATCAAGAAGATAATGAAGATTTTCATAAAGAAAATAACGATTGCATCAACTTTGATTGCAATATTTGTTTTAGCAAGAAAGTCATTCTCATCAATCAGTTTTTGAACACTATCCAAGCGGATAAATTGAAATATTTTTTTCAATAAGTAAGCAAAAAACTTAACTAACAACCAACACAGCAACACATAACCTAAAATTAATGCAAAGCCTATCACACCACGTATTAACGAATCAAATACTGAGTTCAACATTTCTGTTGGATACTCAAAATTAAACAGTCTATTCATCATTATTTTCGTTCTTTTTTGCGTTTATAATTTTTTCAATCAATTCTTGTTCTTTCTTTTTGTCACTTTCACCTATGACACTACCCAGTGCCTGAGGTACTTTGACAGTATATAACTCAGACACATCTAAGGACAGCTTGATAAAGTTTAGATTATCAATTACTCTATCCTTTATATAGACAGGCAACTTTTCGTCCTGCAGTATTTTTTTAAAAGGATTATCCATAATTATAATGAGTTATAAATTTCAACAATTTTTTTCTTTGCTCTATGCAATCGCATTTTAATAGCACTCTCCCCCATTTCAAGCATTTGAGCAATTTCCTTAATAGATTTATCATCTTGATATTTCATCAATAAGATAATCTTATCTTCTGCATCAATTTGCCCTAAGGCCTCTTGTAACTTACCAACACTTAAAGCAAAGATTTCTTCGTCTGTTATTTCTTCATCAGCCATCAAGTCCTGATATTCCTCATTCAAATCCTCTTCTCGTCTTCTTTTTTTCAAAACCAATTTGGAATAATTCACACAATGATTATAAGTAAAAGAATACAGCCAAGTAGAAAACTTTGATTCCCCCCTAAACTTTTTAAGATTCAGATATAGCTTTACAAAAACATCTTGTGTCAAATCTTCTGCGACATCTCTCGACTCCGCAAAACCTAAACACTTTGAATACACTTTCTGAGCATACCGATCATAGAGAATCCCAAACAAACTTGTATTACCACTATGCACAATCATCTGGACTAAGTCCTCATCTGTCATAGTAGTAAAGTTATTATTCTGTAGATTAACCTTCATACCACTTTATTAGACTTTATCAAAAAAGCCTTTTATATTTTATAATCGAAAGGTTATTACAACCTACCTATTTGCATTAATTTAGAAACATACTTACCTATTACATCAAATTCGAGATTGACGGTTGTTCCCAATTTATAGTACTGAAAAATAGTGTGCTCCTTCGTATAAGGTATAATAGCCACCTTAAACGTATTTACCCCCGAATCCACAACAGTCAAACTAGTACCATCTACCGTAATGGACCCCTTTTCAATTGTAGTATGAATAGAATTCTCACTAAATTTAAAGCCATAGTATGTACTACCAGACACATCTTCAATAGAAACACATTCCCCTATGTGATCTACGTGCCCTTGTACTATATGTCCATCCAATCGACCGTTAAACAGCATTGCTCTCTCAAGGTTCAGTTTCATTCCCTCTGTCCAACTTCCAACAGTAGTTACATCTATTGTTTCTTTTATTGCTGTCACAGTATAGGCATTTCCTTCAATTGACACTACAGTCAAGCAAATACCATTGTGCAAAACACTTTGATCAACTTTCAGTTCACTTGTAAAATCACAACTAACTGTTATGTGAAGATTTGAGCGATCACCTTTAATTTTTTCTATCTTTCCAATGCTTTCAACAATACCTGTAAACATAACTCAATTTATTTTTATTAAATTTGCTTCAAAAGTAGCAATAATTACGCGATACTATGACCCAAAAAAAAGAAAATATAAAAGTAGGGATTTCGATAGGTGATTTAAATGGAATTGGATGTGAAGTAATACTTAAGTCTTTTGAAGACAATAGAATGCTTGAAATCTGTACACCAATTATTTTTGCAAATTCAAAACCTTTATCATACGTAAAAAAGACGATAAACAACAATACAGCCATACAGGGAATTGACGACTTAACACAGGTTATTCCCCACAAGCTAAACGTTTATAACCTATGGAAAGAAAATGTAAATATTTCTTTCGGACAAAATGATCCAGTAGTAGGTAAATACGCTATAAAGTCATTCACAGAAGCTACAAAAGCGCTAAAAGAAGGTGAAATTGACATATTAGTCACAGCTCCAATCAACAAATACAATAGCAACGATGAGGAATTTTCATACCCTGGTCACACAGACTATTTAAACAGTGAATTAGAAGGAGATGCATTAATGCTTTTGGTAGCTGAAGATTTAAGGGTAGGTTTATTAACAGACCATATCCCTTTAAAAGATGTTTCGGCAGCTATAACACCAGAACTCATAGAGAAAAAAGTGAAAACTATCAATCACTCTTTGATCAATGACTTCAATATCTTTAAGCCACGTATCGCAGTATTAGGATTAAACCCACATGCAAGCGACAATGGCATTATAGGTACGGAAGAACAAGAAACCATAATTCCAACTATTAAAAAACTAAGTGATGAAGGTATTTTAGTTTCAGGACCATTCCCGGCTGATGGATTCTTCGGCTCAGAAACACACAAAAAGTTTGATGCTGTACTTGCTTGTTACCACGACCAAGGTTTAGCAGCATTTAAAGCGCTTTCATTTGGAAAGGGAGTCAACTATACTGCTGGTTTGAACAAAATCAGAACTTCCCCTGACCATGGAACAGCATACGAGATAGCAGGGAAAGGGCTCGCTGATGCTACTTCTTTTAGAGAAGCAATCTATTTGGCTATTGACATCTATAACAATAGAGCCTATAATGCGGAGGCTTCAGCAAATCCCTTAGAACCACAAGAAAAAGATTTTGGTACAAAAAAAAATTGATAACTAGCTTGTAATAATAATATTTTTTTATCTTTGCACGCTCAAATCATGTATTTCATGAAAGTTGAAAATAAATTTTTAATTCCTTTTACAGGATTAAAAAATGGAGAGCACAAATTTGAAATTCAAGTAGATAATAGTTTTTTTGACAACTATGATTACAATGACTTCAATACAATTGACGCTCAAATAACCGTTCTTTTAAACAAGAAAACCACGCTTTTAGAATTACATTTTGAAAGCAACGGAATAGCAAATGTACCTTGTGACGTTACAAATCAAGACTTTGATTTACCAATAAACAACGAGTTAAACCTTGTCGTTAAATTTGGAGACGAGTTCAACAACGATCACGATGAGTTACTTATAGTACCATTTACAGAACATCAAATCGACATAGCTCAATATGTTTATGAGATGATAGTACTATCTATTCCGCAAAAGCGAGTACACCCAGGTGTATTAGATGGAACATTAGAATCTGAAGCTTTAGATATCTTAGGATACTATAACGAAGATGATTTGGATTTAGATTTTGATGACGAACTAGACTTTTTAGAACTAGAAGATGATTTCGACGATCAAGAAGATGAAGACATCGATGATCAAGAAAATAACAATGAAGAAATAGACCCTAGATGGGCAGAATTAAAGAAACTATTAACGGATAAATAATATAGTAAAATGGCACATCCTAAGAGAAAAACCTCGAAAACAAGAAGAGATAAAAGAAGAACTCACTACAAAGCAGTAGCTCCAACTATCGCTACTTGCCCAGTAACAGGAGAAGCTCACTTATTCCACAGAGCTTACTGGCACGAAGGAAAAATGTACTACAGAGGACAAGTTGTTATCGACAAAACTACTGAAGTAGAAGCGTAACCTTGAGAAAAGTATTTTAAGAACTCTCACAATGTGTGAGAGTTTTTTTTTGTTTGAAACAGACCAAAAAAATCACTTTATAGCTCCGAAAGAGCTTAGATTCGTTTTTTTTTTGTAATTTTCGCTTCTTTTTGGAATGTTTTTATAAAGTAAAGCAACACCATATGACAAAAATACACGCAGCCATTACTGCAGTTGGATGCTTCTTACCAGAAGATAAACTGACGAATGCAGATTTAGAAAAAATGGTTGACACTAACGATGAGTGGATAACTACACGAACAGGTATAAAAGAACGTAGAATTCTTAAGAAACCAGGAGAAGGTGCTTCTTATATGGCTATTAAAGCCGCTGAGAACCTAATGCAAAAAGCTAATCTAGATCCAAAAGATATTGATTTAGTCATTCTTGCATCTGCTACCCCTGATATGCCAGTAGCAACCACAGGAGTTTATGTAGCAACACAGATTGGAGCTACAAACGCCTTTGCATTTGATTTACAAGCCGCATGTTCAAGCTTCCTTTATGGAATGTCAGTAGCATCAGCTTACATAGAATCTGGTAGATACAAAAAAGTACTACTTATAGGATCAGATAAAATGTCATCTATCATTGACTATACTGATCGCGCTACATGTATCATCTTTGGAGATGCTGCAGGAGCTGTACTTTTTGAACCTAATACAGAAGGCTATGGATTCCAAGACGAATACTTAAGAAGTGATGGAATTGGAAGACAATATCTAAAAATTGACGCAGGAGGTTCTATCTTACCTGCAAGCGCTGAAACAGTTGCCAACAAACAACACTATGTGTTCCAAGATGGTAAATCTGTATTCAAATACGCTGTATCTAACATGGCTGACGTAAGTGAAAAAATCATGAAACGCAACAATCTTAGCCATGAAGACGTAACTTGGTTAGCAGCTCATCAAGCTAACAAACGCATCATTGACGCCACTGCGCACCGCATGGGCTTAGACGAGGCTAAAGTTCTTATGAACATCGAAAAATACGGAAATACAACATCTGCCACTTTACCGTTATTACTTTGCGACTACGAGGATAAACTAAAAAAAGGAGACAATATTATTTTTGCTACTTTTGGAGGTGGTTTCACTTGGGGTTCAATTTATCTAAAGTGGGCTTATACAAAACAATAAAAAACAACTAACCAATTCATTGGGTATGGACATTAAAGAAATTCAAAACTTAATTAAGTTCGTAGCAAAATCAGGTGCTACAGAAGTAAAATTAGAGATGGATGATTTTAAAATCACTATCAAAACGACTGAAACTGGAAACACTGAGACTACTTACATTCAACAAGTACCAGTTGCTTCATCTTTACAACAAACAGCTGTGCCTACGCAAGGAAACGCTCCTGTAGCTGCACCAGCAACAGAAGTAAAAGCTGCTGATGAAGATTCTAAATATATCACTATTAAATCTCCTATCATTGGTACATTTTATAGAAAACCTGCTCCAGACAAAGATCCTTTTGCTGAAGTTGGAAAAACTATTAAATCTGGTGATGTAGTATGTGTTATTGAAGCAATGAAATTATTCAATGAAATTGAATCTGAAATTTCTGGTAAAATTGTAAAAGTACTAGTAGACGACGCTTCTCCAGTAGAGTTTGATCAACCATTATTCTTAGTTGATCCATCTTAAGGAATTTTTATAAATACAATTTCTATTTCACTTTCAAGAAAAGTGAACAACAAAAGTAAAATTAAAATTTCAAGAGATGTTTAAAAAAATATTAATTGCAAACAGAGGTGAGATTGCTTTACGCGTTATTAGAACATGTAAAGAAATGGGGATTAAAACAGTAGCTGTTTATTCAACTGCTGATGCAGATAGCTTACACGTACGCTTTGCTGACGAAGCAGTATGTATAGGACCTGCACCAAGTAGCCAATCTTACTTAAAGATGTCTAACATTATTGCTGCTGCAGAAATCACAAATGCTGACGCTATCCACCCTGGATATGGTTTCTTATCTGAAAATGCTAAGTTCTCAAAAATTTGTCAAGAGCACGGTATCAAATTTATTGGTGCTTCTCCAGAACAAATCGAAAAAATGGGAGACAAAGCTACTGCTAAAGAAACAATGAAAAAAGCAGGAGTACCTACAGTACCAGGCTCTGAAGGATTACTTACTTCATTAGAGCATGCTAAAAAAACAGCTAAAGAAATTGGTTACCCAGTTATGATGAAAGCTACAGCAGGTGGTGGAGGTAAAGGAATGCGTGAACTTTTCAAAGAAGAAGATCTTGGAAAAGCTTGGGAGAGCGCAAGACAAGAAGCTGCTGCTGCATTTGGTAATGATGGAATGTACATGGAGAAATTAATTTTAGACCCACGTCACATCGAAATTCAAATTGTAGGAGATCAATACGGAAAAGCATGTCACTTATCTGAAAGAGATTGTTCTGTACAAAGACGTCACCAAAAATTAACTGAAGAAACACCTTCTCCATTCATGACTGATGAATTAAGAGAAAAAATGGGTGAAGCAGCAGTGCGAGCAGCTGAATATATTAAATATGAAGGTGCTGGTACAATCGAATTTTTAGTAGACAGAGACAGAAACTTCTACTTCATGGAAATGAATACTCGTATCCAGGTAGAACACCCTATCACTGAGCAAGTAATTGATTATGATTTAATCAGAGAGCAAATTTTAGTTGCAGCTGGTACACCTATCTCAGGTAAGAATTATACTCCAAAATTACACTCAATAGAATGTCGTATCAACGCTGAAGATCCATACAATGACTTCAGACCTTCTCCAGGTAGAATTACTACCTTACATGCTCCTGGTGGGCATGGAGTAAGACTTGATACTCACGTGTACTCTGGATATACAATTCCACCAAACTACGATTCAATGATAGCTAAGTTGATTACAACTGCTCAAACAAGAGAAGAAGCAATCAACAAAATGAAAAGAGCTTTAGATGAATTCGTAATTGAAGGAATCAAAACGACAATCCCATTCCACAGACAATTAATGGATGATCCAAATTATGTTGCAGGAAATTACACTACAGCATTTATGGACACATTCAAAATGAAACCTGTAGAAGAAGAATAATAAAAAGCAAGAGCGTATTTATATAAAATACGCTCTTTTTTTATCTGCCTACATTAATGATTTCGCACAGCAAATCACTTTATACCAAGCATTAAACACAAAAAACTACACTTAACACGGTATAGAATTAAGATTTCGAGTAAATAGCTATTTTTTTGTAAAAAAATAAAATATAAATCTGATAATCTTAAAACAAACCTTATATTTGGTTATTATTAATTTATATTATTTACAAATGCAAACGGGCGTAATTAAGTTCTTCAACGAAGAAAAAGGTTTTGGTTTCATCACTAACGACCAAACTAAACAAGACATTTTTGTTCACATCACAGGATTAACAAGCAAAAATATCGAACAAGGCAATAAGGTTTCTTACATTGAAGAAAAAGGAAAAAAAGGCCTTATCGCTACAGAAGTTACAATTATAGAAGGTTAAGAATCATTATATAATTAATCACTGTTACAGAAGCCATCTTAGTCTTAAGATGGCTTTTTATATACTTAAATATACTATTTTAAATTAATCTAAATACGTATTTCACCTTTCCTCTTAATTGAGCCAACACCAACAAACCCAAAGCTTTGTAAAACGCGACCGAGGCACTATATTTGTATATTGTATTAACATAAATACTATATTATATGCAAATAAGTCAACTCGATTTTATACCCGTATTGATGCAAATCGCTTTAGCAGCTGGGTTTGTATCCTTGACAATTTGGGTATCTGGAAAATTGGGACCTAAAAAACATTCAAAAATAAAAGACAGTAATTGGGAATGTGGTTTGGAGTCTTTAGGTAGTGCCCGAATTCCTTTTAATGTTAAATACTTCTTAGTTGCAATCCTTTTTGTTTTATTCGACGTTGAAGTAATCTTCTTATATCCATGGGCTATAAATTTCCAAGAATTAGGCTGGGACGGTTTAGCTAAAATGGGAATATTCTTATTTATTCTTTTAATCGGATTACTATACGAGTTCAAGAAAAAAGGACTAGAGTGGGACTAAAACTTCAAAAGAGATGAGTGAAAAAAATTACAATATGGTAGATGCCCCTGAGGGCTATGTGGGAGAAGGCTTTTTTGCAACAAAGCTTAGCTCAGTTGTTGGTTTAGCAAGAGCAAACTCAATGTGGCCACTTCCATTCGCAACATCTTGTTGTGGTATCGAATTTATGGCAACAATGGCAGCAACATACGATGTTGCTCGTTTTGGTTCTGAACGTATGAGTTTCTCTCCAAGACAGGCTGATATGCTAATGGTAATGGGAACCATTTCAAAGAAAATGGCACCTATTTTACGTCAAGTATACGAACAAATGGCTGAACCTAAATGGGTTATTGCTGTTGGAGCTTGTGCTTGTTCGGGTGGAATTTTTGACACATATTCAGTACTACAAGGAATCGATAAAGTAATCCCAGTAGATGTATACGTACCAGGATGTCCTCCAAGACCAGAACAAATATTAGACGGTGTACTTCGCTTACAAGAAATCATCAAATCTGAATCAGTAAATCGAAGAGGTACAAAAGAATACGACGACTTATTAAATTCATATAATATCAATAAATAAAATGGCACTAGATAATATCACAATTCAAAAAAAGTTACAAGCTACCTTTGGTGAAGCTGTAGTAGACTTTCACGAACAGCACGGTATGCTAGTGTTCGAAGTTTCACACGAAAAAGCACATGATATCATCCAATTCTTAAAAGAAGATGAAGAAATGGGCTTTAACTTTCTAACTGATGTTTGCGGAGTAAACTATGCAGAAGAAGTAGAGAGCAGACAATTAGCAGTTGTATATCATTTGCATAACTGGTTTGAAAATGTAAGAGTGCGTATCAAAACCTACCTAAGCATTAAAAACCCAGTTGTTGATACAGTTTCTGACTTGTACAAAAGTGCTAATTGGCAAGAAAGAGAAACGTATGATTTCTACGGAATTACTTTTAAAGGACATCCTCAATTAAAGCGTATTCTAAATGTAGATACAATGGAATCATTCCCATTGAGAAAAGAACATCCAATGGAAGATGCAGGTAGAACAGACAAAGATGACAGATTCTTTGGACGAACTGTTCATAATTGTTAATTAAACTGGTAAAGAAAGTATTATGTCAGACTTATTATTACCTCCTGAAGAGCGATATGCTAAACTTATAGAAGAAAAGTTTAAGCAAGATGGTACAGAATTACAAATATTAAACCTTGGTCCCACGCACCCAGCTACTCACGGTATTTTTCAAAACATTATCTTGTTAGATGGTGAGAAAGTGATAGATGGTGAAGGAACTATAGGTTATATACATAGAGCATTTGAGAAAATCGCTGAAAACAGACCTTTTTATCAAATCAATGTTTTAACAGATCGATTGAACTACTGTTCATCACCTATCAACAATACAGCTTGGTGGATGACTGTTGAGAAAGCATTGGGTATTGAAATTCCTAAACGCGTACAATACATGCGTGTTATCATAATGGAGTTAGCGCGTATAGCTGATCACATTATCTGTAGCTCAGTTATGGGTGTGGATACTGGTGCGTTAACAGGATTCCTTTATGTATTCCAATATAGAGAAAAAATATACGAAATATACGAAGAGATTTGCGGAGCGCGATTAACTACTAATATGGGTAGAATCGGAGGATTCGAGAGAGAATGGAGTCCTAAAGCTTGGCAATTAATCGAAGAGTTTCTTTCAGAATTCCCTGCAATATGGGCTGAATTTGAAAGTCTATTGACAAGAAATAGAATTTTCATGGACAGAACCATTGGTATTGGAGGTATTTCAGCAGAAGAAGCAATCAATTATGGTTTTACAGGACCTAACTTAAGAGCTGCTGGAGTAGATTATGATGTGCGTGTAGCAACACCTTACTGCTCATATGAAGATTTTGATTTTGAAATCCCAGTAGGAACAAGCGGTGACTGTTATGACCGTTTTTGTGTTAGAAATGCAGAAGTATGGGAAAGTTTAAAAATCATTAGACAAGCCATAGACAAACTACCTGAAGGGCCTTACCATGCAGATGTTCCTGACTACTATCTTCCTCCAAAAGAAGATGTGTATACAAACATGGAAGCACTAATCTATCACTTCAAAATAATTATGGGTGAAGTTCCTGTACCTGTTACAGAATTGTACCACCCAGTAGAAGCTGCCAATGGTGAATTAGGATTTTTCTTAATTACTGACGGAAGTAGAACGCCATATCGATTACATTTTAGAAGACCATGCTTTATCATCTATCAAGCTTATAATAGCATTGTAAAAGATGGTATGTTATCAGATGCAATCATCACTTTATCAAGTTTAAACATCATTGCAGGAGAATTAGACGCATAATACTATGGAAACTAAGAAATATAAACAAAATATAGATATCACTCCAGCTTTACAAGAGCGTATTAACGAACTTCTAAGCCACTACCCTGCTGATAAAAAGAAATCAGCATTACTACCAGTATTACATGAAGTACAAGATGCTCATGATAACTGGCTGAGTGCGGAACTAATGGATAAAGTTGCAGAGATATTGGAAATCACGCCTATTGAAGTTTACGAAGTTGTTACATTTTATACCATGTACAATCAAAAACCAATGGGAAAATACATGTTTGAGTTCTGTCTAACTTCATGTTGTGGAATTAGAGGAGCGGACGATATGATGGAATATGCCTGTGAAAAATTGGGCATACAACCAGGAGGAACAACAGAAGATGGCATGTTTTCGGTTGTTGGAGTACAATGCTTAGGTGCATGTGGTTACGCTCCAATGATGCAGTTAGGAGATTTCTACAAAGAACACTTAACAAAAGAAAAAATCGATCAAATCATTGACGATTGTAAATCAGGAAAAGTAATTCTTCACGACAAATAGTAATATGGCAACAAAAATATTATTAGACAAAATAGATATCCCTGGAATCAAATCATATGAGGTATATCGCCAAAACGGAGGGTATGCATCAGTTGAGAAAGCATTAAAAACAATGACTCCAGATGATGTAACTGAGCAAGTTAAAGCTTCTGGATTAAGAGGTCGTGGAGGTGCGGGATTCCCTGTTGGATTAAAATGGAGTTTCATCGATAAAAAGTCAGGTAAACCAAGACACCTTGTATGTAATGCGGATGAGTCTGAACCAGGTACATTCAAAGATAGATATTTGATGGAACACATCCCTCACTTATTAATTGAAGGGATGATTACGGCGAGTTATGCTTTAGGGGCTAACTTATCTTACATCTATATCCGCGGTGAGTATATGTGGGTTTTCAAGACACTGGAAAGAGCAATTAAAGAAGCATATGCAGCTGGTTGGTTAGGTAAGAACATCTTAGGTTCTGGCTTTGATTTAGACTTACACGTACACTGTGGTGCAGGAGCATATATCTGTGGTGAGGAAACGGCTTTAATTGAATCACTAGAAGGAAAAAGAGGTAATCCTCGTATCAAACCTCCTTTCCCAGCAGTTAGTGGACTATGGGGAAACCCTACAGTAGTTAATAACGTTGAATCAATTTCTAACGTTCCTTGGATTGTAATGAATTCAGGTGAAGACTATTCAAAATTAGGATTAGGTCGTTCTGCGGGAACGAAGTTAATATCAGCTTCGGGTCATATCAGAAAACCAGGAGTATATGAGATCGAAATGGGTATCACAGTCGATGAATTTATCAATTCGGATGAGTACTGTGGAGGTATGATGGATGATCGTCCGTTAAAAGCCTTAGTACCTGGAGGATCTTCGGTGCCAATCTTACCGGCACATTTAATCTATAAAACAGCTAATGGTGAAGATCGTTTAATGACGTACGAATCTCTATCAGATGGTGGTTTTGAGACAGGATCTATGCTTGGATCAGGTGGGTTCATCGTGTATAATGATACAGCTTGTATCGTTAGAAATACTTGGAACTTTGCGAGATTTTATGCTCACGAAAGTTGTGGCCAATGTTCACCTTGTAGAGAGGGAACTGGATGGTTAGAAAAAGTGTTATACCGCATTGAAACTGGACAAGGTACAATGGACGATATCGACTTATTATGGAACATACAAAGTAATATCGAAGGTAATACCATCTGTCCATTAGGTGACGCAGCTGCATGGCCAGTAGCAGCAGCTCTAAGACATTTTAGAGAAGAATTCGAATATCACGTTTTATATCCAGAAAAGGTTAAAGACAGAAATCACTTTGTAAAAGAACCTTTTGAAAATGTAAAACACTTGATTAATAAATAATATATACTAAACAAGTTATTGTTTAGTCAAAACAAGCACAGTTTATGAAAGTTACTATAGACGGACATGAAATAGAAGTAGAACCAGGAACAACCATTCTACAAGCAGCAAGAATGATTGGTGGAGAATCAGTGCCACCAGCAATGTGCTATTATTCAAAACTAGAAGGAACAGGTGGAAAATGTCGCGCTTGTCTAGTTGAAGTTTCAAAAGGTAGCGAAGCTGACCCACGTCCAATGCCTAAGTTAATGGCTTCTTGTAAAACAGGAGTTATGGATGGTATGGAAGTTAAGAGTATATCTTCACCTCGTGTTTTAGAAGCTCGTAAATCAGTAACTGAGTTTTTATTAATCAACCACCCACTTGATTGCCCAATTTGTGATCAAGCAGGTGAATGTGATTTACAAAACTTAGCATTCCAACACGGAAAATCTCAAAAGCGTTATAAAGAGGAAAAGAGAACATTTGAACCAGAAGATATTGGACCCAATATTCAATTACACATGAACCGTTGTATCTTGTGTTACCGCTGCGTAAAAACGGCGGAACAACTAACAGATAAACGCGTACACGGTGTGTGTGGTAGAGGTGAACACGCTCAAATCTCTACTTATATATCAGCAGCGATAGACAATGAGTTTTCTGGAAATATGATTGATGTGTGTCCAGTAGGGGCATTAACAGATAAAACTTTCCGTTTCAAATCTCGTGTATGGTTTAACAAACCGTACAATGCTCATAGAAATTGTCCAACTTGCTCTGGTAAAGTAACTTTGTGGATGTTTGGAGAAGAAATACAAAGGGTAACAGCGCGTAAAGATGAATTTCATGAAGTAGAAGAATTTATCTGTAATGACTGTCGTTTTGATCATAAAGATCCTAAAGACTGGGTTATTGAAGGTCCTCGAAAATTTGAAAAATTCTCAGTTATCAACCAAAATAACTACACGAAAAAACTTGATAAAGTTGTATTGAATACTGAAGAGCATATCTTAGCTGGTCGTGAACAAGACCGCAAAAAGATAAGCATGAAAGATATCCCTTACACAGAACATGAATCTAAAGAATAAAGCAGCTTAGAATGGATAAAACTATTATTATAGACAAAGCGGTTATTATAATTGTTGTATTTGCTGTAACAATGCTAATGGCCATGTATGCAACACTTGCAGAACGAAAGATTGCAGCTTGGATACAAGACCGATTAGGTCCAAACCGCGCCGGAAAAGGAGGTATATTACAACCTCTTGCAGACGGTTTAAAATTATTCGCTAAAGAAGAATACGAACCGAATACACCAAACAAGTTCTTATTCAAATTTGGACCATTCTTAGCAATGACCCTTGCACTAATGACAAGTGCTGTTATTCCATGGGGGGATAAGTTTCACCTTTTTGGACGTGATATTATCTTACAGGCAGCAGACTTGAATGTAGGTGTTTTATATATCTTAGCTGTACTATCAGTGGGAGTATATGGAATAATGATTGGAGCTTGGGCATCTAATAATAAATACTCATTGATGAGTGGTATTCGTGCCGCTTCACAAATGATATCATACGAAATCGCAATGGGGTTGTCATTGATTGCGCTGTTGCTAATGACACAGACTCTAAGTATGAGAGAGATTGCGCTACAACAAAGCGGAATGAATTGGAATGTGTTTTATCAACCAATTGGATTTTTAATCTTTCTTATCTGTTCTTTTGCAGAAACCAATAGAGCACCATTTGACTTAGCAGAATGTGAGCAAGAATTAATAGGTGGTTTTCACACTGAGTACTCATCGATGAAAATGGGGTTCTACCTCTTTGCTGAATACGCAAACTTATTCATTTCTTCTACAATAATCGCTGTACTGTTCTTTGGAGCATATAATTACCCAGGAATGTCGTGGGTTGTAGAAAACTGGGGAGTTAACATTGGTAACGTCATCGGTATCTTTGCCTTATTCGTTAAGATCTGTTTCTTTATCTTTGTTTATATGTGGGTGCGTTGGACATTGCCGCGTTTCCGTTATGACCAATTAATGAATTTAGGATGGAAAACGTTAATTCCGTTAGCCCTTTTAAATTTAGTTGTTACTGCTATTGTAATTTTACTTATAAAATAATTTAAACATGTCATCAAATACTTATTCATTATCAGGAAGAAAAAAGACAGTTTCAGATAAGAAACTGACTTGGACAGAGCGAATCTACTTAGTAGCTATCTTCAAGGGTATGATGGTTACCTTGAAACACATGTTTAAGAAGAAGGTAACGATTGCATATCCAGAACAAACACGCCCTTTTAGTCCTGTTTATCGTGGACGTCATATGTTGATGAGAGACGATGAAGGAAGAGAGCGTTGTACAGCTTGTGGTCTTTGTGCTTTATCATGTCCAGCAGAAGCTATCACAATGAAAGCTGCTGAACGTAAAGCAGATGAAAAACACTTGTATAGAGAAGAAAAATATGCTGAAATATATGAGATTAACATGCTTAGATGTATCTTTTGTGGTCTATGTGAAGAAGCTTGTCCAAAACAGGCAATCTACTTAACCACATCAAAACAGATAGCTAAAGCTGATGTTACTCGTGAAAACTTCATATTTGGAAAAGATAAATTAGTGATGCCTTTAGAGATGGCAATACACAATACTAAACAACAGAATCAAGCTTAATCATGATAGAAATTTTATTTTACATACTTTCGACAATTACACTCGGAAGTGCAGCTCTAACAGTACTGAGCAAAAACCCTATCCATAGTGCATTATGGTTGGTTGTAAGTTTCTTCTCTTTAGCAGGACACTACATCTTATTAAACTCTCAGTTTTTAGGTATGGTTCACATCATGGTTTACTCTGGTGCCATCATGATATTAATGTTATTTACGATTATGTTGATGAACCTTAATATCAGCCATGAGGTATCAAAACCATTCATCACTAAGCTTGTTGCGACTGTAGCTTTTTGCTTAATAGGAATTTTAATGCTGTCTATCGTAATGCGTGGTGCACAAACCTACGATTTACAATATGCTACTTCAGGTCAAGATTTTCAATCAGCACATGTATTGGGTAAAATATTACTAAACGAATACGTAATGCCTTTCGAAATGGTAGCAGTTTTATTACTATTGGCAATGATTGGAGCTGTACTAATTTCTAAAAAAGATAAAACCGAAAAAGGAGCATAATTATGGAAAATGTAATTGAAATCATCGGTATTGACAAATACATATACTTATCGATCATCTTATTTTGTATCGGGGTATTTGGTATACTTTATAGACGTAACGCAATTGTCATGTTCATGTGTATCGAGATTATGTTGAACTCAGCTAATATGTTGTTAGTTGCCTTTTCAACGTTTCACCAAGATGCTGAAGGACAAGTTTTCGTATTCTTTACCATGGCTGTAGCCGCTGCAGAGGTAGCAGTAGGATTAGCTATTTTGGTAACTATATATCGAAACATTGGATCAATTGATATAGATAAATTAAAAAACTTAAAAGGGTAATTCCGCATGGATACAAACGTAATTTTACTTTTATTATTAGTCCCGCTTTTAGGGTCTTTAGTTAATATTTTCTTCGGAAAAAAATTAGGTAATGGTTCTGGAATTATTGCAACTTTAGCAGTTTTAATTTCATTTATCGTTACAGTAGTAGCCTTTGTACAAGTAAATGGTACAAAGACTCCTATTCAAGGAAATCTATTTGAATGGATAGCTGTTGAAAAGTTCTCTATTTCATTTGGATTCCTATTAGATCAACTTTCACTTCTATGGCTATTGTTTGTCACGGGTATTGGTACTTTAATTCACCTATACTCAACAAGCTATATGAAAGGAGATGAGAATTATGGTAAATACTTTGGTTACTTAAACCTATTTATCTTTTTCATGATCATTTTAGTAGCAGGAAGCAACTTATTAATCACTTTTATTGGATGGGAAGGTGTAGGACTGTGTTCATATCTACTTATTGGATTTTGGCATAAAAACCAAGATTATAATGATGCAGCCAAAAAAGCTTTCATTATGAACCGTATTGGTGATTTAGGTTTCTTGATTGGAGTATTTATTTTAGCATTCTTATTCCATTCATTAGATTATATGACTATCAAAACTGCATTAATGTCAGGGACTAACCACCAAATCAACACTTGGATTGGTTGTGCTGCTTTGGCAATCTTTATAGGTGCAATTGGTAAAAGTGCTCAAATACCACTGTATACATGGTTACCTGATGCAATGGCAGGACCGACACCTGTTTCAGCACTTATCCACGCAGCTACAATGGTAACTGCAGGTATCTTCTTAATCACGAGATTAAATTTTGTATTTGATTTAGCTCCATTAGTACAAGATACAATAGCGATAGTTGGGGCATTTACAGCCTTATTCGCTGCATCAATTGGATTAGTACAAAATGACATCAAGAAGGTCTTAGCCTACTCTACGGTATCTCAACTTGGATTAATGTTTATGGCTATAGGATTTGGTGCTTATGAAGTTGCTGTATTCCATGTAATTACGCATGCATTCTTTAAAGCATGTTTATTCTTAGGTTCTGGTTCAGTTATCCACGCTATGGGAGGAGAACAAGATATGAGACGCATGGGAGGACTTGACAAATACATGAAGGTAACATATATCACGTTTTTAATAGCAACTGCAGCAATATCAGGATTTCCATTCCTTTCAGGATTCTTTTCAAAAGATGAAATATTAATGGTTGCATTTGAGCATAATAAAGCCCTATATATCATAGGCTCTATTGCTTCGATTATGACTGCTTTCTATATGTTTAGACTTGTATTCTTAACTTTCAAAAAAGGCTTTAGAGGAACACAAGAGCAGAAAAATCACTTGCATGAAAGTCCAATCTCAATGACTTTACCGCTAATTGTTTTAGCTGTGTTATCCATTTTTGGAGGATTGATCAGTTGGCCAGGTAGTAGTTGGTTGAATCAATATTTACAGCCCGTAATTGTGAAGAGTGCTGCAAACCACCCACATGCCTTAGGATTTGAAGCGTATATGTTGATGGGAGTAGCGACAGTTGGATTCCTTATCGGATTAATTTGGGCATTTAGAAAATACATCCAAAAAGCACAAGTACCACAAGAGGATGATAAAATCACTGGATTCCATAAAGTATTGTACAACAAATACTATATCGATGAAATCTATGATAAATTATTTGTGAAACCAATCTACATCATTGCTACTTTCTTTAGAGATGTTGTCGAAGTAGCCTTGTCAGGTGCTGTATTTGGACTTGGAAAAATTGCAGATGAATTATCGTTACAAGGTAAAAAAGCACAGAATGGAAACATTGGTCTGTACTTATTTGCATTTGTATTCGGAATCTGTTTATTGTTATACTATTTATTCATTGCAAGATAATTAAGAGAGATGAACGTAACTATACTATTATTAACGTTATTAGTTGGTGCAATAGCTACCTATATTTCAGGTAAAAAACCAGCAGCCAAAGTAGCTCTATTATTTGGATTAGTTGCTTTTGTAGAAACTATTGTTTTAATCTGCCAACATAACGCGGGAACAGATGCTGGATATATGACGCAATGGATAAGTAATCCAAATATTCATATAGCTCTAAAAGCTGACGGTTTAGCATTAGCACTTACTCTGTTAACAACAGCGCTAACACCAATTATTATATTTTCATCTTTCGGTGATCATATTGAAAAATCAAACATATTCTACAGCTTAGTGATGTTTATGTCATTTGCTATGACTGGTACATTCTTAGCTGCTGATGGTTTATTATATTATGTATTTTGGGAATTATCGCTATTGCCAATCTATTTCATAGCCTTATTATGGGGTAATGATACTTTTGAAGTAAGAAAAAAGGCAATCTTAAAATTCTTTATTTATACGTTTGCTGGATCCCTATTTATGTTAGTAGGTTTCATTTACTTATACAGTAAAACAGGAAGCTTTTTATTACAAGATTTATATAATGCAAGATTAACAGGTACAGAACAATATTGGGTGTTTCTTGCCTTCTTCTTAGCTTATGCAATTAAGATACCTGTATTCCCATTCCATACTTGGCAAGCAAGTACTTATGAAAAAGCACCAACAGTAGGAACAATGCTTTTGGCAGGGATCATGCTAAAAATGGGGTTATATTCCGTAATTCGTTGGCAAATTCCAATTACGCCAATCGCTGCTAAAGAAGTAATGCCAACTATTTTAGTTCTATCAATTATTGGTGTAGTATATGGCTCTATAGTGGCATTAAAACAAGCTAATATCAAGCGATTCTTTGCTTACTCGTCTTTAGCTCACGTAGGATTAATAGCTGCAGGTGCATACACGCTAACATTAGATGGTATGAAAGGAGCAGTATTACAGATGATCGCTCACGGATTTGTAATTGTAGGATTATTCTTCGTAGGAGAGATAATCTACAGAAGATATCAAACGAGAATGATTGGAGAAATGGGAGGTATACGTCAACAAGCTCCTAAATTTGCTTCTATCTTTATGATTTTAATGTTTGCTTCTATTGGTTTACCTGGAACATTCAGTTTTATAGGGGAATTCAATATACTATATGGTCTATCACAAATTAATTTATGGTATGCTGTAATAGGTGGTACAACATTGATATTCGGTGCATTTTACATGCTTAGAATGTTCCAGAAAGCAATGTTAGGAGAGACAAATGCTAAACCTTTTGCTGATCTTAATACAAAAGAAAGCATAATTTTAGGTGTCTTGGCAATTGTCATCATATTCTTAGGTATCTATCCTAAACCATTGGCGGATTTAATCACACCTTCATTGGTAGAAATCGTTTCGTACATTAAGTAATAAAATATAGGTAGTGCTTCTTTTGAGGTACTATCATAATTCCAAATTATCACAAATGAACACATTAATAGCAATTGGAGTATTAGCAGTTTTAGTACTTATAGCAGAGATTATCAATCTGCGTAAGCTTGTTATCCCTATGACTATAATAGGATTAGTGGGTATATTAGGTTACACAGTTTGTAATATTGACGTAGAGGTTTCATATTATAACAATATGTTTATTACTAAGAAATTCTCAAACGCTTTTAGCTCTTTATTTATCGCATTAACAATTTTCTTAGTAGCGTTAAGTAAAGATTTTTATCAAAAAGAATTTTCTAAGATTTCAGACTATATTTCACTAAAACTATTTCTTCTTATGGGAGCCATCTGTATGGTGAGTTTTGGAAATATGGCCATGTTCTTTTTAGGACTTGAAATCTTATCGATTACACTTTATATACTTTGTGGTTCAGATCGAGCAAATATCAAAAGTAATGAAGCAGCAATGAAATATTTCTTGTTAGGTTCATTTGCTTCAGGAATTGTTTTGTTTGGGATAGCATTAGTATATGGTGCTACTGCGTCTTTCGACATTTCAGAAATCATTACTATTACATCACAGGGAACTCTACCTATATGGTACTCGTTAGGTGTAGTAATGATCATCATAGGGATGTTATTCAAAATAGCAGCTGTACCTTTCCACTTCTGGGCACCAGATGTGTATCAAGGAGCACCAACTTTGACAACAGCTATGATGAGTACTTTAGTAAAAGTAACTGCTGTTGCAACTTTGTTCAAACTTAGTTTCCATCTGTTAAGACAAATGCCTGAAGGCTATATAACAGCGATTGTCGTAATTGCAATTCTTACAATGACTGTAGGAAATATTATGGCGCTACGCCAAGAAAACATGAAGCGATTACTTGCTTACTCTGGTATATCACACGCTGGTTTCATGATGATGGCTTTAACTGCATTAAATACCTCAGCAGCTAACCTATTCTATTACGCGACAGCTTATGCTATTGCAGGTATTGCAGCATTTACTGTATTGATGGCAGTAACTAAAGGAAAAGAAAACCAATTAATTCAAAGCTTCAGTGGATTAGGTAAACGCAATCCATTAATGGCTATAGTTTTATCTATTGCTTTATTATCAATGGGTGGGATTCCAATCTTTGCAGGTTTCTTTGGTAAATTCTTTCTATTCTCTGAAGCTATATCTAAAGGTTTCATCACATTAGTTATATTCGGTGTTATTAACTCTTTTATAAGTATCTATTACTACCTAAAAGTAATTATAGTTATGTTTACTAATAACGATGAAACAGCAGAAGAAACAGCACTAAGCATACCTCTATCTTATAAAATAGTAGGTGTACTGGCTGTAGCAATTAATATCATAATAGGACTATGTCCTTCAATTTTGTTAAATATCTTTCAATAGATAGTCATTAACAAGTTATAAACCGCATTAAAGAGGGTATCTGTTTGGGCAGACACCCTCTTTTTTTACATATTATTAACATTTAAATTCAATCCAATTCCAACGCAAACAAACTTGTAAAAGTGATCGAAAAGCAGTTTCCAACCCAACAAATCTTGACATAATTATAAATAAATTAATACAATTCCCTCCTTTTTCTAATTATAAATTCGCAAAATTAAGTTTAATTGAAATCTTCAAGAAACTACAAAATTACATTAACCACAAATACTCATAAAACTAAATAACTTAATATTAGTTAAATAGCAGAAATAAAAGTAAAAACAACTCAACAAACAAATTTAAACAACCCCTAATCTTATAAATTAAAGATAAAACAACAAACTCAGAATATAATTAATCAAACATTCAAACAAACACAAACCATTGATAACAAACAACATAAGGAAAACCATATTTAAATAGAGTTTCTCAAAATCTATTTAACTTTACTCTACAATTGTAACTACTTTTACTATGAAACATTTAAGAGTAAGTGCGATAATACATCCCCAATATCAAAATCTAAAAGAAGAAATAACAAAAATTATCAACGCCTATGACGAAATAAATACATGCATCTATAATGGATCAAGAAATTCCATCAAACTTGCGACACTCTCGAACGGACAAAAAATAGCAATCAAATCATTTAAAATCCCAAACATAATCAATAGATATGTTTATAAACTCATACGAAAACCAAAAGGTTTAAGGTCTTATGAACACTCTGAAAGATTAAATGAATTGGGAATAAATAGCCCTCAAGCAATTGCCTATTTTGAATACACTACAAATCTAACTTTGAGAAACTCTTTTTATGTATCAGAATACGTTGATGCAGAATTAACGTATAGAGATTTGTTACTGCAGTCAGAAAATCCCAATAGAGAAAAAATCCTAAAAGAATTTATAGACTTTACGTACCAACTTCATGAAAAAAAAGTGAAATTCCTTGACCACTCACCTGGTAACACGTTAATCAAGCAAAATGAAGACGGTACTTTTAGCTTCTACTTAGTAGACGTAAATAGGATGAAGTTCAATAAAGAAATGAACTTTACTAAGCGCATGAAAAACCTATCTCATTTGACGACCAATATTGATGATATAGAAAAAATGGCTTCTCACTATGCCCATTTAATTGGAAAAAACTCCTTTGATGTATTTCTTCGCCTATGGTTAGAAACCATAAAATTTCAATTTAGATTTTACAAAAAGAAAGACTTGAAAAACAAGATCAAGAAAATGTATTATCACGAATAAAAAAACAGGCTGTTCACGTAAAACTTGAACAGCCTTCTTTATATAATATGCTCACTTGAGAACTCAAACTATGTCAACCTTATAAAATTCCACTATCACAAGGTATATAGATGACAGATTACTATAATAGTTTAATCGGGAATCTATGCACTTTTATCAATCTTTTTACCCTCCATTTCTCAAAAACATTCCTTTCTATAATGGTAACACAACTACACTCCTAACTAAGAGCTTTACAAGAAGCTAAGATATTGACAGTAAGAAATCAACAATAATAAGAGTTAAAATAATTACTTAGAATTAAAGTTTCCATATTATAGAAATAGCGCCAAAGTCGTATATTAGACCTTATAAAATAAAAATAATCAATACTATGATCCAAAAGAATTCCTCTCCTATTGCAGTAAGTTTCGGTGAAGTCTTATGGGATATATTTCCCACATACAAAAGAATTGGAGGAGCTCCTTTAAATGTGGTATATCACTTAAGAAAATTTGGTATAGAAACCCATATTATAACTAAAATCGGCGATGATGATTTAGGTAACAAAATATTAAAACACATACAGGATAACCAAATTTCCTCTGACAATGTTCAACGAGATTCAACGTATAGAACAGGAACAGTCTTTGCTACTTTTGATGATCACAATGAGGCTAACTACGACTTTTTAGAAAATAGTGCTTGGGACTATATTGATTTAGAAGAAAAAACAATCAACCTTGTTAAGCGTTCAGATGTATTCATCTTTGGGTCTATAGCAAGTAGATCAGCTAAAAGTCGAAACACACTGACTCAATTAATAGAGGTTGCGAACTACAAAGTTTTTGATATCAACCTAAGACCTCCCCATTATGACTTGAAATTTGTAATGGAAATGATGAAAAAAGCCAACCTCATCAAGATGAATAATGCGGAGTTGGAAATTATCCTAAACGAGCTAGATAAAACATTCACGACAGAAGAAGAAAGCATCACTTTTATCCACGAATATTTTAAATGTGAAGAAATTATTATTTCTAAAGGTGCCAAAGGTGGAATTTACAGCGATACAAAATCACTTTATAGATTTCCAGCAATTGAAATAGTCATCCGCGACACCGTAGGCAGTGGAGATGCATTCTTAGCAGGATTATTAGCAGAGAAATTAAAATCAAATACCCCTATTACGTTTTTAAAGAAAGGGGCAACATTAGGTGCATTCATAACCTCTCACACTGGAGCATGCCCAGAATATGAAATAGATGACTTCACTACATTCTATGATGAAAATATCTATTTAGATGAAGAAATAAAAGTTTCTCCACTAAAAGAAGAAGACCCTTCCTAATAATTTTTTATAAAAAAGGGTACAGTATATTATTTTTTTAATACATTAGCATACACATTCAATAAAAATGAACATGAAATTATTTAATACAAATTGGTGGTGGCAAATGAAATCCGATAATGGGTTCAGTTGGTTATACCTTGTATTAAAGTAATTATCTTATACTAAAAATAATATTACATTAATATATAGCCTACTGGTAACCCCAGTAGGCTTTTTTTATTTAACACCCTTTCAACAAAAAACAGAAGAACAAATACTTATTAAACTTAAGAATCATGATTCATTTATTTATCAATACAAACTGGTGGTGGTTAACTAATTCCAAAGTGGGATTCGGTTGGCTATATAGTACAGTGTAGAAAGGTAAATAAAGACAAATAAAAAACTTACACTATTAGAAAAGGCCTACTGGGAATCCAGTAGGCCTTTTTTGTTTAATTCACAATAACTGCAACAGATGAAACTTACAATTAACTATCAAAAACTTATTGGTGATACTTATACACCAGTTGAACTTTATCTTAAACTAAGAGATAAATACCCTCACAGTTTTCTACTGGAAAGCTCTGATTACAGCTCAAATGAGAATAGTTTTTCCTACATAGGTTTAGCTCCTATTGCTTCATACATAGCTGATGAAGATAAAACAAGTATAACTTATATTGACGGAAGTACAAGATCATTCAACACGAGAGAAAGTGAAGTAACTACCGAACTGAATCACTTCAGACAAAGTATTGAAATAACTAATAAAGCTAAAGTCGAATTTCTAAACACAGGACTGTTTGGTTATACGTCTTATGATAGCATTCCCTTGTTTGAGTCCATTTCATTCAAACCAACAGTCAAAAACACACCGTTAATTCAATATCATTTCTTTAAGTATGTCCTTGTTTTTAATCACTACAATACAGAACTGTACTTGGTAGAACACCTCAGCGAAGGTGAATCGTCACAACTGTCCAACCTATTTGAACTAATCAATGGACAGAAGCCGACTTCGTTTCCATTCTCTGCAACCCAAACAGAATCAACAACGAACACAGAGGAAGAATTTTTAGAATTAATTGAAAAAGGAAAACAACACTGTTTCAGAGGAGATGTATTTCAATTAGTACTTTCTCGTCAGTTTAAACAGAAATTCAGTGGAGATGAATTCAATGTGTATCGCGCATTGAGATCCATAAATCCATCTCCTTACCTATTCTACTTTGACTATGGTAATTTCAAAATATTTGGTTCATCTCCAGAGGCACAATTGGTTATACGAAACAACAAAGCTTACATACACCCTATAGCAGGCACCTTTAAGCGAACTGGAGATTTAGCAAAAGACCAAGAATTAGCAAAAGCACTATCCCTTGATCCAAAAGAAAATGCTGAACACATCATGCTTGTAGATTTAGCCAGAAATGACCTGAGCAAACACAGTCAAAAAGTAAATATTGAAAAATTAAAACACGTAGAATACTATTCCCACGTAATACATTTAGTTTCAAAGGTCAGTGGTGAACTACAGTCCGATTTTAATCCTATAGAAATATTCAAAGACACATTCCCTGCTGGTACTCTGTCTGGAGCTCCTAAATATAAAGCGATGGAACTCATAGATCAATATGAAAACACCAACAGAGGACTGTATGGAGGAGCTGTTGGAGTAATTAAACTAAATGGAGAGATGAATCAAGCTATCTACATTCGATCCATTCTCAGTCAAGACAATGAATTACAATTTCAAGCGGGATGTGGCATAGTAACAAAGTCAAATACACAATCCGAATTAGAAGAAATAAACAACAAACTTAGAGCAATACGAACCGCTATTATAAAAGCACAAGAACTATAATCATGAAAATACTTGTAATAGATAATTATGACTCCTTCGTCTACAACCTAATCTACTTAATCAAAGAATTTGGCGAACACCAAATAGACATCAAGCGAAACGACGAATTAGATATAAGTGCAATCCAACAATATGACAAAATACTGCTTTCACCTGGACCAGGTATCCCTGAAGAAGCAGGTCAACTCATGGAGGTAATAACTAAATATGCACACACAAAAGATATATTGGGAATATGTCTCGGCCACCAAGCTTTAGGACAATACTTTGGTATGCAACTAACACAACTACCTACACCACTGCATGGAATCTCCAGTACGATCAATATTGTAGCAGAGGACAAACTATTTGACGGACTAACCAATGCGTTTCCTATTGCACATTATCATTCGTGGGTTGTAGATACTCCGACAGAAGATATAGAAGTATTAGCCTACGATGGCCAAGGAAACATCACAGCATTTAGACATAGAGATTATCCCATCAGAGGATTGCAATTTCACCCAGAATCAATACTGACTATAACAGGAAAGCAAATTATAAACAACTGGTTAAAAAAATAAAAGGATGAAAGAAATACTCAATCAATTGACACACCATAAAACCTTGAGCAAGGCTCAAGCCAAAGAGGTACTATATAACATGGTTAACCGAGCTTATTCAGACATGCAATTAGCGGCTTTATTGACAACGTTCTTAATGCGTCCAATAACATTAGAGGAGTTAAAAGGATTCAGAGAAGCTATGGTCGAATTGGCAATCAAAGTTAATTTAAGTGAATTCAACCCTATGGATATGTGTGGCACAGGAGGAGATGGCAAAGACACTTTTAATATCTCTACCCTTGCCTCTTTTGTTGTTGCAGGTGCGGGAATACCAGTAGCAAAACACGGAAATTATGGAGTTTCTTCCATCTCAGGTTCTTCAAGTGTAATGGAGAATTTAGGTATACACTTTAAATCATCTGAAGAAGATTTAAAAAAACAGCTAAAAGAAGCGAACATTTGCTTTCTTCACGCCCCTTTATTTCATCCTGCCATGAAAGAAATTGCTCCAATACGCAAAGCCTTAGGGGTCAAAACTTTCTTCAATATGTTAGGCCCCTTAACGAACCCTGCTCAACCCAAAGTACAACTTATTGGATTATTCAACCTTGAGCTACTGCGTATGTATCAATACTTTTTACAACAAGAACAAACACAATACAGTATTGTACACTCTCTTGATGGCTACGACGAATGTAGCTTAACCTCTCAGTGCAAGATAGCTACCAACACAGGAGAGCGAATCATTGATGCTTCGCATTTTGATCTAAGCGCAATAAAACAGCATGACATCAAAGGAGGAAATACAGTAGAAGAATCTGCACTCATCTTTTGGACAATCTTAAAAGGAAAAGGAACAACACAACAAAGCAATGTCGTCTTAGCTAATGCAGCATTGGCCATACAGACCTACTACCCTAAATTGACTATAACAGAAGCAATGGAACGAGCAAAAGACTCCCTGTTCACAGGTAAAGCAAAACAATCTTTTGAAATACTGAGACAACTATGAAAAATATACTTGATACAATCAAAGCACAAAAAATACGAGAAGTCGAACACCGAAAAGCATTAATAACTGAGTTAGAATTACAAAACAGACCGCTCTTTCACAGAGAAGGAATATCCTTGGTAGATAAAATAAAAAGGGAACATACTCCTCACATTATAGCTGAATTTAAGAGACAATCCCCTTCCAAGGGTATCATTAGACCAAATGCCGATTTGCTAAACATCACGACGGGATATCAGAGAGAAGGAGCTTCTGCTATCTCTGTTTTAAACGATTCACAATTCTTCGGTGCACAATCAGATGACTTTAGTACAGCAAGAGTAACATTAAACGTACCACTGCTTCAAAAAGACTTTATCGTCGATAAATATCAAATTACAGAGGCGAAATCTTTAGGGGCTGATGTGATACTCCTAATAGCTAAATTACTTCCACCAGAGGTCATAAAACAGCTAACAGATTATGCACATCAACTCGGATTAGAAGTCTTGTTAGAAACTCACAGTGAAACAGAAATAAGAGAACATCTCTCCACAGAGTTTGATCTGATTGGAATCAACAATAGGGACTTAAACACTTTCTCGGTAGACATTGACAATAGCGTTGCCCTAAGTCAATTGCTTCCCAACAAAGCAATTAAAATAGCTGAAAGTGGTATAGATAATGCCAGCACAATTAGCAAGTTATACCAACAAGGTTTTTCGGCCTTTCTAATTGGAGAATACTTTATGAGAGCTCCTGAACCAGCAATAAAACTAAGAGAAACCAAACAAGCATTAGCACTATGAATCAAGTAAAAGTTTGCGGTCTGAAGTACAAAGAAAACATACAAGAACTAACTTCTTTGCCAATTGACTATATGGGGTTTATCTTTTATCCTTCATCCAAGAGATATGCAGGTAATCTCGATACAACCCTACTAAGCGACATACCATCGACTATAAAAAAGGTTGGAGTGTTCGTCAATGCAAAGCTCAGCGAGATACAAGACATAGTGACGTTGTACTGCCTGGACTATATACAGTTACACGGAGCAGAAACAGTAGAAGATTGCAATTACTTTTATCAACAAAATATACCTATAATCAAAGCCTTTGCAATAACAGACACTTTTGATTTCAAGCAAACAGCACCTTACGAAAAATACTGTTCCCTATTTGTATTCGATACCGCTTGTAAACAATACGGAGGAAGTGGAAAAAGTTTCGACTGGACTATACTTCAATCCTATAACGGAAAGACACCTTTCCTTCTTAGCGGAGGGTTGGGATTGCAGAATATCAAAGAAGCACTAAAAATAACACATAAGCAACTAATCGGTTTTGACCTAAATAGTCAACTGGAAACCGAAATTGCTCTCAAAGATTGCAAACAGATACAAACAATAACGAATATCATAAAACATGAAACACTTTAATCCAGATGAAAAAGGATACTATGGTCAATACGGTGGTGCCTTTATTCCAGAAATGCTACAAGCTAATATCATAGAGTTACAAGAACACTACCTAACTATCATAAAAGACGAGTCCTTCATAGTAGAATATCAACAATTGCTAAAAGATTATGTAGGTAGACCTACCCCTTTGTTTTACTCTAATAACTTGTCAAAACAGTACAATGCCAAAATATATCTCAAGAGAGAAGACCTCAACCATACTGGAGCACATAAAATAAACAACACCATCGGTCAAATACTCTTAGCCAAAAGACTAAACAAAAAACGTATCATCGCGGAAACTGGAGCGGGGCAACATGGAGTGGCAACAGCGACAACATGTGCCTTATTGGGTTTAGAATGTACTGTATTTATGGGGGCCGTAGACATAGAAAGACAAAAGCCGAACGTAGAACGCATGAAAATGCTCGGTGCTGAAGTTGTACCAGCACTAAGTGGTAGTCAAACACTTAAAGATGCAACAAATGAAGCTATACGAGAATGGATAAACAACCCAAAAGATACACACTATGTCATAGGTTCTGTTGTAGGACCTCATCCCTATCCCGATATGGTGGCTAAATTTCAATCTATAATCAGCGAAGAAATTGCCAAACAATTAATGGAAAAAGAAAATACTGACAAACCTGACTATGTCATTGCATGCGTTGGAGGAGGTAGTAATGCTATGGGGGCTTTCTACCACTTTATAGATAACGGCCATACTAAACTAATTGCTGTTGAAGCCGCAGGAAAAGGAGTAGATACAGAAGAAACCGCAGCCAGTATCACCTTGGGGCAAAAGGGTATTATACACGGTAGCATGACTTACTTAATGCAGACCGCAGACGGTCAGATTATCGAACCCTACTCTATCTCGGCAGGATTAGACTATCCTGGAATAGGTCCTGCGCATGCTTACTTAAGCGATATAGGCAAAGTAACAGTAGAAGCGGTGACCGATGAGGAAGCTATACAAGCCGCCTTTCACTTGACAAAGACAGATGGCATAATCCCTGCCCTTGAATCGGCACATGCACTTGCTATTTTAGAAAAGGTAAAATTCAACCCATCTGATATTGTTGTTGTCAATGTATCAGGGCGAGGAGACAAAGACATGCTCACTTATTCAAAATACTTTACTCATGAAAAATAGAATCACACAATTATTCAAACGAAAAGACAAAGAGATCTTATCTATCTACTTTACCGCAGGATACCCTAACTTAGATAATACCACGACTATATTAACTCACTTGGAACAAGCAGGAGTAGATCTGGTAGAAATAGGTATTCCGTATTCCGACCCTTTAGCAGATGGGCCAACTATACAGAAAAGTGGACAAATAGCTTTAGACAATGGAATGACACTTCAAATACTCTTTGAACAACTTAAAAACATTCGCGAAACAGTTCAAATTCCAATTGTACTCATGGGGTATCTCAATCCCATTCTACAATATGGAGTAAACAATTTTTTGCAACAGTGTGCCGTCCTTGGAGTAGACGGTATTATAGTTCCAGACTTACCTATGGAATACTACAAACAACATTTTGAAGAAGCATGCCATACGCTTAATATCAGTAATATTATGCTGATTAGCAATGAAACTTCACAAGAACGCATCAGACAAATCGACCAATGTACAACGGGTTTTATCTATATGGTATCATCGAATAGTATCACAGGTGCAAACAAAGACCTGAATACTCAAACGGATTACTACAGTCGAATTCAACAAAACAAACTAAACAATCCAACTTTAATCGGATTCAATATACACAATAACGATACTTATAAACTCAGTTGTCAATATAGTTCAGGAGCAATCATTGGATCTGCTTTTGTCAAGCATATAACAGCAAATGGTATCGCTCAAAATAGTATCAATAATTTTACTAATCAAATTAAAAACAACAACTAAATGCAAAACACGATTTCCCTATAATGTCTATAAGAAGGGTTTAAGACTGTATTATATAATTTATACAACACTTCTAAGAAATCCTTGAGTTATGACAAAAAGAAAAAGGCAGTCAACATAGACTGCCTTTTGATTATCTCTCGTTTGTGAATTAGGAACAACCGCAGCTACCCCCACCACAAGAACCTTTTTTCTTAGAGTTATTCTTCCAAAAACTCTTTTTGATCAAATAGCCTACCGCAATAATTAAAAAAGCATAAGCTATAATTTCTTGATATCCCATCGTGATTTTACTTTAATAGTTGGAATGTTAACATTGCTGCAAAATAAGCAAACGCTGTCAGGAAAACTAATTGAAATATTGTCCACTTCCATGACTTCGTTTCTCTTCTTGTGATAGCAACCGTAGAGGCACATTGCATTGCAAAGGCATAGAATACCATCAAAGACAGACCACTGGCTAAAGTGAACACTGGCTTTCCTGTATCTGGCCATACTTCTGCACTCATTCGTTGCTTAATAGTACCATCTTCATCTTCTTCGCCACTTGAGCCTACATTGTATATTGTAGCAAGTGTTCCCACAAACACCTCTCTTGCGACAAAGGATGTAATCACCGCTATACCAATTTTCCAATCATAACCTAAAGGTTTAATAACTGGTTCAATTGATTTACCAATAATACCAATATACGAATTTTCTAATTTATATCCCTCGATATGATCTTCTAAGTCAGTTTCAGAAACCTCTTGCCCTTTGTACTGTTCAGTTACAATTTCCTCAGCGTTCTCAAAACGTTCACCAGGTCCATGAGCCCCTAAAAACCAAATAATGATAGATAAAAAGAAAATAATCTTTCCTGCTCCCAATACGAATGCCTTTGTTTTCTCATACATGGTACTAACTACATTCTGAAAAATAGGAACTCTATACTCAGGCATTTCAATCACAAAATACGATTTAGCCGAAGAGCGAATAAAGAACTTCAACACCCAAGCTAAGAACAAGGCCGAAAGGAATCCCAACAGATAAAACAACGTCAAAGTCAACGCTTGTAAACTAAGGAAACCAAACAAATGTGTATCTGGAATCACTAACGCAATCAATATAATGTATACTGGTATTCTCGCAGAACAAGTTGTCAATGGCGTTACTAAAATAGTTAGCAAACGCTCTTTTGGGTTCTCGATATTACGAGCAGACATAATTGCAGGAATCGCACAAGCATTTCCTGAAATTAATGGCACAACAGACTTACCACTCAATCCAAAAGGACGCATTAGTCTGTCCATTAGAAATACAACTCTACTCATGTATCCCGTTTCTTCTAAAATCGAAATAAACATAAATAAAATGGCAATTTGAGGAATGAAAGGCATTATCCCACCAATACCAGGTACGATACCGTCCGCAATTAAGTCAGTAAGTTTCCCCGGCTCCATCACTTCGTGTACCCAAGTAGATAAATTGGCAAACTGATTATCGATCCAGTCCATTGGATAACTTGACCAAGTAAAAATCGCTTGGAATACTAAAAGCATAATAGCAAAGAAGATTACATATCCCCAAACTTTATGCGTTAATACCCTATCCGCCTTACTCAACAAATCAGTAGCTTGTTTAATATCTTTCTTATAAACTTCTTTCAGTAAGTCATTGATAAACTGATAGCGTTTAATTGTTTTCTTTTGTTGAAGTCTTTTTACCTCAGATTCACTTAGGTGAATCCCCTTTTCTTCCAAAGACGCCTTAGTTAACTTACCAATCTTTAAATCTTGAGAATACACCATCCACAATTTGTAAATAGGTTCTGCTGGATAGGTCAAAGCTAACTTACCGAAGAAGTCAGAATCAGCAGCAGTAGCATTCACTGAAGGTTCAATAGAGTATTCCCTATAGTTGCCAATAGCTGTCTTTAAATCATCAATACCTTGTTTTTTCTTCGCACTGATTAAAACAACTTTCGTTTTTAATTTTTCTTCTAATTTCTGGATATCTAATGTAATTCCCTTTTCAGACATACGATCTGCCATATTAATAGCTAAGACTGTAGGGATACCTAATTCCTTTACTTGCGTAAATAGAAGTAGGTTTCGCTTGAGGTTTTCAATATCTGCGACAACAACAGCTACATCAGGAAAGTCTTCGTGTTGTGGGTTAAAGAGTAAATCTAATACAATGCGTTCATCTAATGAGCTTGCATTGATACTATAAGTACCTGGCAAATCGATAATCTTAGCATTAACGTCATCTGTTAACTTAGCTACACCGCTAATTTTATCAACTGTTATACCTGGATAATTCCCAATCTTGTGATTCAATCCTGTCAAGGCATTAAACACAGAAGTTTTCCCTACGTTTGGATTACCAATTAGGGCAACATTTACATTATTTTTCATCAAATACTCTTCGTTATAAAAACAATAAGAAAAAGAGGCTACTCTTTATTCAATATCAATCAGAATTTCCTTTGCTAACTCTTTTCTAATCGATAGATGTGTATCATTTACACACAAGTAGATTGGATCTCCTAAAGGAGCAACTTCCAACAATACCACCTCATTTCCAGGTAGGCATCCCATTTCTAATAACTTCAAAGGAACATTTTGCATATCGTAGTCAGCAATGATACCTTTTGTGTTTTTTTGCAATAAGTCTAAAGTCGTACTCACTTTATTTAGATTTAGTTTATATTGCAAAAATAAACAAATATCAAAACTTATCCCATTAGTTATAAAAGTTTTATTATTAGAATTGATACTAAATCAAACATCTATACCTCAGTTTAAGTAATAGTAAAGGATTTCAAAGAAAATAGAAAAATACACTTTTCAATTATTCTACCACACGATTTACTACAAAACACAGCTGACCAAGCAGTAAAGTAGGCAAGAAGTATCGTTTTTGACCATTATTATACCCTTCTATTGGCTATTATACAAAAAAAGAGGAGCTCGATGGAGCTCCTCTTACTATACTAACAAATAAAGTAACTAAACTGTATTCTCTACTTTTTCTCTTTTTTCTCATTTTCATATAGCCACTGAATATCTTCCCATAGCTCTTGCATATTCTTACTCTCAGGGTCTTTGGTATCAAAATTAGTTCCGTCATAAAAACCTCGTATACTGCCCTCACTATCAACTAAAATAAAATTCTCTGTGTGAACCATATCATACAATTCTTCTGTTGACCCAGTTTTTACAGCTAAATAAGAATTTCGGGCAATAAAGTAAATATCTCTTTTATCTCCAGTAACCAGATTCCATATATCGTCATTCACACCTTTATCCAGTGCATATTGCTTCAATACAGGAACAGAGTCAATATCTGGAGTAACCGTATGCGACAATAACTTAACGCCCGGTAAATCTTTAATTTTATCTTGTAACCAGACCATATTATCCCCCATAATAGGGCAAATAGTAGGACAAGTAGTAAAAAAGAAATCGGCGACATAAATATGGCCCAAATAATCTTTATTTGTAATAGTATCTCCATTCTGATTAACGAATTTGAAAGGAGCAATACGATGCGTTCTCTTATTAGCTTGATGTTGAATCAAACTATCTACCATCTCAGGATTTACCATTGAAGGGGTGTACACTGGAAGTGACTTTCTTGTTTTCAATGCAGAATAAAACATGACCATTATTCCTGCGCATAAAAGGAAGAAGAAAAGGAAGAACAATCTGTATTTTTTAAAGAAATCGAACATATCATTTGAGTTTGTACAAACTTACAAATTCAAAGGTATAAATTGGTTAAAGTCTTTATAAATACATTAGTTACAAATAAATTTGACAAAAAAAATATAAACCAAAGATATTTTCTATTTTTGTTACAATATCTTTAAAAACGAAAACTATTTTATACTATGAACAAAAAAGTATTGTTGACTTCTGCGTTTGCTATAGCAACCTTAGTAGCTTGCAAAGACGGCAAAAAAGCTGACGAGTCAAAAAACCAAGAGAATCACGGTATCACATTAGAGTATATGGATACATTAGTAAAACCTGGTGATGACTTCTTTCGTTATGTAAACGGTACTTGGTATGACCAAACTGAAATTCCAAGTGATAGAACAAGATGGGGAAGCTTTGACGAATTGAGAAAAAACACAGACAAAGACGCTTTGGCAATCTTAGACGAAGCTGCTAAAAATCACAACCTTGATTCAAAATCTGATCAAGCGAAGGCTGTTGCAGTTTACGAAACATACTTAGATGAAGCGACAAGAAACAAATTAGGAGTAGATCCATTAAAACCTTACTTAGATAAAATTAACGCAATTGCTACAGCAAAAGACGTTACAAAATTTATCAACGACCTTGCTGATGAGGGTGGTTTAGGATTCTATTCTTCATATGTATACGCTGATGCCAAAGACTCAAAAGCAAATACAATTTACGTTAGCCTTGGTAGTTTAGGCCTACCTGACCGTGACTATTACTTAGAGGATAGCGAAGATATGAAGACGAAACGCGAACAATATGTTGCTCACGTTACTCGTATGTTATCAATGATCACAGCTGATAGTAAACAAGCTGAAGAAGAAGCAAAACTTGTTTTAGCTTTAGAAACAAAAATGGCAGAACCTCGTTTGACAAGAGTTGAAAGAAGAGATAGCCGTCTTACTTACAACCCAATGACGATTGCAGAACTTCAAAAAGTATTGCCTATCGTAGATTGGACAGCTTACTTTGAAGCTAAAGGATTAAAGAATATTGATAAAGTTGTGGTTTCACAACCAAAATACATGAAAGCGCTAAACAATATTCTTGCTGACAAGAATATCAGCAGCATTAAAGCTTATTTAAAATGGACTTTAATTAACAGCAATGCATCTTACCTTTCTACTGAGATAGAAAAAGCTAACTGGGAGTTCTATTCAAAAACACTTGAAGGTGCAAAAGAACAAAGACCTGTAGAGGAAAGAGCATTAGCAGTTGTTAACGGTACTGTTGGAGAAGCATTAGGGCAATTGTACGTAGAGAAAAAGTTCCCTGCTGAAGCTAAAGCTAAAGCACAAGCAATGATTAAAAATGTACTGACAGCTTTTGGTGAGCGCATCAAGGCTTTACCTTGGATGGCAGAAGAAACTAAAAAAGGGGCATTAGAAAAATTAGCTACAACGACTGTAAAAATTGGTTATCCTGACAAATGGGAAGACTATTCTGCAATGGTAATCAAATCACCTGCTGAAGGAGGAAATCACTTCGACAATATGAAAAATGCAGAGAGATGGGAAGTAATGAAAAACAATGCTGATTATGGACAACCAGTTGATAAATCACGTTGGGGGATGTCTCCTCAAACAGTGAATGCATATTTCAATCCAATCTATAATGAGATTGTATTCCCTGCAGCTATTCTTCAACCTCCATTCTATGACTACAAAGCAGACGAAGCTATCAACTACGGTGGTATTGGTGCTGTAATCGGGCATGAGATTTCTCATAGTTTCGACGATTCTGGTGCTCGATATGACAAAGATGGTAACTTAAACAACTGGTGGACTGATGCTGATTTAGAGCAATTCACAACATTAGGAAACAAACTTGCGGCACAATACAGTGCATTAGAGCCATTACCAGGAGTATTTGTTGATGGTAAATTTACATTAGGAGAAAACATCGGAGACTTAGGTGGTGTAAATGCTGCTTATGACGGTTTACAAATCTATCTTAAAGAAGAAGGTAATCATCCTGGAAATATTGACGGATTCACACCAGAACAACGTTTCTTTATTTCATGGGGAACTATTTGGAGAACGAAAGCTCGTGATGAAGCGATCAAAAACCAAGTAAAAACTGACCCACATGCTCCAGGACATTATAGAGCTTATGTTCCTCTACAAAATGTTGATGCTTTTTACCAAGCATTCGATATCAAAGAAGGAGACAAACTTTACATCAAACCTGAAGAAAGAGTAAAAATTTGGTAATCCCAAAATGTGATCATAAAGAAAAGGAGGACTTAATGTCCTCCTTTTTTTGTATTCTTACTCTACGTTATTCCTAATAAGCTTATCGACTTTCTCTAACATATCATCGCTTTTAATCAACCATCTATAATAGTTTTCTTCGTCGAATAGTTGATTCAAAAATTCAGCTGTGATATAGTGTTTTACTAACTCTTTTCTCCTATCTAATTTAAAGTATAGTTTATTTTGTTCGAGGTGTTTTATAAAGCGATTGTAAAGTCGATTGTCATTCATAACAAAATCTATTAATGATTCCGAACTCATTTGCTCATAAGCTAATCGATCTTTATCTATTTGCTCGAAGACAAAATAACTCGTGATTCCAGACCTCATCAACATAATGGTTGTATCTTCACCATGCTTCCCTTTAATGGGAATAAATACATCTGGTACAATTCCTCCACCTCCATATACAATTCGACCTTTAAGGGTTTTAAACTGTAAACTATCAGCAACCTTAATACTATCAGAGGCATACAACTCTCCGTGTGTGTACCTTGCCCTTAAATCATTATTGTATTCCTCTATGCCATTCTTATATGGTTTTTGAATTGACCGCCCAGAAGGTGTATAATACCTTGCTGTTGTTAATCTAATTGCCGAACCATCCCCTAACATTAACTCTCTTTGCACTAATCCCTTTCCAAAGGTTCTACGCCCAACCACAACACCTCTGTCATTATCTTGTATAGCTCCGGCAATAATCTCACTGGCAGAAGCACTACTTTCATTAACTAAAACATAAATGGGTTTATCTCTAAAAAGTCCTTTGCCTTTTGCATACGTTACTTTTTCAACTCCTCCTTTATTTACCGTCTTGACAATAACTTGTCCCTCATCTAATAAATCATCTAATATCTTGATAGACTGGTCTAAATAGCCACCACCATTATTCCTAACGTCGAGAATAAGCCCTTCGATGTTCTTGTTCAACAACTCTTTTAGCTTAGTATTAAACTCCGTATACGTAGTACTGGAAAAGCGATTTAACTTGATGTAACCATAATTATTATCGAGTTTAAGAGCAACATCCACACTCTTCAATGGAATGACATTGCGAGCTAAAGAAATAGCTAATTCTTCATTGGTTTTCTTTCTATAAACAGACAATACCGCTTTCGTATTTTCCTCTCCCCTTAATCGATCAGTAATAGTGTCATTTGTAACTTGTTTGCCAAACAATTTATAACCATCCACAGCTAATATTCTATCTCCAGCCATAATACCTGCTTTTAGAGCAGGTCCATCTGCAACACTTTTAATAACAGCAATTGAATCGCGATAGAAATAATAGTTTATACCAATTCCTACAAAACTTCCCTGCATAGATTCAGAAACACTTTTCATTTGTTCATTCGCAATGTAAACAGAGTGTGGGTCAAGCTGTTCTAAAATATTGGTAACCGTTTTATCAACAATAGAATCTGTATCGACTTTATCAACATATTCTTGTTCAATAAAGTCAATGAGTCTATTTAATTTCAGCTTATTGTGATTAGTAAAATAAACGCCTTTGGCACGATAAGAAGCAGACGTAATGAATCCTCCCAAGAGAATACCTAAGGACAGTGAAATAGTAATGATAAGAGGCCAAAAAAACTTTTTCATTTAATACATTAATCAAGTTCAGCAATCTGGAGGACTTCTACACCTGCTTTCTCTAAAAAGTGAACTCCTTCTAAATCCTTATACCCTTCAAGGTAAACAACTCTTTTAATACCTGCTTGATGAATCAATTTACTACAGTCACGACAAGGAGACATCGTGATATAAAGTGTCGCATCTTGACAACTTTGAGTAGATCGAGCAACTTTTAATATTGCATTGGCTTCAGCATGTAATACATACCAAAAGGTAGCGTCGTTTCCATCTTCACAACAATTATCAAAACCACTTGGCGTACCGTTATATCCATCGGAAATTATCATGCGATCTTTTACAATGATAGCTCCTACCTTTTTTCGTTTACAATAAGATAGTTGTCCCCATTCCTTAGCCATTTTTAGGTAGGCCTTGTCATATTTTGTAATCTTAGGATTGCTCATATCGTTTTTTAATTGTGTTTCTGAGTTTTAAACAAGTTAAACAAAAATACATATAAGTTTGCTATTTACTTTAGTATTCTATTTTCAAATTAGAGGCATTACATTATTGATAAACCATCGACTATATTTTTATTTTAAATTAACAATTAATAAAAATAATTTCACTAATTTACTATACAAAGAATATTAACAACCAAATAATTCAATAAGATGGCATACTCAGATTTGTTTGATACGGGATTTAAAGACCGCAACAGAGGCCATTTTGCCTCGATAGTAAGAGTGGCATTTGCCAATGGAAACTTTAGTATTGAAGAAAAGAAGTTTATAGATCAATTAGCTGATCGCTTAGAGATCTCCGAGGACGATTATATCAAAATCTTGGAAAACCCTGAAAAGTTTCCTGTCAATCCTCCCTATTTAGAAATTCACAGGATTGAGCGATTATACGATTTGGCAAGAATGGTTTACGTTGACCATGTACTCGGTAAGAAGCAAAAGGATATTTTGAAGAAATTCGCAGTGGCTTTAGGCTTTACTACTGAAGTAGATTACCTTGTTGACAAAGCTTTATCGCTTTTAGTATTAGACGTTGATTTAGAAACTTTTATCTACGAAATTAAAAGCTTAAAGAGATAATGACAACAAAGGCGATTCACTAAAAGTGAATCGCCTTTGTTGTTATTATCTTTATAAAACTCCTCCTTATATTTGAGGATACTGTGCCATAAATTCTTCTGCCTTCTCGACCATGTTCTTACTTCCACAAAAGAAAGGAACACGCTGATGAAGTTCAGTAGGTTCAATATCCATGATGCGATTATATCCATCAGAAGCTTTACCTCCAGCTTGCTCAACGATATATGCAATTGGATTACACTCGTACAACAATCTCAACTTTCCTTTCGGCGCTTTTGTACTTGTTGGGTAAATATAAATACCTCCTTTGAGAATGTTACGGTGAATATCTGATACTAAACTACCGATATAACGAGATGTATAAGGTCTATCGTTTTCTTCTGCTTGGCAGTACTTAATATAATCCTTTACTCCTTGAGGGAAGTGTACGTAGTTTCCTTCGTTAATAGAATAAATGTGACCATCTTGACTGATGCTCATATTAGGATGTGACAAATAGAATGTACCGATTGCAGGGTTCAGTGTAAAGCCATTTACCCCGTTTCCTGTTGTATACACTAACATAGTAGATGAACCGTAAACAATATAACCTGCAGCAACTTGATTTGATCCTTTTTGTAAGAAATCTTCTTGCGTAACAGGCGTACCAATTGGTGTAACACGTCTATAAATTGAAAATATTGTACCCACAGAAACGTTTACATCAATATTTGAAGAACCGTCAAGAGGATCCATAAGTACAACATACTTATTGTCGTTTCCTCCATTTTTCCCTTTAATTGCAATGAAATCATCTTCTTCTTCCGAGGCAATTCCACATACAATTTCTCTGTTTATCAAAGTTTTAATAAAAACCTCGTTTGCATAAACATCTAATTTCTGTTGTTGCTCACCTTGTACATTTTGTTTTCCAAAAGCACCTACGATGTCAACTAAACCTGCTTGATTTACTTGGTGACTTACGACCTTGGCAGCTAATCGTAGAGAATTAATTAATCTTGTAAACTCACCCGAAGAATATTTAAAATCTTCTTGTTTATCAATAATGAACTCTCCTAAAGTCTGGTTTCTTTCTGTTGTCATTTTAAAAATGATTCTTAGTTGTGTCTTTAATTCTGCAAATATCGTTAATTTTGTTATTCTACAGAACTAATAACCAAACTAAAATCAAATAAAACCATGAACATTAGAAAAGCTATCGCTACAGATATGCCTCGTGTATTAGAACTAATACAAGAACTTGCCTTTTATGAGAAAGAACCTGAAGCAGTAGTATTGACAGTGGATGATTTAGTCAGAGATGGTTTTGGTGAACGTCCGCTTTTCGAAGCTATTGTCGCTGAAGTGAATGACGAAATAATCGGCATAGCACTTTATTATAATCGATATTCCACGTGGAAGGGAAAGACAATCCACTTAGAGGATTTAATTGTCAGCAAAGACCACAGAGGAACTGGTGCAGGCAAAGCACTTTATAATGAGGTAATGAAAATCGCTAAAGTGCAAGGGGTAAGAAGAGTGGAATGGGTCGTTCTAAATTGGAATACACCTGCTATTGAATTTTATGAAAAATCAGGTGCTACCGTATTAGAAGATTGGTACACTGTACAAATGAATGAGAACGGAATAAATAATATTATCAAACAGTAATCCATGAGGGTATTCAAATTTGGGGGAGCCTCAGTACGCGATGCAGAAAATGTAAAAAACGTTTGTCGTGTATTACAGACAGTAGGCTACAAAGATAGCCTTATCGTTGCCTCAGCAATGGGGAAAACAACAAATGCACTGGAAGTAGTGGTTCACAATTATTTCCAAAATCGCTTTGACTTAGCTGAATCAGTAGAAGTAGTAAAAAAATATCACTTCGACATAGTAAACGAACTATTTACGGACAAAGAACACCAAGTATTTGTGCGATTGAAAGAGCTTTTCGATTCGATTACTTATTTCTTGTTAAACAACAAATCACCAAACTACAATTTCGTTTACGATCAAATTGTAAGCTACGGTGAAATAATCTCCACCACAATACTCCACTTTTATCTACAAGAATGCGGCATAACAAACAAGTGGATTGATGCCCGTAACGCACTAAAAACGGACACTGTTTATCGAGATGCCAATGTGAATTGGGACATAACAGTAGAAAATATTAAACGAGAAATAAACACTGATGACTTGTGTATCACACAAGGTTTTATAGGATCGGATTACAATGGATTCTCGACTACTCTTGGTCGAGAAGGATCTGATTATTCTGCAGCTATTTTTGCTTATGCGTTAGAAGCGCAAAGTGTGACCATTTGGAAAGATGTTCCTGGTGTATTAAATGCTGATCCTCGCTATTTTGAAGATACCACATTATTACAGCATATTTCTTACCAAGAAGCTATAGAGTTAGCCTTCTATGGTGCATCAGTGATTCATCCAAAAACGTTACAACCTCTTCGACAAAAAGAGATTCCATTATATGTCAAGTCTTTTCTGAACCCGACTTTGGCGGGAACTAATGTCTCGAAAGGGGCACCTTTAACTCCGCAAGTTCCTTGTTTTATTGTCAAGAAAAATCAATTGTTAATCTCGCTTTCATCTAAGGACTTCTCTTTCATCATGGAACAGAATATCAGTGATATATTCAAACTCTTTTGTGAATACAATATCAAGGTGAATGTAATTCAAAACTCCGCAATTAGCTTCTCGGTATGCGTAGAGGATAAGTTTAATCACTTTGAGGATTTAAGACTTCGATTAGTCAATGATTACAAAGTAAGCTATAACGAGAATGTATCTTTGTATACCGTAAGACACTTTGACAATAACTCTGCCGAGCGAATCCTAACAGGAAAAACACTATTACTCAAACAAGTAAATAGAGAAACAATGCAGATTGTCACTAAAGAATAAAAATAAGGGAGCTCTATGGGGCTCCCTCAATATATCAATTAAACAATTTAAAACTCTTGATGTGTCTTAGTGATAAGGTGAAGAATTAGAATATCAACTAATACAGTGATACATAACGCGCCATAAAATATAGGGTCTTTAAGATAACATGCATAATCTCTAATGCAAACAGTACTACTTAGGAAATAGAACTTATAAAAACCGTAAAATACCATTGAGGTAATCAGTGTGTAAACTACATACTTCATCGCAATTGTTTTTAAAGTTATTCTGATAAAATTACCTCAACAAAAAAACAACAACAATAAGATAATCAAACAATTACAATAAAATCATTCTACAATCAAAGTTATCGTCAACTGTAGTTTACATCATCTACTGCAACACAATCAGCAGGCGCTCTACCTTACTTTCAAAAACCTGTAACTTTACACCAATAAATTTATCGCTACAACTATGCTAAATATTATCCGAACAGATGCAACAAACGAAGATTTCATCAATCTAACCAAAGAGTTAGACGACTACTTAAAGACAACTGATGGAGATGAACACGACTTCTTTGATCAATACAACAAATTGGATCAGATTAATCATGTCATTATTATCTATTTCGACAATATTGCAATAGGTTGTGGAGCTATAAAGCCCTATGACCAGCATACTATAGAAATAAAAAGAATGTATACCAAACCAAACGCACGAGGAAAAGGTGTTGCCTCTACTATACTAACCGAATTAGAAAAATGGAGTAAAGCGCTGGGCTATTCGCGTTGTATTCTCGAAATGGGTAAACGTCAAACACAAGCTGAAATACTCTACCGAAAAAACAATTATACACTAATTCCGAACTATGGTCAATACCAAGAAATTGAAAGTAGTATTTGTTTTGAAAAAACGCTATAAGAAGATAGTCTTACCACACTGCCATTTGACTTTCAATTTGTAGTGATCTCCACTATTTACTTTCTCTTAATTAGGGGGTTTTCTTTTCTCTTTGCATTACTCTCCTTAGGAACTGCCACTCCAGACCAACTTCCGCCCCCTGTTCTTACCCATTTAATATCGTTGGACTGTATCATTTTGATGTATCCCCAAATACCAAACATTAATATCAAAATAAACAAGACCAATATAAGTGATACATACCAAGGCACTTTGTTTCCATAAAATAATGCCATAATTAAAAGCCCTTCAAAAAATATCATTATAGCAGGAATGATGATGCAAAGCCCTACAAATTTGATAACACGATTGTATCTCTGCATTTCGGCATCGGTAGCATACAACAGAGCCCCCCATAGCAAATACAAAAGAAAAAACAATAGTAAACATGAACCCAAAAAAAGTAAGGTGGTTATAAATCCAAAACTAACTGCTTCATTGGTCTTTTCTTTGTAAAAAAGAGAAATACGATCTCCTAATTGAGGCTTAGTACTGGTAGAATAAGATAACTTGTGTAGTACATTTTCACCCGCCCGAGTTTGAAATTCTACTATTGGCGTATACATCGTCTGACTTGAACCAGAGCCCCTACTTCTATGAGAATCAAAAGACACAATCTTTGCATCGTAGTAATCCCCTTGAACAAAAAAAGTCGCATCAGCGTATATCTTCGAACTCAAAGCCAGAATTAATCCTAAAGCTAATTCTAATAAAAAATATACAACAATAAAAACATAGACAACCCTGAAGCGATTTATCCTACCTCTACCTTCGATGACATTTCTTTTACCAATGACAGTAGTCATCTTAAAAGTCAACCACAAGCTAAACAAAAGAGTCAATATCCTTGCCCCACTATATAAAGTGAATATTAATGGTAAATAGCTCATACAGTCGTTTTATCTATCAAAACGAGATGTTTGATGTTTGTACTTTACCTTGTCTCTTTTGATCAAATCGTTATTGATAGGAGTAATTACGTCTACTTCTTCAGTACTCCTTGAACTAGCATAACTACCTTGCTCTTTTTTGACAACAACGTCATTTTTCAAACGCATTAGTCGACGTATGAATACGAATACTGTGAAAGCAGCATATATATACAAGGCGATAAAAAAGAACTCTTTCTCATCTTCAAAACCAAAAATGCGATACTGAGAGAATGCATACAGAAAAAATCCAAAGAATAAGAGTGTTAATGGTTTAAAAAGCAAAGTAATTTGATTCGTTCTCTCAATTATCCTATTATCTTGCCCTACTTTCAATTTACTTATAATAACAGCAAGCAATGACAAAACTATTCTCAGGAAAAAGAAGAACACAAAAAGACTAAAGAAAATAATCACTAAACTTTCATATATAAACCAAAACTGATTGCCGTTTTCATCTATAAAAACAGTGTGTTCTTTACCCAAAAATACCTCTTGAGAAAGGTCCGTTATTAAATCAGACATAATAAAATCAGTTTTCCCATTTGGATAAGTCACTTCAATTCCCGTTAAATCACTTCCAAAATCACTGGGTCTTGTTTCAAGAACTCCTGTATACTCCACACCCTTACTTAACGCAATAAAACCTTTGTACGGCGATTCTCCAAAAGAAATAAGCCATGGGAATATAAAATACAAAACAATAACAGCCACAACGATTTGTACTGTATTTACACCCTTCTTAAGATGTTGTTCTTTTAGTTGCATGATTTTTTCTGATAACATTTCTATTTCACATCCTTGATTTCGTGATTTTTCAAAAAACAAAAATGTAAAAAACTATTTCACACAAATTAACGAAATTATTATTTATTAACAAGCAATAAATCAAATGAATAAACAACAAAACACCTATTTCATTAATAAATATTTTAAACCCACCACCAAATATATTGCAATAAAATAGCCTTACTTACCTTAAAGATAATCCCTTTGTAAATCCATTTTTAAATACTAACCTCAAACAGAAATGGTATAATCTCAAGAACAAACAGTATCAGCACAAACGTGAAACTTTCAAAAAGCATTCTCTTGTCGAATAAAACTCCGAAAAAATATAAATAACGTGAGTTTAATATAAGAGATTAAAAAAGCCAATATTATTTAAAACAATGATTTATAGGAACTTATCTTTCTTAAAAGATTAATCCTATCTTATATAGTAACAGAATAACCGAAGTTAAAGATAAGTCAAACGTAGTTTGCAAAGTAGATTAGCATGCTTTATTAGGGGCGTTTTCTTGCACTTCCTTAGGGATTCCTTGCACTTTTCTAGGGGTTTTCTTGCCCAGAGGGCACTTTTGTCGAAGAAAGGTGCAAGAAAATATCACGCAACACCGAAGCATATCGGTATAAACTTATAGGCTGGTTGGGAATAGATAGGAGGAAGTCATAAACTGCAGATTTGAATCGAATTCACGTTAAATAATCTAAATGACTAAGTTCTCCAACTAAAATTTCGTATCTTACTGTTAAATCTAAAAACCCATTAATTATGAAATACGTTGTAGAATTTTCTGCCTTAGACTTTGACAGTAATGCATTAAATATTGATTTTAAAAATCACCAAATTGAAAATCCAATTGTGCAGGTATCACGCCTAATAGATGAATTCGTTTACCAGGTAGAGCCTTGTAAAATATACATTTCCAAAGCCCACAATATTAATATTTCCGTTAAAGAACCTTTCCATGGGCGAATGGTTATCTTATAGAACAAAACCGAAAAAATATAAATAGTGTAAAACCCACTAAGATTACTCAACAGCAGTAATACAGTAGAACCTGTTACTGCTGTTGAGTCAATACCAACCTATCCACAATTTCGAATCCTTATAAAAAGCCATCTGACTAGTGTATAATTGCAGACAATTTAGCAATGCCTGGACAATTTATCTATTTTTGTCTTTCTAAGTATCGAATAAGCGACGTATGATTAATAAGTATTCCCTCTGTTTTCAACCTGACGAAACAACTATTGACGTAGTCAAACAAATGAAGTTAAAACTCGCTGAGGCAATAGGATGGTACAATAGTAAAAATGCTTTAGCTCACATAACTATTGTTGAATTCAAATCCGATAGTACGGGAATCAATAAGATGGCTGCCTTAGTCGAACAATTATGTGCTACTTACCAACCAGTAAAAGTTACCTTAGATCACTTTGGTCAATATCCCAATGGCGCTTTCTTCTTGGGAGTAGATCCCTTTTCGAAACCAATATTACAGGACTATGCCAAAAATATTCAAGCAAGAATAACAGTCCCTAATTCCTACAAAAATAGTGAACCTCACTTGTCAATCGCTCGGAAATTAAACACTGAAAAGCTATCTATCGCTCAATCTACTTTTGACCAACCAGCCATTTCTTTCATATGTGAACAAGTTGCCCTTCGTCAATTCAACCCTGAACGTGGACAGTACGATATCATCAGTATCTTCCCTTTCTTGAACTTACCATCAAGTGAACCAGAGCAGTTATCCCTATTTTAATTTTTCAAATAGATCAGATAATCGCATTCTTATCCATTATTAGCGAATAACACAAAGCGCTAAATGTCATTGTTTTACAAACAAAAACACCCCTGAAAACATTCCGAAAAAGCGTATAAGTAAGTACTTACTCACCTTGAATTATCATGCAACTGGATAGCAAAAAAACAATTATTTCATTACTTTTGAATTTAATCACAATCAAAAAAAATGGAGAATAACAACAATACATTGACTTGGGACGAGTTTTCGAAAGTAGAGATGAGAGTGGGAACTATTGTAGAAGCAGAAGTATTCACTGAAGTGAGAAACCCTGCCTATAAGCTAATTGTAGACTTTGGGGAAGAAATAGGTAAACGCAAATCATCTGCACAAATTACCAAGCTTTATACAACTGAAGAACTAATTGGCAAACAAGTCGTAGCAGTAGTTAACTTTCCACCAAAACAAATTGCTAACTTAATGAGTGAATGTTTAGTTATGGGAGCAGTAGAAGGCAAAGAAGTTACTTTAATGACAATGGATAAGCCTACAAAGAATGGACTGAGAATAGGATAGATGGATAATTTCCATACAGGATATATCCCCTACATCAAACGAGATAATAAAAGAAAAAGTGATACTTATTCTTTTATTATCTTATCCCTTAAACTTTTTAAAAATAAGTTCTTCGGCAATATTAAATGTACACTTGGCTGTATTTGTTGACGTAAAGTTATCAGACATTCTTGATTTGAAGGCACTGATAAAAGTCTTATTGTCATCTTGATAAAATTCTACCATCGCCTCATAAGCGTAATCCTCTAAACAATGGAGAATCCGGACCTGATAGTGTCCCAGTTTATCCAGTCTTCCGACCTCTCGATAGTGTTTATCACCATACTCAAAAATAGTATAAAAATACTCATTGAAATGACCATCATCAATCTTTAAACTGTCGGTTCTTATGAGATTAAATATATCGTCAAACCTCTTGTCAATAGAGCCTTCAAAGGTATCATAATTGTTATGTACAGGGCTTTTTAGTACACTTCTTCCTTCGATAAAACAGTCAATCAAGTTTTCTTCATTGGGAAAGCCTTGCCCACAGCGTTCTTCAATTTGAATTTCATCAATAAAAACCTCTTTAGCGCGATGCGTAGTAGGATACAAATTCAAATGAAACAAAGGAAAACCATGTTCATCTCTCAATAAATCAATACCATACACATTATTATCACTAATAATAACCCCTGCATTAACCTTATTGATATAACAAGCCATATCATTAGTTACAATACAAGTAACCAATAGTGTTCCTTTAACATACAAACTTCCATATTTGCCTTTGGCATATAACATCTCTCCTCGTACATCTCCGCCAATATAATGTGTATTACCACATAGAAAAGTATTTTGGGCATATAGCTCCTTCATCACGATCAAACTTGGAGCAGCATCTACCTCTCGACTGAATAGAGACGTTTTAACTCTTAAATTACCCAAGAAAATATACCCGAGTGCTATTATATTAAAACCTTCGACAGCATATTGTATGTCTAAGTAATCAACAGTAACATCGTCTTCAGCTACTAAGAAAAATCCATCTTCATTTTCAAAATTAAAACTATCTTCATCAAACAAGAGGCCATCGCCTATCTTAACACTGTTTATCTCTTTCAACAAAGCAAGTCCCTCTCTTGGACTGACAACTTTAAACCATATTCCCTGATGAAAAACACTTTTTATATGATATTCCCTATCGAGATCAAGCGAAGCTTCTTCCCTATTGTTATTGACTAAAGCAGACACGCTATCGTCAAAGTTGACATAGTCATTGAGCAACAAAAGATAGTCATACATAAATACAAACCAAGGGAATGCTTTTTCTTGATAGATCTGGGATTTCTTATCGAGATAATCAGGCGCCTTGTTAATATTGCTATTTTCTTGATAACCGACAAGGACCTCATCAAAAGCTTTGGAAGACACATCAAAGTAAAAGTGAATCTGCTCAAATACTGCTTCGTTCACAGCTAATAAATGACAATAAGAAATAGTGAGATTCAAGATAGAACCTTCTTGATGAAAGTAAAACAAAAAGTTTTGTAACTCTAAACTATCCAGCTCATTGTCATACAATTCACTAAATGAATTTGTAATATCTGCCACGCGATCATCACTTTTTAAATCTAAAAGTTGATTATGGTAAATATCAGCCACTATTGGCAGATTGTAGATTTCCAACAGTGTTTGTACTGATAATAAGCTTTCTTCTCTTTGATTGCCAAACAAATCCTTTAGTACCATCATTCAATCTTATTTGTGCAACAAAGTATACAGTGCAAAGGACCCTAACCAATGGCTCCCCATATAATCGTCACCTGATATATTTTTAAATGCTGAGTCAAAGTGTTTATCAGCTATAGGCAATAACACTTCTGTCAGAGAGGGTACCTGTTTAGCTATATCGTACAAACAAGTAGCTCTACTAAAATTTAGACCATCTAAGTGTACCAGTTGTCCATCTGTACGGTCTGATACTTGAGCCACATCTAAAGAAAAATTACTTTCGAAGATTGAGGGCAAAAATGCTTTTAACCAATGCTCAAACTCTGAAATAGTCAACACTTTACTCATCAGTCTTGCTTCTTCAAAACAAGGAGATAAAAAATCACTGCCACTTGGCTCATAACTAAGGCTACAGTCTATATCTTTTTCATAGAGACGCTTTGAGCTCTCTATGATGACTTGTTCAAACGTAGAGTTGTTTGTATTCCTCGCGTACTCTAAAGCTAATGAAAGTCCAAAGGCAGAATTATTATGTGTCCCTGTACGAATTGGATACAACAATTTAGGTAAGTATTCTTCATAGCGATCTACTAATTTATCCGCCAAAGGTTGTAGTACTCTTGCCCATCTTTGTGCATCTTCATCTTCCCACTGTAGGAGTGCAGAGTGAAGTTCGAAAAACCAAGCCCACCCGTAAGTACGCTCAAAGCTCTTATTGTTTACATCATCGAAAAAAGCAAGCTCTACAGCTAAGTTTTCTTTGGTAATTAATCGATTCAGTCTATTTCGAATTTCCCCATCCTTATCCAATTCGGGAAACTTTTGCATCAGAACAACAATAGACCAAAATCCATGTACAGAGGAGTGCCAGTCGTAACAACCATAGAAGATAGGTCTTAACGTTTTAGGAGTTTTTAAATCGCTATCACTACCCAAAGTCTGCCCCAATCTGTTAGGGTATTCTAACTCAATACAGTGCAAAGGCAATTCTATTATTTTCTGTGCTTCTTCTACCCCTAACTTCGTTGACTTGATATCAGTTATTTCCACTTTTTTCTGTTTCCCTTCCTTTGAATCACAGCCAATCAATCCAAGACATACAAGACCAATCAATCCAATATATTTCATTATAGTATAGTTGTTTAATGTTGCTTAAAAATACACATATTTATAGGATTGAACAGTACAATGAGTGTTTTCTCCTTTTTTTTTGCAATTCTTACTTGTTGAAGCTACATTTGTCACCAAAACTAAATAACTAAAACCACACCAAATGATTAAAATCCCCTATTTAAAAGCTTTTTCGTTGGGTTTATTAACCCTTTCTTTTGCTTGTTCAAGTGATGACACAGCAACGAAAAATGAAGACGGCTTTAAACTAATTCCTCAAGACGAAATTGTGCCATTAATACAACCTTCAGGATTTTATATTGCTAACGAAGATTGGTTTGGGCATGACGGTAGTAACGGAACATTAAACTTCATTGACAAGAATTACAAACCTTTCTATCGCGTTTTTAGAGAGGCGAATCCTGGTAAAAGATTTGGAGTGACAACACAATCTGCCACTACTTATGGAGACTACTACTACTTTGTGTCTAAACAGGGCAATAGACTTGTAGTAACTGACAAAGATCTCAAAGAAGTAAAATCCTTAACAGATATAGGAGGCGATGGTAGAGCCTTTGTAGGAGCTACTGCCAGTAAAGGCTATATCTCAACTTCAGGCGGAATAAGTATTTTTAACATCAATACCCTTGAAGTCGAAGGATCAATTGCTGGGATAGCAACAGAAACTGGAAATATGGCTGTTGCTAATGGATTACTTTTTGCCGTAACTAACAAAAAAGAATTACATATCATTGATGTAGAAACAGACAAACTATTAATTTCCCTACAAGATAATTATACTCAACTAACACTGGATAACAACGGAATACTGTGGTTAGGACACGATAAAGAAATCAAAAGATTAGACACAAAAACCATTGATAAGAATGACTTGGGTAATATAAACATGACAAGTTATGACTTAGGCATTTCTTCCATTAAGGGACAGTGGGGTGCGTGGAATGCTGGTTCTATGACTGTTTCAAATGACGGTGAATTTGTTTATTGGAATTCAAACGGTGGCTCGTGGAATGGTGGAAATAAGATAGCGCAATTAAACACTTCTACGGGAGTAGTTAACCCAGAGTTCTATGACTTAGGCCATGATTCAACGGAAGTAAAATTAGCTTTTTATGGCTCTTCAATGCGAATTGACCCACATACTGACAACCTTGTTTTGACAATCAAAAGAGAGAAATTCGGCTCAGCAGGATCGTATAACTGGGTGCGTATCATAAATCAACAGGGAGGTATCATACAAGACATCTTCCTAAGAGGAGGTACTGAGGAATCATCTTCTTACAATCCGGATGGTGGCTATTTTTGGTTTCCTTCACAAGTTTTATTTGAAGATAACAATGCTCCTCAGATTTTTACAAATCAAGTGATTTTAAAATCCAACAAAGAATTTGCTATCGCCTTGGATCAGTTCCTAATTGATCAAGATTCTCCTTGGGAACTAATCGAGAAAACAGCGAGTAACCTAAGTAATGACTTGGGAACAGTGCGTATTGAAAACAGAGAATTTACGGAAAATGGCAAAACAGTTACCAAAGAAAGCTTGGTTTTCACAACTAATACTAAGATAGGAAAAGCACATTTTACCTTAGAAGCCCTTTCGAATGGTAAAGTTGCTAAAAAAGACATTGAGGTTTGGGTTAGAGAATAATTTAAATCTTGCTAAAGTATCATAATGAGAGCACTGAATGAAATAGTCATTCAGTGCTCTTTTCTTTTTGGGTTAAACAAGTTTAACAATTCCCCGATAAAGATGGAAAAAGTGAAACACAATTTCAATTACACAAGCTTTTTCAATAACGGATAACCTAAGGCGGAAATACAAGCTACAAATAGACAGAAAAGATCAGATACTTAAACGGTGTGGATCATCCGTTCCGTTAGCAATTAACCTCAAACGTATACACTCCTAAGAATAGCAGTAATAAAGTTGGATACAGTCATTCTTCAACACCTAAAGCTAAAAGAACCAAGAACTTAAATAACACAAAGTTTTTAACACTCATATTAGTTTTTTTGTAATTTTGATTAAAATTTAAGATATGAAAATAAAATCTTTACTAACTGTATTTACCTTAGTTACGCTATTTACGCTTACTGCATGTAACAATAAAGACATTAGCTCATCGAGAGCCTTTGATACTATCGGGGCCTACCTAAATGAAAAGCCAGAATTTGAAAGCACTACATTAACGCTTGGCAAAAAAAAACTAAGAATGAGAAAAGACAGCCTTCAAATCGAACAATATAAAACGCTTGAAAAAGGTGGGTATTTAGAATTCGAAGATGAGAACTCAAAAAAGAAATGGTTATCTAAAGATAGTATTTGGAATGTAACCATAAAATTGGCAGAAAAAGCTCATCCTTATGTCATTGATCAAAAAAATGATAAGGTAACAGTAAAGACAATACTTTACACACTTGGGGATAGCAGTAACTTACAATTAAACAATAACAGTAAAAAATCTGCAACAGCTTCTGTTATGTTGAATAAGGAGTATACGCCATTTATAGCCTTAGCTAAAGATAAGAATCCCAACACTAAATTCATTACCAAAAAATTTAAACTACGCTATAGCGAGACTACTGGTTGGTCTGTAAACTAATATAAAATGGGAAAGAATATTACAATTCTCGCTTTGGTACAACTCATACTGTCCTATGTTTCAGCTGAACTCATGGGTAGGATGTCGTTCATTGGCAGGCAAGGCATTAACTTTGTTTATACCCAATATACCGTACTTAAAACTCCTTGGAAAACCGCTTTAATTATTTTTTCTATTCAATTAATATTGATTCTGATTCTTGCCATGTTTAAGTTTTTCACGGCGAGATATATTAGTATCACTGTTATAGTCTTTGCTTTATTAGCTGGTTTTGCTGGGGCTTATTATACATTCTTAGATCTTACAACAACATCTCACAAAACAATGGGGACAATGTTTCGCATTGGGAGTTATTTATTTTGGGGTAGTTGGACGATAACATGTTTATTCTTCATGTTTTTACGCAAAAAGAAACTGCCTTTGCATCAGCTCGATATTGTTAACGAAGAGCGAAAAGAAGAACAAGAAGAAAAGCCTACTAACTAATTTAGCTATATTGCAACAAACTCAAATTACAATACATGATGTCATACAAAAAATTACTTTTTATTGCCTCAGTATCTCTTGTGACTCTTTCGTGCAATGACAAAAAACAAGAGAGTGGAGATACAACTCAAACTAAAGAGCATTCTGTTAAGCAAGATGATAAAAAAGTTGAAATACCAATGCATGGAACAAGTGAAAACAGCTCTTCTTCGTCAAATAAACGATTTGAAGTAAGCAATGATATGAAACAAATGATCCAGCAAGAAAAGAATAAATAACACAAAAGATCTTCCTTACAGAAGATCTTTTTTATTTGCAAATGACGTGTTTAAAGCTAAATAAAATTCATTAATTCCATTCTGAATGCTTATTTTTGCATTCTTATTTAATTCGTTTGAGATTAACAGTAATGATATATGATACAAGATCCTAAAAGATATACGATTACAGCAGCATTACCCTATACAAATGGTCCTATCCATATTGGGCACTTAGCTGGTGTATATGTACCTGCTGATATTTATGCGAGATTTTTGCGACTGCAAGGAAAAGATGTCGCTTTTATATGTGGAAGTGATGAACATGGAGTAGCTATTTCTATGAAAGCGAAAAAAGAAGGAATTACTCCTCAACAAGTAATTGATAAATACAATGGTATTATCAAGCAGTCTTTTATCGATTTTGGTATTTCATTAGACAATTACTCTCGTACTTCATCTTCGATCCACCATCAAACAGCTTCTGAGTTCTTCAAGAAGTTATACAATGAAGGTAAATTCATAGAAGAAGTTACAGAACAATTATATGATGAGAAAGCTGATCAGTTCTTAGCTGACCGTTTCGTAACAGGTACTTGTCCTAAATGTGCTAATGAAGAGGCTTATGGAGATCAATGTGAAAAATGTGGTACTTCATTAAATGCGACAGATTTAATCAATCCTAAATCGACAATCACAGGAACCAAACCAGTCTTAAAGTCAACAAAACACTGGTTCTTACCATTAGACCAATACGATACATTCTTACGTGAGTGGATATTAGAAGGTCATAAAAATGACTGGAAACCTAATGTATACGGACAAGTAAAATCATGGTTAGAAGATGGATTAAAGCCTCGTGCTGTAACTCGTGATTTGGATTGGGGTATCCCTGTACCTGTAGAAGGTGCGGAAGGAAAAGTTCTTTATGTGTGGTTTGACGCTCCTATCGGATACATCTCTTCGACTAAAGAATGGGCTGCAAGAGAAGGCAAAGATTGGGAACCGTATTGGAAATCTGAAGATACGAAGTTAGTACACTTCATCGGTAAAGATAATATTGTATTCCACTGTGTGATATTCCCTGCGATGTTGAAAGCAGAAGGAAGCTATATCTTACCAGATAACGTACCTGCAAATGAGTTCTTAAACTTAGAAGGAAACAAACTATCTACGTCTAAAAACTGGGCAGTATGGCTACACGAGTACTTAGAAGACTTCCCAGGTAAACAAGATGTATTGCGTTATGCCTTGACATCTAATGCTCCTGAGACAAAAGACAACGACTTTACTTGGAAAGACTTCCAAGCAAGAAATAACAATGAGTTAGTAGCTATCTTCGGTAACTTTATTAACCGTGTGGTAGTATTAACAAACAAGTACTATGAAGGAGTAATTCCTCAACCGAATGAGTTCTCTGATGTAGATATTGCTACATTGACAGAATTAAGAGCTTATCCAAATGTTATCGAAAGTTCTGTAGAACGCTATAGATTCAGAGAGGCATTGTCAGAGATGATGAATGTAGCTCGTCTTGGTAATAAGTACTTAGCAGATGAAGAACCATGGAAACTAATCAAAGAGAACCCAGAAAGAGTAAAAACTCAAATGTATGTAGCTTTACAAATAGCTGCTGCACTAAGTACTTTAGCTGAACCGTTCTTACCATTCACTGCTAATAAACTGAAATCTATTCTAAAAATAGATACTCCTATTAAATGGGAGACTATTACTGAAGACAAGGTATTAATTCCTGCAGGACATACTATTGGACAGGCAGAATTACTGTTCGCTAAGATAGAAGATGAAGAAGTACAAAAACAGTTAGACCGATTAGAAGCTTCTAAAAAAGCAAATGCCGCTGCTGCAAAAACAGTAGAGCCTCAAAAAGACATAGCTGTCTATGAAGACTTTGCTAAATTAGACTTGAGAGTTGGTACCATTGTAGAAGCAGAAAAAATGCCTAAAGCAAATAAGCTTTTAGTATTAAAAGTAGATACTGGTATGGATGTTCGTACAATCGTATCAGGAATTGCAGAACACTTTAAACCTGAAGATATCATTGGCAAAAGAGTCACTGTATTAGCAAACCTTGCTCCACGAGCTTTAAGAGGCGTTGAAAGTGAAGGTATGATACTAATGACAGAAGACCAAGATGGTAAATTAGTATTCGTTAATCCTGACGAAGACAAGGTTCAAAACGGAGCAACAATCAATTAAAAGAATTTATTTCTAAATATAAAACGAACAACAATTTAAGTTGTTCGTTTTTTTTTATAAATTAAATTATAATAACTACTTTTAACTTCAATTAAATAAACTATATATACAAATTTAACATTGAAGTTTTTTAAATATATTTTCCTTCTTGCTGTAGGTGTATTTCTTTACTATTTATTAAAGGATACTGCACCTTTTATGTATAAAGTATACAAGGAGTTCTTTTCAACAGAATCAGCTATACCAACAGCTATAAAGAAAATGGTTACTTACAAAAAGTATGAAACGACAATTATTGCAAAAGGGAGAATAGAATCTGATATAACTGTATTTTCGTATCAACCAGAACAGGTTACTTTAAAACTGCAAACAGCTGATCAAGAGGTTTTCGAATATGTAACAGTTAGAGACGGTATAAATTACTATCAATTAGGAGATCAAGTAAACTTATATCGCGATACCAAAACAAGTAAGCAATATATATTCGATTATGATCAGCAAACTGACATACTAATACAACTCGCAGTTATTCAATTAGTTCTTTACTCTATTGGTAAAATGTCCACCTCGTTAAAAGGACGCTATGGAAGTCTTATAATTGTAGGTGTTCAATATATACTTAGACTTCCTACATTTACTTGTCTAATGCTTTTGTTAATATATCTCAATATCGATCTGGCCAATAGGGTAGAAAATGGAGATAGGATACCAATATATTTAGTTACATTCTTTGGAAGTATCCTATACATAGTCTTTATTATTAAGCTTTATCTCTATATCTCAGAAGCTAAAAAAGACAAATAAGCTCATTTCCTAAATATGAAAAAATATATTATCAAGAAGATTCCACTTATTGCGTTAGTTTTATTCTTAATCTTTGTACTATATCCCTATCGTCACTTTCCGATGGCATTTGTCAATATGATTTCTTCTTCAGAAATGCCATTAGGTAAGCATATCATAGCAATTACCTCTTATGACAAATTAAAAGGAACAGTACAAGATATAAAACAAAATAGGAGAGAGATTGAGAAACATATAGGTCTACTCAATGAGAAAGGGGAATACATAAAACACAAAGTAGATTCTAACGAATACGATTTCTACAAAACAGGCAAACAGATAACTTATTACCAAAATCCTTTCAGTCAAGAAACTTATGTCTTTGATTTGGAAACCCAAATATACCTGATAATTCAGATAGGTTTTGGATTGTTAGTTGTTTTTTTCTTAATGTCTAAACTCAGAAAGCTATTAAGTACGAAGTTTAAGTTTATTTATCTATTGTATATCTACTTATTTAAACCACTATTTTACACTCCTTTAGCTGCACTTATCATCTATACTAATATAACCCTTTATCAGTCTGTAACTGAAGAATCCATAGATTATCCCTTGAGTATCGTTATACATATCTTATCTGGTATCGCTTTGATAATCTATTTATATGATATGATCATACTTTTGTACTACTATACGAAAACTAAAAATAAAAGAATAATTAATTCACTTCAGTAGAATATTAGTTTTTAAGAGAATAATAAACAACAAAGGGACACAGTACGCATCCCTTTATTATTTTGCTATCCAATATGGTATTATTCGAAATCACCTAATATTCACTTGCTTTATCTAACAACACTAATTCATCACTTGTTAGCGCAATTTCTAATGCCTTAAACAAACTGTTCAATTGTTTATCAGAAGTAGCACTCACTATGGGAGTACTTATTGTTGGTTGATGTAATTGCCACGCAATCGCTATTTCTGCAATTGTTGCATTATGCTGCTTTGCTACATCCTCGCATTGAGCGATTATGCGAAGTCCCCTTTCATTGATATATCCCTTAACCATTTCTCCTCTCGAACTACCTTCAATATCTTTTAATGATTGGTACTTCCCACTTAAGAAGCCACTCGCTAAGGCAAAATAAGGCATTACAGCCAGCTTATCTTGTGTAACAAAGTCAATATACTCTTGCTCATACTTCTGGCGGTCATAAAGGTTATACAATGGCTGGAGCGCAATATACTCAGACCAGCCTTTATCTCTGGCAATAGAGTTACTACTTTGTATGCGGTCAACCTCCAAGTTAGATGCACCAAGATATCTAACTTTACCTGCTCTTACTAAGTCATTAAAAGCATTCATCGTCTCTTCAACACTTGTACCCAAATCATCGTGATGAGAGAAATACAAATCGATATAGTCTGTGTTTAATCTCTTTAGGGAAGCATCAACACCCTCTATGATCTGTTTTGTTGATAAACCACGTTCAACGCCTTTCATACTTCCTCCTACTTTAGTAGATAGCACAATGTCGTGACGACGTTTATTTTGCTTTAACCACTTACCTATTATAGTTTCTGATTCGCCTCCTGAATTTCCTGTTACCCAATGAGAATAATTATTTGCCGTATCTATGAATACCAAGTCATTATCAAAAAGCTGATCTAACATCCGAAATGATTCCCTTTCATCTAATGTCCAACCAAATACATTGCCCCCAAACGACAACCTTGGAACCATTAAGTCCGATTTACCTAATCTATATTTACTCATAATTTACTTATCATTTACCTCTCTAAATTACACAATAAAAAAAGGAGATCATTACTGACCTCCTTTTTTATGATATATTTTGTATAACTCTTAGAAGTTATAACGCAATGTAAAGTTCCAAGCTCTACCGTTTCCGAAGAAAACTTCGTTAGCAGTGTCAACACCTTTCCAGTTGTTACCTGTTGCTTTTGAATCACCTTCGTGAATATTAGTTCTTGAATAAGAAATATAAGTAGTATCAAATACGTTGTTTACGTTTACACGCATAGTAACGCTATTTTGTTTTTCTTTTCCTACTTCCATTTTATAAGATAATCCAGCATCAAATAAATTGAATGCAGGTAACTTAATAGATCCTTTATGTTTTGAAGTACCAAAGTCATTTGGATTAATAGCTGCATAGAATTTATCATTGTAACGGAAGTTACCATCTACTTTTAATCCTGGTAAAATTTCATAAGCTGCTCCTAAATTGAAGATAAACTGTGGTGCATCACCAACTTTAACACCATCTAAGTATAAAGTCTTGTTCATTGGAGCATTTGTATTTGGATCAAGAATTGGTTGATTAGTTCCCTCATCTAAGAAATCTGCAGAAACATTACCTTTATATTGCCAATCTCCCCAAGATAAAGATCCTGTAATATCTAAACGATCAATTGGATTATAAATAAAGTCAAGTTCCATTCCCACGTGTACTTGTTCAATTCCATAAAGGTTAGCATAACCTGGAGTCTGTACACCATCTTTTCCTACACCAAAGATATCTCTTTCAAATACACGTTGAATTCTATCTTTCCAAGATGTGCGGTATAAGTTAAGGTTAGCTCTGAAGTTATCAAGACGCAAACCATACCCTAACTCTAATCCAAAAATCTTTTCATTTTTCAAACTTGGGTTAATATCATTGCTATTATTGATATAAACACCATTGTTCATAAATGGCTGACGAGAGAAGTACCCAGAGTTAACGAACACATTGTGGTTCTCGTTAATATTGTAGTTAAAACCTCCTTTTACACTACCTCCTGAAAGACTTTTCCAAGAAGTTTTATATGTATCAGCACCTTCAGCTTCATTTCTATTATATCTCATATAGTCAATTCTTCTGAACCACTGATTTGAGATAGACCCTTGAACAAACACAGTTAAATTGTCTTTGCTGTACTCTACTTGACCAAATCCACCTAACCATTTAACGTTACCGTCATTGTCATAAGCAACTTTATCTCTTTTACTCCAATCAACCCAAGGATTAGCAGGAGCTTTACTGTTATAAGTAGAAGAAATAACTCTTTGTCCATCAGTTTTGTGTTCAACATCCACATACCCTTGTGCACCTAATAAATCATCTAAAACTTGGAAGTGGTATCCAACATAAGTACGAGCATCAACTCCAATATCAAAATTCCAATTCTCGTTAACTTTAGCGTTTAAGTTCATCACAGTTCCATACCAGTCATGTGAATTTACACTTGTACGACGAACAAAACCATTGTTTTTATCAGAATAATACTCTCCGTTGATACGCTTTTTATCAGCTCCAAAATCTGCTACATGCTTTCCTGAGTTCCAAGCAGCGATATCATCGAAACGAATATTACCGTACATGTCCTTAAACATTGCATCTCTTTGGCTTTTACCGTTGATTTTACCAATTGAACCATTTCCTCCTCCACGGCCCCAAGAACCATAAGCAACAGTATTCAAAGTAAAAATATCATTAATTTTATAATCCCAGTTTAATGAAGCTACTGGTTTGTTATAGAAGTTACGAGCCCAAGAATAACCTTCTCCATTATACGTTCCATAATCAGGATTATATCTTCTATTTGGCTTACCGTCTCCACTATACTTTAAGTAATCTTCAATTGTTGGGTTAGTACTTCTTTGATTGTGCCATTGATTTGCACCTGTAAAAGTAAACTGTACATTGTGTTTACTATCTTTTGATCTATACCCTAAACCTAAGAAATAAGCAACACTTTCGAAATCTGTCCCTTGAACATAACCATCACCTCTTGTATAAGACATCAAGATAGAAGCAGACAATCCGTTATCTAAAATTCCTGTATTATACGAAGCTGATCCTTTGAAATAGTTATCATTACCGATACCAGCAGATAATGAACCTCCTTCTTTCATATCAGACGTTTTTGTCAAGATATTCATTGTACCTCCTACAGAAGAAATAGCAATTTTAGAAGATCCTAATCCACGTTGTACTTGTACTGCTGAAGCCACATCTTGAGCACCAGCCCAGTTAGACCAATACACAGAACCACCTTCCATATCGTTAACAGGCATACCATTAACTAATACAGCAACGTTCTTTTGGTCAAATCCACGGATATTAATTTTAGAATCTCCAAATCCTCCTCCTCCTTGAGAAGCATACACTGATGGAGTAGTGTTTAAAATTTCAGGAAACTCTTGAGAACCAAGTTTTTCTTGAATAACAGAAGCTTTAATTGTAGAAACAGCTACTGGTGTCTTACGGTCTTTTGCTACGTCAGCAACTCCCATAATAACAATGTCCTCAAGCATATTTTCATCTGCGTTTAGAACAATTGTTCCCAAGTTAATTTTATTGTCAGCCCCAACTTTAAAAGGTACTGTTTTTGTTTTAAATCCAATGAAAGAGATCGTAATCTCACCACTGTCTTTTGAAACATTTAGTTCAAAATCTCCATCCATTCCTGTCGATGTACCATTTTGACTACCTTTAACTAATACTGTAGAACCTGGTAAACCTTGTTTAAACTCATGGTCTACTACAATACCTGTTACTTTGTTTTGTGAAAGTGCAGATGCTGATGCGAGTACAACTACGCAAGATAGCATCCAGTTCTTCAAATTTTTCATTGTAAAAGTGTAAGTGATAAATTATTTTTTTCGCAACAAATGTACAAAAACATATAACCTTAATGTTATGTAGACATTAATTTTAACTTTTTACTTCTATTTAGAAAAATTCTAAATCCTAATTCGATAAATAATAGTTGATTAAGAAGCTTGTAGAACAGTCGTGCTCACTGACTTTTTTTGACTTTATCTCCTCCTGAATATTCTTTGCTAAAACTTTTCCATACTCCACGCCAAATTGATCAAAGCTAAAAATGTTCCAAATAATTCCCTGAACAAAAGTCTTGTGTTCATACATTGCAATAATCTGACCTAAAGTTTCAGGGGTCAACTGTTCAAACAAAAAGGTATTTGTTGGCTTATTTCCTTCAAAATCTCTGAAATTCCTCAACATTTCTAATTCGCCTTCTTGCCTTTTTCGACCGCGCTTCCCTTTTAACAAAGCTTCAGTTTGTCCAAAAAAATTAGACATCAATATATCGTGGTTTGTCTTGTCCTTGTCGTGAAATGGTTTTATAAATCCAATAAAGTCAATAGGAACAACCTTCGTACCCTGATGAAATAATTGGAAAAATGCGTGTTGGGCTGTAGCTCCAACTTCTCCCCATATCAAAGTACCTGTTTGATAATTTACAGGCTGACCTTCTCTGGTTTTATCCTTGCCATTGCTCTCCATGATCATCTGCTGTAAGTGAGCAGGCAGACTGCGTAGTAAACTGCTATAAGGCACAATAGCTTCAGTCTCGTATTGATAGAAATTATTATACCATACACTAAGCAATGCCAGAATAACAGGAATATTTTGATCAAAATCAGACTGTCTAAAGTGCGTATCCATTTGATAAGCCCCCTTCAACAATCGCTCATAATTGTCATACCCTAAAGCCAAAGAAATAGAAATACCTACTGAGCTCCATAAAGAAAATCTTCCCCCAATAAAATCCCACATAGGGAAAATATTAGTTTCTTTAATACCAAAAGCAATCGCTTCTTGATTGGCAGAAGTTACAGCAACAAAGTGCTGTTCAACACTCCCTATAATATTTGAATCTAACCAAGCTTTGACATGCTTAGCATTTTCAATTGTTTCTTGCGTAGTAAATGTTTTAGATACAACCAAAACCAAAGTAGTTTCAGCATTTAGTTTTGCCAATAGAGGAAACAAATAATCATCATCTATATTCGATACAAAGTGAACGTTGAGCTGATTACTATAATTATCCAATGCCTCGACAACCATCTTTGGCCCCAAATCAGATCCACCTATACCGATATTTATAACATCTGTTATTGCCTTACCTGTAGCTCCAAGATACCTGCCTGAAATGACATCATTCGAAAATAACTTTATCTTTTCTCTTGTCTTGTAAACCTCTTTTGAAACATCCTCTCCGTCGACAAAAATAGGTTGCTGAGAAAAATCTCTTGATACAGTATGAAGAACCGCCCTATCTTCAGTTACATTAATCTTATCACCCGTAAACAGAGCCTCTATAGACTGTTTTAAATCTACTTCATTAGCTAAATCCAGCAGCAACTTCATTGTTTCTGCAGTCACCTTATTCTTTGAATAATCTAACAACAATGAATTCCATTTTACATGAAAGTCATTAACTCTATCAGCATTTTCAGCAAACAAATGCTGCATCTGTACAAATTCCATCGATTTAAAATGCTCACTTAACTTCTTCCAAGCATCTGTTCTTGATGGATTAACACTTTTCAACATGTAACTACTCTTGTAAAAATTTTGTTTGTATAACCTTATCTAATTCTGCTTTCAAAGGTACGATATGTTCTTTAAATGACGGTATATCTTTTTTATCCATTGGTTCAGAATTAGGTAAAACTTGTGAAAGTGGATCTACTTGCACGCCATTTTTCCAAAATCTATAACAAACGTGAGGGCCTGTTGCTAAACCAGTACTACCAACTAAACCAATTGTTTGCCCTTGGTCAACATACTGACCAACTTTCACTAAAATCTTTGACATGTGTAGATACTGTGTTGAATATGTTCCGTTATGTCTAACTTTTACATAATTTCCATTCCCAGCAGTATAACCAGCTCTTTCAACTACTCCTGAAGCAGTTGACATAATAGGTGTTCCTGTAGGAGCCGCATAATCAGTACCATTGTGAGATTTCCATCTTTTTTGTACGGGGTGAAAACGATTCTTAGTATATCGCGATGTTATTCTAAAGAATTTCAAAGGAGCTTTCAAGAACATACTCTTCATTGGACGACCTTCTTCATCGTAATAATCAGTACTCTTAGCACCAGATCGTTTATATGGGAATGAATATAAATCCTTACCTCTGTAATTAAAGTACGCAGCATCAATTTTTGAAATACCAACATACACAGTATCATTGATATACTTTTCCTCAATCGTAACAGCAAATCGATCATCTGGTTGCAACTTAAAAAAGTCAATCGACCATGCAAAAATCTGCGACATTCGCGTTGCCAAAGATTGATCCACACCCTCCTTCTGAAGACTCATTGATAGAGACCCTTCAATAGTTGACGCTATAGTTCTTCGTTTTATCGTAACAGGATAAGTGATTGTATATGCAGTAATAGAATCGCGCAAATCTATCACTTGATATCCAGCAATACTCGGATGGTATATAAATGCAGCTAACTTCTCTGGATCATTTTTATACTTCACTAAAGAATAAGGCTGTCCTACACGCATACCACGCACATTAATCGTATCTTTTACTTTAGTTACGATATTGTGAACTTCAGTAGCTCCAATATTATTCTCTCCAAATATCTTTCCAAGGTTATCTCCACTGCGAATCGTATCATCGACAACTTCAAAATCCTTTAAACTAAATCCATATAATTCAGCGACTACTTCATCAATATGTTCCGAATTATCACTCTCCTCAATTATAACATCATTATTATTATTCTCTTTACAAGCATAAAGAGATAAAACCATCAAAAAACCACAAAAAACTCGCTTCAAACCCTATCTTTTTTTCAACTTAACTTTTACTTACTTTCCCCAATTCTCAATTTCCTCAGAAGACCAAAGTTCTGGAAAGAAAATTCGCTTTTGGTATTGAGGCAACATATACTTCTTCCAATCGCTTCCTCCCGTTGCTTCAGAGGTACCTTCTGGTCCTTCCAAATACTTTAAAGCAGCATTATAATGACCCATTACCCAAGTAATATTAACTGTCCTATCATAATACCTCATCGCCTCAATCAAAGAAGGGGTATCTCTTACTTCTTGAGGCAATTCAACAAATTTCTGCCATAAATTTGTTTTTTCATAATCTTTCATGGCATTAATGAAAACTTTTTTGTACTTATTTTCAAACTCAGCTAACAAATATGACTTTTTACCTGTCTTATAGTCTTTACCGGCTGCCTGCCAATACATCAATTCTAACGCATCCTCCTCTGAAATATTTTGACTTAGTGTACTTTTAAAGCGAAAATCAATCAAATTTCTCCAATCCGTAGAGCCAAACTCTATTAAACGGTACTGAGCACTCTGAAATCCACTTGCTGGAGTTAGTGTCGTTCGAAATTGCATATACTGATTTCGATCCATACCATCCCCCATGATATCAAAAGAGGAAGTAAGCATATCAAAATAACGTGTGATACGCTGTAAACGCTCGACAAAAAAATCAGCTGTTATGTTTTCTTGACTCCCCACTTGATCAATCTCCCATAAAATCATTTTGAACAAAAGTTCATTTATTTGATGATACAGGATAAAGACCATTTCGTCTTTCACAGTAGTTCGTTGTGTTTGCAGGGACAACAGAGAATCAACTTGAATATAGTCCCAATAGGTAAGCGGCTTAGCATATACCAGACCTTCTAAATGCGTATCTAAATTCTGATTAATAGCACCAAACTTATCCTTTAGCGCATCTAACATTTTATCGTGTTCCATAAACTATTTACCTATAACTTCCAACTTCGACACTAAACCACTAAACTCTTCCAAATCTGCTTTCAAAGACCCTACTGCTAAACTGGCTTTAATTCGCAAAGGCACTTTATTATTGTCAGCCGAAACCCATACTGTCAAACTTTCCTTTTCCTTAAAAACGCGACCTGCCATAACGTAAGGTCTAAACTTTAGTGTTTTTATTTTTCCAAAATTAGTCTTTAAAGTCTCCTCTCCTAAATATTTCAACTTAAATCGAAATACCTCCCCATCAAAGAACATATCAATTTCTACTGATTCATTCTTTTTCAGTTCATTCAACTTGGGATATTTTCTCAAATAGTAAAATGCAGAAACAATATCCTGTACGTTTTTCACGATAGGATAAGTATTCTCCTTAGACTTTTCGTAGTCTTTCACTAAAACTTTATTGGATTTGTAATCAAAAAAACCTTCTTGATCCTTCGTATATCCTCCTTCGTCAATTTTTCGAACAAAGCGATGTGGGATCACTTTATCGCGTTCAAAATAACTTTGATAATCATCATATACTTTAAAAAACATCTTTGGCACTCCAGTAGTATAGCCAATTCCTTGTGCATGAAATACAGGAACACCATTCTGAACGGTCTCTGTTAATTTCAATGTTGCAATACCCGCATTCAAAATTCCATAGCTGATACGAAACTTCAAAAACTCACCGGCGTCAAATGCCTTTACATTTTTCTGAGCTGCAACACTTCCAATTTGGAAGAAGATTACAAGAAGAAGAAATAGTTTTTTCATAGTTGATTCTAATTTTATTCAAAAATAGCAAACAAAAAAACCCAGCCAAATAAATGACTGAGTTTTTATGCTATTAACCAACCAAAAAACTATAAATTATGAAAAATTTATTACACTCAAATAAAGCTTATGACGACCTTATTTTTGCGAGTGCAAATGTATAACTTTTTCATTAGCAAGTCAACTCATAATTAGCTTTAACTTACATTTAACTTAATAGTTCTCAAATGTTGGTTTTTTAAGTTTTAATTAACTGAATTTTAAAGGGTTCCTCGCTTTTCTTGCTCCCTTTCAATTGATTCAAATAACGCCTTAAAGTTACCAGCACCAAAACCGCGGGCACCCATTCTTTGGATTATTTCAAAAAACAATGTCGGTCTATCTTCTACAGGTTTTGTAAATATTTGCAATAGATAACCTTCCTCATCAGCATCAATCATTATGCCTAACTTCTGCAATTCTTTAATATCTTCTTTCATCATGTCCATGTGAACACCTAAGCGATTGGGAATCATATCGTAGTAAGATTGCGGTGGAGCTGATAAAAATTCAACACCTCTACGCTTCATAGCAGCAACTGTCTTGATAATATCATCTGTAGCTACAGCAATATGTTGTACCCCCGCCCCATTATAGAAGTCAAGATACTCCTCGACTTGAGATTTTTTCATTCCCTCTGCAGGTTCATTAATTGGAAACTTAATCCTTCCATTTCCATTCGACATTACTTTACTCATCAGTGCAGAGTACTCAGTATTAATTTGTTTGTCATCAAAAGACAAGAAGTTTACAAACCCCATGACATCCTCATACCACTTTACCCAAGTATTCATTTGGTTCCAACCAACATTTCCCACCATGTGATCGACATATTTTAATCCTACTGGTTCAGGGTTATAATCTGTTTCCCACTTTACAAAACCAGGCAAAAATACACCATTGTAGTTCTTGCGTTCTACAAACATATGAACCGTTTCTCCGTATGTATATATACCCGCTCTAACGGTTTCACCAAATTCATCCTTCTCTACGATTGGCTCCAAATAAGATTTCGCACCACGGCTTGTTGTTTCCTCATAAGCTTTACGCGCATCTTCAACCCACAAAGCCACGACTTTTACACCATCTCCATGTTGTACAATATGATTATTCAATTCAGATTCTGCAGTCAACGGAGTAGTCAAAACAATGCGTATTTTATCCTGTACTAATACATAAGATGCTCTATCTCTCACTCCCGTTTCCAATCCTGCATAAGCTAAAGACTGAAAACCAAAAGCGGTTTTATAAAAATGGGCTGCTTGTTTCGCATTCCCAACAATAAATTCAACGTAATCTGTTCCTAACAATGGCAAAAAATCTTGAGCTCCCTCAAATATTTTTTCCAAGCCAAATTCTACAGACTTGACTTCTTTACTCATAATTTATAGTTTTTTAAGTTGTTGTTTTTCTTAATTTTCTGGATCTAACCAAGACTGGTAATATTGCTCATCAGCAATCTTCATCGCTTCTTCTGTTACCATCAATGGCTTAAATGTATCAACCATCACGGCTAACTCTTCCGTGCTAACTTTACCAATAGATCGCTCTGCCGCACCAGGGTGTGGTCCATGAGGGATTCCGGCAGGATGAAGTGAAATATGTCCCGCAGCAATATCATTTCTACTCATAAAATCACCATCTACATAATAGAGAACTTCATCACTATCTATGTTTGAATGATTATATGGTGCAGGTATCGCTTCTGGATGATAGTCATATAGTCTTGGCACAAATGAACAAATTACAAAGGCATCGGTTTCGAATGTTTGATGCACAGGAGGTGGTTGGTGAATCCTCCCTGTAATAGGTTCAAAATCGTGAATAGAAAAAGCATATGGATAATTATAACCATCATATCCCACGACATCAAATGGATGTGTAGCATAGATCATATCAAATATCTCATCTTGTTTGCGTACCTTAATCAAGAAATCACCTTTTTCATCGTGTGTTTCAAGTTTATCTGGTCTGCGAATATCGCGTTCACAAAAAGGTGAATGTTCAAGTAGTTGTCCAAACCAATTGCGGTATCTTTTCGGTGTGTAAATAGGCCTACGCGACTCGACAATAAACAATCTATTGTCCTGCGTATCAAAGTCCATTTTATAAATTATTCCACGGGGAATTAATAGGTAATCTCCGTATTCAAATTTTAAGTTACCCAACATGGTGCGCAACGTTCCCGTGCCACGATGAACAAAGATTAACTCATCTGAATCCGTATTTTTATAAAAGTAATCCTCAGTTGATTTCTTAGGAGCAGCCAAAACAATGGTACAGTCGCTATTGGTCAAGACAGCTTTACGGCTTTCTAAAAAATCATCCTCCGGTCGAACTTCAAACCCTCTAAAACGATAAGATTGAATATTATTTGATTTGGCTACTTTTGGCGCAACACTATACTGCCCCAAAATCTTCTTTACCTGTGTAGGTCGGTGTACATGGTACATATTGGTAGACATTCCGTCAAATCCAATGGTACCGAATAATTGTTCGTAGTACAAGTCCCCATTCTCTTTTCGGAAAATGGTGTGACGTTTAGGGGGAACTTTCCCTAATTGATGATATAAAGGCATACTTATTTATATTTTTTGGTTGGTAATAGATAATATAAAAGTAATGTTACCTCATTCAGGATTTCTCTTGATGAGGAACTTTAAATAAGCCAATAAACCGTCCCATTGTATTTTCATAATATCACAAATATCGAAATAATTTTATCTTATGCAAATTTTTATCCAAATATTATTTCACATACCACAATTTTAATACCTCAACATTAACTATATCACAAAAAAGGGGCACTTGGTAAAACCAAATGCCCCGAAAATTATAATTTCATCATTGAATCTTCTTCTAAAACCAAAAACCAACGGCAAATACTGTGTAAGTTCGACCCGTATCAGGCGAATACGTAAATTTTGCTTCGATTGGTCCCAAAACGGTTTGCATACCATATCCTACAGCATATCCAGAGTATTTAATCTTCGAAAACCAATTCGAAGTTGAAAAAATATCTTCTCCTGCATTAGCGTAGTTTGCTGAAAAATTGATGTGGTGCTTTTTAAAAATTTCATAATCTAACTGTATGGTACCAGCAATAAATGAATCTCCTCCAATCCCCAACAAATCATATCCATAGAATGGAATCAAATTATCGCGATCTGCAAAACCATAGCCTCCCAAAGCATATCCAAATCCAAAGCTCGGTAGATTTCCGATTACTGCACCTAATCTTGATTTTAAATCAATCGCTAATTTGTCCGTTATGCGCGTTGCATACCCTACTTGACCAGTTATAGTAGAAAAGTTCTTAAAATTATCTCTAAAATCACTGGAAAGGAAGAAATTCCTATACTCTCCCTTCAACAGAAAACCGCTGCGAGGAAAATACATATTGTCATAGGTATCAACTAAGACATTTACAAAACCTCCCAAATAATGACTCGCGTCAAAACGCGCATCTTCTTGCCTTAAGGTCTTACTCTTTATATCTAAATATCTATGCTCAAATCCAACGCTTAACAAATACTTTTGTTGATAAAAAGTCTGAAAGTACAACCTGTTTTCAAGATCTGCATAATCGACATTGAACTTACTTGGAGCACCATCTATATCAAGATCCCCGCCTGTTGCTTCTACCATCATGCTATAAGGTAAATCTCGACTAAACTTATTGTACTTTGAATTGATTCCAACACTCCAATAAAAACCGTTATCGACAAAATAATTAAAATTATATCGCACATTATCGCCAAGAGCTAAATCAATCGAGGCAACGTCACTTTTCAAGAATAGCTTCTTCTGTGTAACATTTACTAATGCAGCTGCTTTATACAAAGCGTCATAATGCACCCCTAATTTTAAATAGCGATTCACCGGATTCTCTACAAGATCCATATCTAAGTCATCTCCTTCTCCAGTAGTACTGCGATTAAACTTATAGGAAATGCTACTGAAGTTTTCTGTTCCGTTCAATTGTGTAATCCCCTTGTCTAACTGATCAAAAGAAACTTTGCTAAATGGCTTAAAACCAAGCTTACCGTGAACATAACGCTGAGTGTACTTGCTTAAACCATCAATATTAATATCTTTTATATTCAGAGAGTCAGTGTATTTCTCAACATAGTGATTCTCCTTTACTTTTGGAGTACCACCTATCGCTCTAAGTTCATCTATCACCTTTTCTGTCGCTTCCTCTCCTCTTTTAATAATCACCTCACCGGAGTCAAAAGATACCACAGAATACCCTACAATATCAGGTTTAATATAAATATTCGTAAAAGGCTTTTTAGCGTTCATTTGGTTGATTGTCGAGAAATTTGAAATCTGCAATAACAAATCTGGAGCGCCTTCCATCTCTTCACTCGTTTTCAAACCATCTTGCACATCAACCCCGATAATAACCTCAGCCCCCATCTTCTTAAGCTCGTGAAGTGGGTAGTTATTAACAACTCCTCCGTCAATTAAAAATCGACCGTCGATCTCTACTGGCGCAAATAATGAAGGAAAAGCACCACTGGCCAAAATAGCTTGGGGCAGATACCCTTTATCTAATACAACCGCCTCCCCTGTCTCAGCATCTGTAGCAATACATAAAAACGGGGTCTTTAATTCGCTAAAATCTCTTATATGACGGACATGTGCCAACAACTTATTCATCAAGTTATAATTGTACATCCCACGTGATAAAGCTTTTGGAAAACCTATTTTAAAATTGTTAAATGGCAGCGTCAAAGCGTATATTTCGTCATTCTTCTTTTCATAGAATGACTTGGAAATACGAGGAATATAATCCTTTATAAGAGCCGACACATCAATTGAGTTAAAAATGGAATCCAGCTCCGAAGAAGTATACCCTGCAGCATAAAGTCCTCCAACAATTGCACCCATACTCGTACCTGCAACATAGTCTACCTTTATCCCTTCTCTTTCCAAAACTTTCAACACCCCAATATGTGCTAACCCTTTCGCACCTCCTCCACTTAAAACAAGTCCTATTTTAGGCTTGTGATTTGTCAACGTATCATTCTGGGCTTTAACTCCTGCGGAACCCAACAGAAAAAGTAAAACAAATAGGTATATTTTTTTCATATATTGCTCATTTTGAGCGCTAATTTACTTTAAAATATTCAATTAATAGTTTAGTTTTTGATTTTCCTACCACCTTTTCTAACTCTTCTTCTGAAGCTTCTTTAATCTTTTTGGTAGATTTAAAATGATTCATCAATGTTACTTTTGTCTTTTCACCTATTCCTGGTATATTATCCAATATACTCGTGATCGCATTTTTACTGCGTTGATTGCGGTGAAAGGTAAGCCCAAATCGATGCGCTTCATCTCGAAGGTGAATTATTACTTTCATCGTTTCAGAACGCTTGTCTAAATACATCGGAATGCTGTCTCCAGGATAAAAAATCTCCTCTAATCGCTCTGCCAAACTAATAATAGGAACTTTTCCTCTAATTCCGAGCTTCTCAAGACTTTTTAATGCGACACCTAATTGTCCCTTACCTCCATCTATGACAATCAAATCCGGTAATGCCTCGCCTTCTTCAATCACCCTTTTATAACGGCGATAAACGATTTCCTCCATTGTGTCATAGTCATTTGGCCCAACTACAGTCTTCACATTAAAGTGTCTGTAATCCTTTTTGCTTGGCTTTCCATCTTTAAATACAACACAAGCAGAAACGGGATTTGTCCCTTGAATATTCGAGTTATCAAAACATTCAATATGCCTTGGTTCGCGATTCAAGCGCAAATCCTTTTGCATTTGTTGCATTATTCGATTTACATGGCGTTCTGGATCGACAATTTTAATCTGCTTCATCAAGTCAACACGGTAATATTTAGCATTGCGTTCAGACAAATCTAACAGCTGTTTCTTATCACCTAATTTGGGTACAGTCACTTTTATACTATCTGCCACCTCAACCTCAAACGGAACGATAATCTCTTTTGAATTCAAATTAAAACGCGTTCTCATCTCCGTAATAGCCAGTTCAAGCAACTCTACATCGGTCTCGTCTAACTTCTTCTTCAACTCCATAGTATGTGATCGAATAATAGCCCCATAAGACACTTGCAAAAAATTGACATAGGCTGCAGATTCGTCAGAAATGATGCTAAAAACATCAACATTGCTAATTTTAGGATTGACAATAGTCGATTTGGATTGATAATTTTCCAACAAGTCTATTTTATCTTTCACCTTTTGAGCTTCCTCGAACCTTAAATCCGAAGCTAATTCAAGCATATAGGATTTGAACCCTTTTAAACTCTCTTTGAAATTACCCTTTAAAATATCGCGGATTTCTAAAATTTTCTTTTCATACTGTTGCTCCGTTTCATAGCCCTCACAGGGTCCCATACAATTTCCAATATGATATTCTAAACAAACTTTAAACTTACCAGAACGAATATTACTCGATGTCAAATCTAAAGTACAAGTACGCAAAGGATACAACTCTTTGATTAAATCAATCAAAGTGTGTACGGTCTTAATATTTGTATATGGTCCAAAATACTCAGATCCATCCTTAACCATTCTCCTGGTCATAAAAACACGGGGAAAGGGCTCTCTTTTTATGCAAATCCAAGGATAACTCTTGTCATCTTTAAGCAATACATTATAGCGCGGTTGAAGTCTTTTAATCAAATTATTCTCCAACAATAAGGCATCCGTCTCTGTGGGTACGACGATATGCTTTATGGTCACAATTTTCTTCACTAATACGTTCGTCTTCGCGTTATCGTGAACCTTGTTAAAATAAGAACTAACTCTCTTTTTTAGATTCTTTGCCTTACCGACATACAATATCTTATCGTCCTTATCATAGTATTGATAAACGCCTGGTTGATCAGGTAATGTCTGTATCTGAATCGCTAAAGAAGGGGAAACTTGCATAAGTAAATATTATACTCACAAAAATACTAAAACTATTTATACTCCATACGGATTACAAATCTACGAGAACTGTTAGACGCAATATATTATATCTCTACTGTCGAGTTCCCGATATCACAGATTTAAAATCCATGATACTCTACTCCCTATCATCCCTATATGTTCGGCAGATGATAGCATAGTGATAGGCTTATTATGGTACTTTTTAGCCGACCACAAGCCTATCAATAGCCGACCACAAGCCGACCACCCTTTAAATAAAAGCTAAAAACACCATTATTCATGATTTGTCTGGGTCGATTAAAACGCAAATCCGAAACTTTTAATATCTTCACATTTTGAAAAGCAAGAGTACTATGAAGATACTTGAAGAAACGATACAACCGGGAGAAACTAAAACACTGAACCTCGAAATCGCACGACTACATACAGCGACGAAACTTAAAATACCTGTTATAGTATCAAGGGCAAGAATAGAAGGCCCTACAGTATTGCTCTCTGCTGGACTACATGGAGATGAATTAAATGGAGTAGATATCGTACGTCAGATTGTACATCGCGGAATGAATGTTCCTAAAAGAGGAACTATTATCTGTATCCCAGTTATTAATATATTCGGATTCATCAACCAGTCAAGAGAATTTCCTGACGGTAGAGACATGAATAGGGTGTTCCCTGGTAGTAAAACGGGGTCACTTGCAGGGCGTTTTGCTCATTATCTCGTGAACTATATCTTACCACATGTGGATTACGCAATTGACTTTCACGCTGGAGGTGCGAGCAGATTTAATGCTCCGCAGATTAGAATCGCTCCAGAAAACTTGGAGTTAGAGGAATTAGCAACCATCTTCCACCCTCCCTTCTTATTGTACTCAGCACAGATTGCGGGATCTTTTAGAAATGCTTGTGCCAAGAAAGGAATCAAGATGTTGTTATTCGAAGGAGGAAAGTCCTTGGATATCAATTCTGAGGTATCAGAAATGGGAGTTGAAGGAACTAAGCGATTCTTGCATTCTTTTGATATGTTGAAAGACGAATTTAGTACCTGTCTGCCTAAAGAGAAAATGACTATTATCACCAACTCTATTTGGGTTAGAGCAAAGCGATCAGGCTTACTACACGATCAGGTTAAAATAGGTTCGTATGTAGAAAAAGGAGCTGTATTAGCTGAAATTTCAGATCCTTATGGAAAGGAAAATACTGCAATTAAAGCACCTAATGCAGGCTATATCATCAATGTTAATGATGCCCCTATTGTCTATCAAGGAGATGCTGTATTTCACATCTCAAAAACATTAAAAAAATGAATAAAGAAGAATTAAGATTAAAATATAAAACCTTACGCGATAACTTAGAACTCAATAGAATAGATGACCTCAGTTTAGAGATTGCCAATCAAGTATTACAATTACCCATTTGGGATAAAGTGAACTACCATCTATTTCTAAGTATTCGCAACAAGAAAGAAATAGATACAGAATACCTACTGCAGATATTAGCGGGCAAGGATAAGAATGTAGTCTTATCTAAATCTAATTTTAAAGAGGGAACATTATCACACTACCTCTTGACGGATAACACTACAATAAAAGTCAATAGTTATGGGATTCCAGAACCTATAGACGGCATCCAAGTAAGCGAACAACAACTTGATGTAATCTTCGTTCCTCTATTAGCCTATGACAAGAAGGGAAATAGAATCGGTTATGGCAAGGGGTTCTATGATAGATTCTTAGCAAAATGCAAGCCTGATGTAATTAAAGTAGGATTAAGTTTCTTCCCTCCAGAAGACCTTGTCATCGATGTAAGAGAAGGAGATATCCCCCTTGACTATTGCATCACACCAACAGAAGTATATCGATTTTAAATCATTATAAAACGGGACATTATTAAATTATTGTCTCGTTCTTTTTTTAAGTTCATTTCATCAGACAACGTTACACTTAGCATAATATGATTACATAAAAGGCATTCTATATTAGTCCATTACCGAAAATATTTTTATGTTTAATAAAAATATTAACCAATGATTAAAAATACAATCACTTTACTAACACTTTCTCTTCTAAGTGTAGCATGGGGACAGCATTCGCCAAAATTTGCTTCAACTCCATCGCTAAGTCCCGATGGCAAAACTACTTACTTTAGCTATAACGGCGATATATGGCAAGCTCCAACTGCTGGAGGAGAAGCCTTAAGAATAACAGCATTAGAAGGCAATGAAACTAATCCCCGCGTGTCACCTGATGGCAAGTGGTTAGCATTCACCTCAGGGCAATACGGCAATAAAGATGTTTTCTTGATGCCCCTAACTGGCGGACAAATCACACAGCTAACTTACCACCAGGCCTCTGACGAAGTAGAAAGCTGGAGCTGGGACAGCAAACAAATATACATTACCTCAAATGCCAATAACAACTTTGGCTCCTATGTGATTGACCTAAATGGCGGTACTCCAAAACCCTTATTTACCAACTACTTTAACAACACAAATGGATTAGTCGTTACTCCATCTGGTGAATACCTTTTTACAAGCTCTATGGAAAGCGCAAGTCAGACGACTCGTAAGCGCTATAAAGGAGAGAACAACCCAGACATACTTGGCTATAATCCAACTACGAAAGAATTCAAATCCTACACAGATTATGAAGGAAAGGATTTTAATCCTACCGTTGATAAGCAAGGTAAAATATACTTTATTTCAGATGAGAACAATGGTAACTATAACTTATACACCTTCGACAACGGGAAAAAAGTAGCCTTGACTAATTTCGATACTTCTATCAAAAAGCCTTATGTATCTGCTGATGGTAGCAAAGTTGTCTTTGAAAAAGACTATATGATTTACGTATTTGACACAGCTACGAAATCTGTCACTCCGTTAACTACTACTGTAAATACAAATAAGGCTATTGAAAAGGAACAGTCCTATGTAGTTGAAGATAATATCAGCTACTTCGATGTTTCACCCGATACAAAGAAGATTGCATTCGTTAGTCGTGGGATATTATTCGTATCTGACATCGAAGGAAAATTCATTCAAGCAGTAACGGATGGCAAAGAACGCGTTATGGAAGTAAAGTGGCTAAAAGACAACGAGACTTTGTTGTATAGTCAGACTTTTAATGGATATCAAAACTGGTTTAAAAGATCCGCTAATGGCAAGGGAAATCCCACTCAATTAACTAATGATAATCGCAACAACAGAGATATTACTTTAAACAAAGAAATGACTAAGGCGGTCTATCTTAGTGGACGAGATGAAGTGAGACTATTAAACCTAAAGGACAATACTTCTAAAGTAATTGTCAAAGACGAAATATGGGCATTCCAAAACTCAACTCCTTCTTTCTCTCCTAATGGGGAATATGTACTATTCACTGCTAAGCGCAATTTTGAAGAGGACATCTTTATTCACCACATCACAAAGAATGAGACAATCAACTTAACGAATACTGGAGTAGCCGAGTCTGCGCCATATTGGTCTCCTAATGGCAAGCATATCTACTTTATGAGTGATCGACTTAATCCTTCTTATCCATTGGGAATGCAGAATCCGAGTATCTACCGTTTCGCTGTTGATTGGCAAACAGAAGCCTTTAAATCTGATCAATTTGACAAGTTATTTGTCGATAAGAAAGAGGAAATCAAAAGTGAAATAACAAAGAAGGATAAAAAAACACAAGATAAAAAGGCAAATTCAACAAAGATAGACGGCAAGATCGTCACTTCTATCAAAGTAAATACGGATGGATTACTTGACCGAATAGAATTAGTAAGTGATCGCTTTGGCAATCAATATAATCCGATCGTATTTGCAGATGATACGAAAGAAGTGGTATTCTATAACACAAATCAAGAAAACGGAAAAAGCAATTTATACAAGACAGTTTACGAGGACTTTGAAGATAACAAAAGTGAAAAAGTATTTGACAAACGCGCTGATCAATTGCTGAAACGAAATAAGAATGTGTACGCTTTAATCGGAGGTAATATCTATAGCTTCGAGTTAAGTAAAGGAAAACCTGAGCAGATTAAAATCAAGCACAACTTTACAAAAAACTTAGCAGATGAGTTTAACCAAATGTATTATGAAACATGGGCTGGTGTAGAGGAAAACTTCTACGATGAGACGTTTCACGGCATAGATTGGAATAAAATGAAAGACCATTTCGCTCAGTATTTACCTCATGTAAACAGTAGAAGTGACCTCCGTATCTTACTGAACGATATGTTGGGAGAATTGGGATCTTCTCACTTGGGATTCAATACTACGGGAACGGAGGAGAAAACCAAACTGAACTATAGAACATACGACACAGGTATTGTATTTAGTACGGACAAGCCATATGAAGTAGAACGCATTGTGCGTAAATCTCCAGCTTATGCCACAGATATAAACATTAAACCAGGGGATGTATTAACCAAAGTGAATGGCCAAGAGGTAGCAGACAAAGTGAATAGAGATACTTATTTTACCTTCGCAAATACACAAGAAGAAATAAGCTTAACTTTCAATAGAGCAGGTAAAGAAATTACCTCTAAACTACATCCAATTTCCTTCATAGAAATGAAATCACTTTTGTATGACGAATGGATATATACAAACAAACAACGCGTAAATGACCTTAGCAACAATCGCATTGCCTATTCGTATATGAAAAATATGACGTCAACTGAGTTAGACAGATTCTTACTTGATATGGTAGAACAAGAAGCTAACAAGGAAGGGGTTATCTTAGACTTGCGTTACAATACTGGGGGCAACGTACACGACAAGGTATTAAACTTCTTATCACAAAGACCATATTTACAATGGAAATACAGAGAAGGGAAGTTAACAGTACAGAGTAACTTCACTCCAAGTGGCAAACCAATAGTACTGCTTATCAATGAATCATCTCTGAGTGATGCCGAGATGACTGCTGCAGGATTTAAAGCGTTAAAGCTTGGTAAAATTATCGGTCAAGAGACTTATAGATGGATTATCTTTACCTCTGGCAAGAGCTTAGTTGACGGTTCTTCGTATAGACTACCTTCGTGGGGTACATATACTTTAGACGGGCAAAACTTAGAAAAAACAGGTGTTGCACCAGATATTTACGTTAAAAACACTTTCGTAGATAGATTAAACAACAATGATCCTCAACTTGAAAGAGCTGTACAAGAAATTTTAAAAGAAATCAAATAGCCCTATAACAAAAATGAGCTTCCAAATGGAAGCTCATTTTTTTATGAATTTTTAAAAATCTTTTTATTAAATACGATTAGGATACCTACTCCGACAGATATTGCCACATCAGCTAAATTAAATATAGCATTAAAAAAGGTAAAATACTTACCTCCCCATATAGGTAACCACTCTGGCAATGTACCTCTCCAAATAGGGAAATAAAACATATCTACAACCTTTCCGTGAAACCAAGTACCATAAGGATCATCCGAAAACAATGTCGCTATTTGTGAAGGCGTACTCTCATTGAATATTACACCATAAAAAACAGAATCAATTATATTTCCTAAAGCCCCAGCTAATATCAAAGCAATCGCCACTATCAAATAATTTGACTGTCTCTTTTTTATTGAATCATTTAACCACCAAAAAATACCACAAACAGTGACAATGCGAAAAGTAGTTAAGGCTAATTTTCCATACATTCCGGGTAAAGCTACTCCCCAGGCCATTCCCTCATTCTCAATAAAATGAATTCTAAACCAATCAAATACGAGGTAGTAGTCATCATATAGAAAATTAGTTTTGATATAAATCTTTAACCATTGATCCAAGACCAATACAACCAATATAAGTAGACTTGCTTTCTTTAATGACATTTTTTCTTTTTTATCCTGACAAATGTAATTTAAATTAGGATATAAAAAAAACGCTCAATACTGAGCGTTTTAAATTTATTAAAGATTAACGTTGCATGTTCTTTGCTTCAATACTCATTGTGGCATGAGGAACCAATTTCAATCGTTCTTTGTCTATTAATTTCCCTGTCACTTTACAAACACCATACGTCTTGTTTTCAATGCGTATTAAGGCATTCTTCAAATCACGAATAAACTTTTCCTGACGAATTGCCAATTGTGAATTTGCTTCCTTAGACATCGTTTCACTACCTTCCTCAAATGCTTTAAACGTAGGAGATGTATCATCTGTTCCGTTGTTTAAGTCATTCATGTAAGCGCTCTTGATCAATTCTAAATCAGCTTGTGCTTTCACAATCTTTGCCTGAATAAGCTCTTTGAACTCCGCTAAATCTGCATCAGAGTAGCGTACTAATTCACCTGCTTCTTTCATAATTAAAACTTATTTTATAACCAACACTCGCGTACTTAGCCCATCAAATTCTAATTCTACACCTTCCGCCAATTCAGGTACAAAACTTAATGTCGAAGTTAATGTTTCCGATTTTATATAATCTTCATTTGCTAAAACCGCCTCTTTTATTTCTTTTTGTTCTTCTAAGGTTATTGCAATCTTATCTGTTACTTCAAAACCAGAATCTTTTCTAATATTCTGGATTCTATTTACAATCTCACGTGCAATACCTTCTTTGCGCAAATCATCACTTATTTGAATATCTAATGCTACTGTTATACCACCTTCATTAGCAACTAACCAACCTTCGATATCCTGTGAAGTGATTTCCACGTCTTCCAATGTTAAGATAATACTTTTTTCTGTTAATTTTAATGAAATCTCTCCGTTTTTTTCAATCTCATTGATTTGATCAGCATTAAAATTCTGTATTTCCTTAGAAATCAATCCCATATCTTTTCCGAAACGAGGTCCCAATACTTTAAAGTTTGGTTTGATCTGTTTCACTAAGATACCTGAAGCATCATCTAACAACTCTATTTCCTTTACATTTACTTCAGCTTTAATCAAATCAGCTACAGCTTCTATCTCTTTTCTTTGATTCTGATCTAAAACAGGAATCATCACTCTTTGTAATGGTTGACGAACTTTAATCATCTCCTTCTTACGAAGTGATAACACAAGCGAAGAAATAGTCTGGGCTTTGTGCATTCTACTTTCTAAACCTGCATCTACTACATTCGCATCAAATTCAGGGAACTTAGCCAAATGTACAGACTCAAAGCTTTCCTTAGATGAAGTTAATGTTAAGTCTCTGTAAAGCTTATCCATAAAGAATGGAGCAATAGGGGAACCTAACTTAGCTATTGTCTCTAAACACGTGTATAGTGTCTGGTAAGCTGCCAATTTATCTTGTCCATACTCTCCTTTCCAGAATCTTCTTCTACATAAACGAACATACCAATTACTCAAGTTCTCTGTAACAAACTCTGTAATTGCGCGAGCTGCTTTAGTTGGTTCATACTCTGCATAGCACTCATCTACTTTTTGAATTAAAGTATTCAATTCAGATAAAATCCAACGATCGATCTCTGGTCTGTCTTTTAAAGGTACATCAGCCTCCTCGTATTTGAATCCATCAATATTGGCATATAGAGCGAAGAATGAATATGTATTGTATAATGTACCGAAGAATTTTCTTCTGATCTCTGTAATACCCTCTAAGTCAAACTTAAGGTTATCCCAAGGATTAGCATTTGAAATCATATACCAGCGCGTTGCATCTGGCCCATGTTCTGCTAATGTAGCAAAAGGGTCTATCGTATTTCCTAAACTCTTAGACATCTTTAGTCCATTCTTATCTAATACCAATCCATTAGACACTACGTTCTTATATGCTTTTGTATCAAATACTAATGTCGCAATTGCGTGTAATGTATAGAACCATCCTCTTGTTTGATCTACTCCTTCTGCAATAAAATCAGCAGGATATGACTTATTGTTGTCAATTAAATCTTTGTTTTCAAACGGATAATGCCATTGTGCATAAGGCATCGAACCAGAATCAAACCATACATCGATAAGGTCTGTCTCGCGATACATCGGTTTACCTGATGAAGATACAAGTACTACCTGATCTACAACATTCTTGTGTAAATCAACTTTTTCATAGTTATCTTCTGACATGTCACCAACAACAAACCCTTCAAAAGGATTAGTCTTTTGTACGCCTGCAGCAATAGATTTATTTATTTCATTGATTAACTCCTCTACAGAACCAATCACTAATTCTTCTGTTTTATCTTCAGATCTCCAAATAGGTAATGGAATACCCCAATAACGAGATCTTGAAAGGTTCCAGTCATTGGCATTCTTCAGCCAATTTCCAAAACGCCCTTCTCCCGTCGCTTTTGGTTTCCAATTCACTTCTTCGTTTAGTTCAAACATACGGTCTTTAACTTCCGTAATTTTAATAAACCAAGAATCTAATGGATAGTATAATACAGGTTTATTTGTTCTCCAACAATGTGGGTAACTGTGAACGTACTTCTCTACTTTAAAAGCCTTGTTTTCTTCTTTTAAGCGAATAGCTATTTCTACGTCAACTGAACGCTCTGGAGCTTGTCCCTCATCATAGTATTCATTCTTCACGTACTTACCTCCAAGGTCTCCCATCTCTTTTACGAAACGACCTTGTAGGTCAACTAACGGAACTAGATTCTCGTCTGCATCTAAGATAAGCATTGGTGGAACTTCTGGAGAAGCCTCTTTTGCTACTTTAGCATCATCCGCACCAAATGTAGGAGCTGTATGCACAATTCCTGTTCCGTCTTCTGTAGTCACGAAATCACCTGATATTACTCTAAACGCATTCTCTGGATTCTGGTAAGGCAATGTATATGGCAATAATTGCTCATATTTAATACCCACCAAGTCTGCACCTTTAAACTCCTTTACTACTAAGTAAGGAATCTTCTTGTCACCTTCTTTATATGCGTTTAATTCTTCCTCTGTTTCAACTGCAGCAAATTTACCTGCAAATTGCTTACCTACTAATGGTTTTCCTAACACGACATTGATCGCCTCACCCGTATACTGGTTAAACGACTTGACTAATACATAATCAATCTTAGGTCCTACTGTTAATGCAGTATTCGAAGGTAATGTCCAAGGTGTAGTTGTCCAAGCTAAAAAGTGAACAGTCCCAAATCCTTGTAGAAAAGAAGGCAAAGTTTCTTCGATCGCCTTGAACTGAGCCACGATCGTAGTATCTGTAACATCTTTATAAGCACCCGGTTGATTAATCTCGTGAGAGGATAATCCCGTACCTGCTTTTGGAGAATATGGCTGAATTGTATATCCTTTGTACAACAAATCTTTGTCGTAAATCTGTTTTAACAACCACCATACTGACTCCATATACTTAGACTTATAAGTAACATAAGGGTCATTCATATCAACCCAATACCCCATCTTTTCAGTTAGGTCGTTCCATAAATCTGTATAGCGCATTACAGTTCGCTTACAAGCTTGGTTGTATTCTTCTACTGTAATCTTAACGCCAATATCTTCTTTTGTAATTCCCAATTCTTTCTCGGTACCTAACTCAACAGGTAATCCGTGAGTATCCCATCCAGCCTTACGCTTTACTTGATATCCTTTTAATGTTTTATATCGACAAAAAATATCTTTAATCGCACGAGCCATAACATGGTGAATTCCTGGCTTACCATTTGCTGAAGGTGGTCCTTCAAAAAATACGAAAGGCTTATTATCTTCTCTCGTACTAATACTTTTCTCGAATATTGATTGTTCTTTCCAAAAATCAAGCATCTCAGATGCTACCCCTGTCAAATCAAGACCTTTATATTCTCTAAATTTAGTGCTCATCGTTATTATTATACTATTTTTTATCAATTGCGCGAATTTAAGCATTTTCCTTTAAATACAACCTAATTAATTGGTTGGAAAAAGATTAAAAATACTAATTGCTAAATACTTCCTTTAATATTTCAAGTGATTTTGGCTTCTTAAATGAACTCAAATGCTCTTCAAAATAACGCATCATCAACTCTAATAATAATTTCCTATCTCGTCCTGTGAAAACCTTTTGATCATCTTCAAAGCCTAAGCTTAACAGTCGTTTAAATACTATTGTCTCCTCAGCATCAAAACAACGGGAATCGTATTCCATACAGAATACACCCTCTACCCAATTAAAGTAAAAACAATCTAAAAAGGTGTCATCAGGGTAAAAACCAAAATACTTTGTCAGTTCTTTTAAGAGAATCAAGTGAAAATTTTGAGTTTCATCGTGTGTATCAAGCCACATCAAAGCAGTCTCAACAAAATCAAAAAAATGTTCATCTCTCTCCTGTTCACTCACTATATGATGCAAAACCTCCCCCACAAAAATGGCTATACTATTCTTTGAGAAATCATAGTACATATCTTGATAAATATGACTTACTCTTATTTCTTTTAAATATTCCATAGCCCCTTTATTCTTAAAAGTAAACTCTACCTCAAGATTCATCAAGGGCTGAAAGTAAGCGTTCTTTTGTGCGTTTTTCCCTTTTGCAAAAGCATTTCTAACAAAAAAAGTTTGTACCCCCACTTCTCTCGTTAGACATTTGACTATTAAGCTTTTCTCTTGATATTTTATTGCACTTAGTACAATAGCCTTTGTTTTGACTAACATACAAATTATTCTTTAAATTCCCTCTCCTTCTTTGGCTCTGAAAAAGCACTCTCCAAATATACGCTACATATACCTGAGTTGCTACTTCTTCTTTTTTAATAAACTACACAAAACACTTCCTTAGCAAAAAATACTATACCTCCATGAGGAAAGCATACTTAAACCACAAATGATATGATAAACTTTTTTGCAATAAAATGCGTGCGATTAAGTATATTTAAGAAAATATAAAGCACTATTCTACTATATTATATAGCTTTGTAAAAAATGAAACTATGAAAAAACTATTTTGCATTCTTTTCTTGAGCTTAATTGCCGTAAGCTGTACAGACAAAACAACCGAATCCTTGCCAATTTCTTTTGAAGATGAGGAATTTGAAGCAAGCTATACAAATGAGGAAGGAAACACAGAAGTTACAATAAAAGTTCCTATAATCACAGCTCACGAAAACTTGATCTACGATAATATAAACAAAGTAATTTTAGAGGAAATCACTGAACTCGTTTCGTTTGAAAGTGATTTAACACAAACTACTTCTTACATCGATTTAACTGAATCTTTTATTGAGGCTTACAAAGACTTTTCGCAAAAGTTTCCAGATGATAACTTACCCTGGAAAGCAAAAGTAAAAGCTGATAAAACATTTTTAAACAACGATATTCTCTCTATTAAAATAGAATACTATACGTTTGCCGGTGGGGCACATGGGTATAAGGGAAAAAAGAGTTTAATCTTTGATATGAAACAGGGAGTACTTCTCAATCAAAAAGATTTATACAAGGACTGGGAGAGTATTTCAAGACTATTAAGTTCGAAAATAGCTTATATAAACGATTTAAAAGATAGTAAAGGAATAGTTGAGTACCCTGAAGATCTCTTTATCAAAGACGACAGTGTAATCATGACTTATGTAAATCCTTCTAATTTTCCCTTTACGGATGAAAAAGACGAAATTGTTTTCTTAAAAGAGGACATTGCGCCATACTTTAAAATTAATATTCAAGAATTAGAAGACGAAGATCAATAAATTTGCCCCTCCAACTGCAAAGTGAATACAAAAGAATAACACGTGAGTATATATAAAAAGATATTTAAACAAACTGCTATTTATGGTTTAGCAGCTGTTTTTCCAAAAGTAATAGGATTCTTCCTTGTTCCTTTTCACACAGATTTAATGAAAAATGATGCTTATGGGCAATACAGTGTCATTTTTTCTATTATGATGTTCTTAAATGTGATTCTCTCATTTGGAATGGAAACTGCTTTTTTTAGATTCTACAATAAGAAAGAGAACAAGCAAGAAGTAGTAAACAATAGTTTATTATTCTTGACCTGTACGACATTAGTCTTTGCATGTATAGGCTTATTAACTATAGATTATTGGGTAGCCCTTCTAAATATCCCTATTGACATCTTACAGTATGTTTTGGGTATTCTAATCTTAGATGCATTAGTAATTGTCCCATTTGCCAAGTTAAGAGCAGATCAGCGACCTGTCTTTTATAGCATCATAAGAATAGCAAATGTCTGTATTTATACTTTTTTAAATGTATTCTTCCTATACTTACTGCCTTTGCTTAGTACAAAGTATCCAAATAGTGTCTTCCAGTCTATTTATATTGAGGATTACCAAGTATCTTATATTTTTATAGCCAATCTTACAGCAAGTTTATTTACGTTCTTAGTTTTTTACAAAGATTACCTGAATATCAAACTGCGCATAGACAAATCTCTAATACAAGAGATGCTCAAATACAGTTTCCCAATAATGATTGGTGGACTTGCTTTTGCAATTAACGAAAGCTTTGACAAGATATTACTTGAGCGCCTACTCCCAGCGGATATTGCATTATCAGAAGTAGGAAAATATGCTGCTTGTTATAAATTAGGCTTATTCATGGTGCTATTCAGACAAGCTTATACTTTGGGAATTGAACCATTCTTCTTTAACTATGCAAAGAACGATGACGCTCCAACGAAGTACGCAACGATTACAAAATACTTTACAATTTTTGGAAGTGCTATTATGTTAGGAGTCATAGTCTTTTCAGATATTTTAAAAGTACTATTCATACGCAATGAATCTTATTGGGATGCGATGATCGTAGTGCCACTCATCATTTTAGCTAACTTGTGTATGGGAATATACACAAATCTATCCGTTTGGTACAAACTTAGAGATAAGACAATGGTAGGTGCTTATATTTCTATTTTAGGAGCGATACTCACCTTAGTATTTAATTATTTGCTTATTCCAATATGGGGCTATATGGGTTCAGCTATTGCCACGCTAATTGCGTATGGATCTATGATGCTCATATCGTATGTACTTGGACAAAAACACTACCCTATCCCTTATGATAAAAAAGCTATTACGGGATATATGGGATTATCTATATTATTGTCATTTATCTATTTCTATTGTTTCAGAGAAAACTATTTTATTGGAATAGGGACAATTATAATTTTTGGTATAGTGATCTGTATCAATGAGAGAAATATGCTGAAAATGATGCTCAAGAGATAGTTTAACTTCTGCAAAATACTGATAAAACAAAAAGAGTCACTCCAATAGGAGCGACTCTTCTTTATTATAAAACTCTGTTAGACTACTTCTTAGCCTCTTTCTTAATTTTATCTTCTACACGTTTTACGCGTTTCTCACTATCAGGGTGACTTGAAGACATTTTTGCTCCTAAAGATTTATCAGCGCCATACTCTTTTTCCATATCTACAAATTTCTGAAAACCATCTGCTAATGCTTGTGGGTTCTTTCCATTAGAAACTAAGAATTTATAAGAATAATCATCCGAATCCGTTTCTTGCTTTCTCGAGAAAGATGCTCCCATTAATTTTTGAGACATTCCTCCTAAATCCGAATTCATCAAATCAGCAACAGTTCCCTTCGTAGATCCAACGTATTTAGCTGCTGCTTCTGTTAAAAGGATTTGTTTATAAGCATTTTTAGTATGCTCTAATTTCACGTGACCAATTTCGTGACCAATGATACCCAATAATTCATCATCAGTCATGATGTCCATTAAAGAAGAAAAAACACGTACACTCCCATCTGCACAAGCAAATGCGTTAATGTCTGTAACGTAATACACTTTGTAGTTTAAGTCTAATCCATCATAATTTTTATAAGGACCGAAGATGCGCTCAAGACGTTCAGCATATTCACGCATATCTTTTTGCTTAGAGTTTAACTCACAAACAGGATTGTTCTCATCCATCCATTTTACAGCTTCTCTTGCCGATTGTTGAATCTCTGCATCAGACACTGTAAAAGCTGATACAGCTGTAGTTAAAGCTTCTACTTTCTTACCACCCAATTTACCAAATTGAGCTTGAGCTGTTGTCATACCCAAAAAGACAACCGCTGCAGTTAATAAAATTTTTTTCATACTTGTTAACATTTTACATATACAAATGTAGATTAAAAAATGATTGCTCTAACTACTCCATTGACAGAATGAGTAAAAAGGACTGTCTTTTTATAGAAAAAGCGAAACAGAGTTTGTTTCGCTTTTTCTATAAAGTACTTACTATCCTATAAACCTATTTCAGGTCTAATATTTGATTCTTATCTGATCGCACTTGATAACCAAAGCGAACAGACTTACTTTCATTTCCTTTCAATCTAAGATCCCACTTCACAAGCCCTTTCTCTTCATTAAGCTTTCCTGATGAAGTCTCTGTTAATTCTACTTCTATGTCTTTATTAGAACTGATAGGATATTGATCTTCTACTTGTATATTGATCTGCTCAGCTTTGTTGTTGCGGACAGTAATATCGTATACGAAGTTTTGAGACTTTTTAGAAGATAACATCTTAGTACCTGATTTATCTTTTAATAAGATACGAGTAACTGCTACTTTAGGGTCTTTACCCATGTTTAGTTTCATTTCCTCTTCTGTGTTTGCAGGGTTCAAGGTTGTCTTACCAACATATACACCATCAAAGATTACGTTTGCCTCCCCTGTTAATAAGTTATAATTACCATAATCCTTAATCGTTGCTACTAAATAAGCATTTAGGTCAAGCTTAGGAGCTACATAATATTTATACTCCGCAGGAATAGAAAAGTCGTTAAGTGTAACACTATGTGACTTATTATTAGACATCACCGTGTATGGAATATTTATATCAAATGATACGTTTAACTGTGATTCATTGACTTGGGTAAAAGTACTCATTGTACTCTCTTCATATACAACAGCATCCTTTAGCATAGAAGATGACTCTGTTTCATAACTCATTTTAGCAGACATATCTGCCATTACATTTAATTTTTTATTTGCATTTCTATTATATGCAGAAGTCGTTACATAAGTATTATAATCAAGGAACCACGTTCTCCAAGTAGGGATAACATTACTCTGATTCGCTACACCACTTGTCAAACTAAGATTCACACCTCTCCAATCAATACCAGAACTCTGCTTTACATCCGCTTTATACACGACCTTCACAGGAGAGTTAATCTTCTCTACTCTTAGGTCATAAAAAGGCTTCCATGACGCAGCATTCGTTAAATACTTAATCTGAAAAGGCACTTCACCCTCTCTGTCATTCATTACTTGTATAATCAGTTTACCCTTGCTAGATTTCTCACTTTTGCCTTCGTTAAAAGCAAGCTTATCTTGTAAATTGGTTAGTCGAGTATTAAGGTCTTCCTTCTTCTCGTTTAACTTATCTAACTCTGTACTCAGCTGTAGTCTCTTTGTTTTATAATAGTCTACCATCTTCATCACTTCTGCAGTAGTTGTTCCTTGTTCTCCACCTACTTTCTGATTAGAGTCTAATAAATCAATTGTTCTACTTTCTACATCAATAGCATTATTCACTTTCTTTAATTCAGTTTGAACTAATTTAATACTATCCCTTACAGGCTTCAACAATGGAGAGTCTACTGCACTATCATATTCTTCTACATAGCGATTACTATACTGTATAGCCATTACTGTAACCTCAGATATAGATCCGATCTGTATAGTAGACTCGTTTAGATAATCAGCTACATTAGTGATCACCACTTCTGAAGTTCCCTTAGGCAGCTTCACTTTAGCCTTATGCGTTAATTCTGCACTGTTAAAGTACACTCGAGCACTCTCTAGCTTAGCAGGAGTAAATACAGGCTTCTGTGCCCATGTCATAACCGTAGTCAAAGCTAATGCAACAATCGTTAAGTTCTTTTTCATAGTATTCAATTTTAAGTTATCCGAAGAGGTATTCGACTACATCTTCAATCTTAGTCACTAGAACAACCTTAATTCCTCTTCCTGTATGACTAATCTTATTATATTTTGAAACAAAAATAGTAGAGAAACCAAGCTTCTCTGCTTCTTGTATGCGTTGATCTACTCTATTTACAGGTCTTATCTCACCAGATAACCCCACTTCCCCTGCAAATGTAAAATCTTTACCTATCGATACATCTTGATCAGATGATAATATTGCCGCTACTACTCCTAAGTCAATAGCTGGATCATCTACTGTAATTCCACCTGTGATATTTAAGAATACGTCTTTCTGCCCTAATCTAAATCCAGCTCTTTTCTCTAATACGGCAAGGATCATATTCAGTCGTTTCAGATTATATCCCGTAGCACTACGCTGTGGAGTACCATATACAGCTGTACTCACTAAAGCCTGCACCTCTACCATCAAAGGTCTCATTCCCTCTAATGTTGCCGCAATAGCTGTACCTGATAATTCTTCTTCCTTATGCGATATTAGTATTTCAGACGGGTTAGACACCTCTCTAAGACCACTTCCTTGCATCTCATAAATACCAAGTTCTGCTGTAGAACCAAAACGATTTTTATGTGCTCTTAGTATTCGATACACGTGATTTCTATCCCCTTCAAACTGCAATACGGTATCTACCATATGCTCAAGCATTTTAGGCCCTGCTATACTTCCATCCTTTGTTATATGTCCAATGATCAACACTGGAGTTCCAGTTTCTTTAGCAAATTTGGTTAGCTCTGCTGTACACTCTTTGATCTGAGACACTGTCCCAGCAGAAGATTCAATATATTCTGTATGCAAAGTTTGAATAGAGTCAATGATTAATACATCAGGCTGTATCTCCTCTATTTGACGAAAGATGTTCTGTGTATTCGTTTCTGTGAGGATATAACAGTTGTCATTAGCAGGATTAATACGCTCTGCTCTCATCTTTATCTGTTTCTGACTCTCCTCTCCTGATACATAAAGAGTTTTAAAAGGTAAACGCAAAGATATCTGTAATAATAATGTACTTTTTCCTATCCCAGGCTCACCACCTAAAAGTACCATAGAACCAGGTACCAGTCCACCTCCTAAAACACGATTAAGCTCCCCATCCATCGTATTCATACGAATCTCCTCTGTACTGTCAATCTCTCGTACCTTTAGAGGCTTTGCTACCTTCTTCATGGTATTAGGAGAACTACTTACTGCTTTCCACGCTGTCTTTTCTTCTTTTTGGATTACCTCTTCTACTAACGTATTCCACTCTTTACAAGCATTGCATTGTCCTTGCCATTTAGCGTATTGTGTACCACAACTCTGACAGAAAAAAGCCGTCTTTACTTTTGCCATTATTCTATAAAAAATTAATATCTAGTCATTCAAATTTACAATATTAATACTCAAACTTGAACTAATTTACCACCAATTTATAAGACTCAAAACCTAGCAACAATACAATTATAGCCTCGCACGATATTTTAAGAAAAACTACTTTAATGCATAATAAAAAGAAAATCACACTAAACAAGCAAGGGAACAACCTCTAACGAAGTGGATAAACTGAAACCTAAAATAAGCCAAACACCTACTATGATTAATCGTATGTGCAGGTGTAAACAGGGAATGACAAAGGACACGTCTAAACAATTTGGCAATAGTTAACTGGCCATTATCTATTAAAAAACTTATGTCTTAGAATAAAAGCAAACCTACTATAAACAAAAAAGACCTACTCAATGAGTAGGTCTTTTATTTATTTTGAAAACTAACAATTAGTTAGCTAAGATTATAATCTTGTTGTCACTTAGTTCAATAGTTCCAAGATTAATAGGTAAGTGATACGTATCATTACTTACTTTTTGGAATTTAGAAATAAATGCATCTTCAATAGAAATGTTAGTTCCTGTAAACTTCACATCACCCTTAGTCAAGATTGACACAATTGGCGCGTGGTTATTTAGCATTTGAAACTCACCTTTAACTCCTGGTACTGATACAGAAGTAACTTCTCCAGAGAATAAGGTAGCTTCAGGTGATACTATTTCTAATTTCATAATGATTTGTTTTTAAGTGATTATTTAATTTCAGCAAGCATTTTCTCTCCAGCTTCGATAGCTTCTTGGATAGAACCTTTTAAGTTGAATGCTGCCTCTGGTAAATGATCTAATTCACCATCAATAATCATATTAAATCCTTTGATTGTATCTTTAATATCAACTAATACTCCTGGGATACCTGTAAATTGTTCAGCTACGTGGAATGGTTGAGATAAGAAACGTTGAACACGACGAGCTCTGTGTACAGCTAATTTATCGTCTTCCGATAATTCTTCCATACCTAAGATAGCGATGATATCTTGAAGTTGTTTATATTTTTGTAAGATTTCTTTTACTCTTTGCGCACAAGCATAGTGATCTTTACCTAAAATTTCTGGAGTTAAGATACGTGAAGTAGAATCTAATGGATCTACTGCAGGATAAATACCTAACTCAGCAATTTTACGTGACAATACTGTAGTAGCATCTAAGTGAGCAAACGTTGTTGCTGGTGCCGGGTCAGTTAAGTCATCCGCAGGAACGTAAACCGCCTGTACAGAAGTAATAGATCCTTTCTTAGTAGAAGTAATACGCTCTTGCATCGCACCCATTTCAGTTGCTAATGTAGGTTGGTAACCTACTGCAGAAGGCATACGTCCTAATAACGCTGATACCTCAGAACCTGCTTGTGTAAAACGAAAGATATTATCAACGAAGAATAATACGTCTTTTCCTTGGTCATCACCTGCTCCATCACGGAAGTACTCAGCGATAGTTAACCCAGATAATGCAACACGTGCACGTGCTCCTGGTGGCTCATTCATCTGACCGAAAACGAAAGTTGCTTTTGAATCTTTCATTCCAGGTCTATCAACTTTAGTTAAATCCCATCCTCCATTCTCCATAGAATGCATGAAATCTTCACCATATTTAATAATACCTGACTCTAACATCTCACGTAATAAGTCATTACCCTCACGAGTACGCTCACCAACTCCTGCAAATACAGAAAGTCCACCGTGTCCTTTAGCGATATTGTTAATTAACTCTTGAATCAATACTGTTTTTCCAACTCCAGCACCACCGAATAATCCAATTTTACCTCCTTTTGAATAAGGCTCAATTAAGTCGATTACTTTAATACCAGTGAATAATACTTCAGTTGAAGTAGATAAATCTTCAAATTTTGGAGCTGGACGGTGAATTGGCAATCCATTTGCACCTTCTTTAGGTAAATTACCAAGACCATCAATAGCGTCTCCCACTACATTAAACAATCTACCAAATACCTCTTTACCAACTGGAACTTGGATAGGAGATCCTGTAGCAGCTACTGCGTAACCTCTACTTAACCCGTCTGTTGAGTCCATTGAAATTGTACGAACTGTATCTTCTCCAATGTGTGATTGTACTTCAAGTACTAATTTAGAACCATCTGGTTTAGTGATTTCTAACGAATCATAAATTCTTGGAAGTTCGGCATTCTCAGTGTTGAAAACCACATCAACTACTGGTCCGATAACTTGCGCAACTTTTCCTGTAACTTTAGACATTGCTTATGTATTTATTTAACAGCTATTTACGTTTATTGAAAAATTCTTGTTTTTCAGAGTGCAAAGATAGTTTTTTTCTCTGAAAATTAAAATGATTGAATTTTTATTTTAAATAAAAAATGCGAACCTACAATAGGAACGCATTTTTTCTATTACTCTACCGTCACCGACTTCGCTAAATTACGAGGCTGGTCAACGTTACAGTTCCTTAAAACTGCAATGTGATATGATAACAATTGTAATGGAATTGTCGTGATAATCGGCGTTAAAGATTCTGATATTCCAGGAACTTCGATAACGTGGTCCGCTAATTCACGAACTTGCTTATCACCTTTAGTAACAATTGCGATTATTTTACCATTTCTCGCTTTAATTTCTTGAATATTACTAACTACCTTGTCATAGTGCTCTTGCTCTGGAGCAATCACGATAACAGGCATGTGTTCATCAATTAAAGCAATAGGCCCATGCTTCATCTCTGCAGCTGGATATCCTTCTGCATGTATGTAAGAGATTTCCTTTAATTTAAGGGCTCCTTCTAAGGCAACTGGGTAATTATACCCTCTACCTAAATACAAACAGTTTGTAGCATCTTTATAGACTTCAGAAATCTTTAATATCTCCTCGTTCTTTGTCAATGCTTCTTCTACACGTTCTGGAATTAACTCTAATTCGTGTAGGTATTTTAAATATTCAGAATTTGCTAAAGTTCCTTTTGCCTTAGCCAATCTCAATGCTATTAAAGTCAACACTGTAATCTGTGTTGTAAATGCTTTTGTAGATGCAACACCAATCTCTGGTCCTGCATGCGTGTATGCTCCTGCGTGTGTCTCTCTCGAAATAGATGACCCAACCACATTACAAACACCAAATACAAATGCTCCTTTAGACTTAGCCAATTTAATAGCTGCCAACGTATCTGCTGTTTCTCCTGATTGAGATATAGCGATAATAACATCACCACTATCGATAATTGGATTTCTATATCTAAATTCTGAAGCGTATTCAACCTCTACCGGAATCCTTGCAAACTCCTCAATAACATACTCTGCTACTAAAGCAGCATGCCATGAAGTACCACAAGCGGCAATAATGATTCGCTTTGCATTCAAGAACTTATCAATATTGTCCTCGATACCAGCCATTCTGATAATCCCTTGATCCGCTAATAAACGTCCTCTGAATGTATCCTTGATAACCTCTGGTTGTTCGTATATTTCCTTAAGCATAAAATGGTCATAACCATTTTTCTCAATTTGCTCTAAATTCAATTGTAACTCTTGTGCATAATGATCCACTAAAGAATCATCTTTAATCTTGCGGATACGCAATGGTTTGTGCAAGCGAATAACAGCCATTTCTTCATCTTCTAAATAGATGGCGTTATTAGTATACTCAATAAAAGGTGATGCATCAGAAGTAATAAAATACTCATTATCACCAATACCAATTGCCAATGGGCTTCCCAAACGAGCCGCCACTATTTCATCTGGCTTTTTAATATCCATAACTGCAATTGCATAAGCTCCAACAACTTGGTTCAATGCAATCTGAACAGCCTTACCTAATTTTACACCTTGTGTCTTTTGTACATCTTCTATCAGGTTTACTAATACCTCAGTATCTGTATCTGAATGAAAAACATAACCTCTCTTAATCAACTCTTGTTTTAGAGTATCGTAATTCTCTATAATTCCATTGTGAATAATTACTAATTCACCAGAGTTCGAAAAATGAGGATGTGAATTAACATCATTTGGAACCCCGTGTGTAGCCCAACGTGTATGTCCAATTCCTATTGTACCTTTTTTTATAGCTTCATCACTCTTCTCTACTAAGTCCGCTACCTTTCCTTTTGTTTTACACAAATTGATTTGTTCGCCATCAAAAATTGCAAGACCTGCACTGTCATATCCTCTGTACTCTAATCTTGACAACCCTTTTATAATCACTGGATAAGCATCTCTATGCCCAATATAACCTACGATTCCACACATACTTAGTAATTGCTATAATGTTATTTAACAGTTTTTGTATAGAAAATTTCTAATTTCATTTTTTTCACTCCCGCAGCACCTGTTGTACCATTAATTACAGTTCCAATAGGAGTTGTAATTGTAATAGAAGGCATTTGCGTTATATTCTTCGGTGTATTCTCTATTACTTTCGAATCACCATCCTCTCCACCAGTGTACAAATCTTTATAATTGATTTGACCAATTGTGGAAGTAAAACTATTTGATGCACTAATGGCCAATTTTGGACTCACTAATGTTTTCGATTTAATTAAATTCTGAATGTGGTCTTTTATTCTAAATGTATAAGAATTCTTAGCTTTTTTAGAATCCTCACCTCCTTTTTCAAAGGCCCCACCATAAATAGGTTTTGATGTAGCAGCATCTGCAATAAAATCAGGAATGTTAGAAGTGCTATCAAAATTGTATAAATACAATCTTTCTGGATTAATTTGACCGGCCATAGATGCCTCATCAGTATATACCGTTAAGAAAGCGTCATTAATTAAGACATTTTGTTCTCTTAAAGCTTTTAACTCAGCAAAATCGTTTTCTTTGAACAACTCGATAACAGCAATACTACCTTCTCCTCCTCCAGTTACAAACAACTTGTCATCACCTAATTCTTTATTTGGTGCACTTTCATACACATCTTCTACCTTAGTATCATTTTCTTCTAAATTCACTAAAATATTTTTCGAAACAGCTAAATTAGCAACACTTGGATTTGCATAAGTTAACAAAGGTAATTTTACCTCACGACGAATTTTATTAGTCGTTTCAGTACCATCTTCATTCTTCTTTTTCTCCTCTTGCGTATAAGCTACTCTCAAATATCCTTGAGCTGGGTTCACAAGTAGAATTGTTCCCTCTCCACTTCCCATAGAAGAAGCTTTTAGGTATAATCCTCTAAATTTATTCTGAAATTCATCAGCACTTGCAATATCAGCTAACTTGCTTTGAAAGTGTGCTTTATCCAAGTTTATCCACATTCCTGCAGGTAATACCTCTTTTACTATTCTCTTTCCATTATCATCTACCTGATCATTGCCATCCTTGTCTTTCTTATACAACACAATACCTCTATTGTCCACAAGAACCGTTGTGTTCTCATTCAAAACACTTGAAAGGCCATTAGGCGTATTTTCAAAAAGTTTACTTTGATTGCTAAAGTATTTTCTACCTCCTCCTAATGGATCATCATTAGTCATTAGGTAATCATGTTGAAAAACTTCCAACTTAAATATTCCATTCCCGTATCTACTTTTCAACTTATAAGAAGTAACATCGTTCTCCACTTTTTCTACTTCCGTATTGTAATAAGGCAAATAGATATAAGCTGAATCCACCTGGATTGTATTGTCAATCTCGTTCAAGATACTTGGAGTAGCAAAGTTTAGAGCAATACTTTTAGATTTAACTCCAAAAATACCATCATCATAAGAACCTATCGAAACCTCAGGTAATCTTGAAGCATCTGTTGGTCCATAAGGTTGGTTATATGCCTTAATATCTTCTACGATATATGACTCTACTTGGTATTCTCCACCTCCAATAATGTCTGCGCCAGTCTCTGTAAAATCGCTGTCACAAGCCTGTAGTGTAATTAAACCTAACGAAAGGAATAACCCTTTGATGATATTTTTCTGATTCATGTATTAATAACAGAATTTTTTAATTAGTTTATCTTAAAAGAATTTCTTGTAAAACTCTGAATAAGCCTCTGCAAATTGATCTTTACCGACGTAAGGTAAAAAAGGTTTTTCAATAGATTCTATATATTTTGTTAAATTTGAATCTACATTCTCTGAAGCGATGATTACACCATCTGAATGGTTAATCGCATTCTTCATAATATTATCGTAAGTAGATTCACCAAATTCAGAAATCACTTCCTCTGGTAACTCATCAAACGCAACTTTTGCTTTCATATTGTTGCTCAAGTCACCTTCAAACCCTTTTTCAAATACAGATGTAACAATTTTTGTATCTGCAAAGATTGTTTCGTCTTTGTAGTAGTGTTTTAAATAAACTGGTAATAAAGAAGCCATCCACCCTTGAACGTGAATAACATCAGGTACCCAATTTAATTTCTTAACTGTCTCTATAACTCCTTTTGTAAAGAAGATTGCCCTTTCATCATTGTCTGGAAAAAGTTTTCCATCATCATCTGTAAACGTAGACTTGCGCTTAAAGTACTCATCATTATCAATGAAATACACTTGGATACGCTCCTTTGGAATTGAAGCAACTTTAATAATCAAAGGCATATCCATATCATTCACTACCAAGTTCATACCCGATAGTCTAATTACTTCGTGTAATTGATGTCTTCTTTCGTTAATACTACCATATCTCGGCATAAAAATTCTTATTTGCCCACCTTGATCGTTGATCATCTTTGGAGCGTCATAAGACATTAATGAAACTTCATTTTCTGCTAAATACGGTACCACTTCAGATGATACGTATAATATCCTCTTATCTTTCATCTTGATTTTTAATTTCTTTTGTGAAATAAATAAACGTTGCAAATTTACAAAATTTTATGGAGTTATTTCTTAAATAACTAATTTTGCCATTATTTTAAACACGAAGCGGATGTTTCTTTTTAGTACAAAAGCCGATTTACAAGCGTATTTAAAACCATTACGTGATGCAAATAAGGCTATAGGTTTGGTACCTACGATGGGGGCTATTCACAATGGTCACCTGTCATTAATGGCACAATCATTAAATGAAAATGATTGTACGGTAGTGAGTATTTTTGTCAATCCAACGCAATTCAACAATGCAGACGATTTAGCAAAATACCCGCGTACATTAGAAAGAGATATTGAGACAATATCCTCTCTTTCTGAACAAATTGTTGTATTTGCGCCTTCAGTGGAAGAAATCTACGGTGACAATGCAGTAGCTCAATCATTTGATTTTGACGGATTAGAAAATGAAATGGAAGGAGCTTCACGCCCAGGACACTTTGATGGGGTAGGTACTATTGTAAGCAAACTTTTTGAATTAGTACTTCCCACAAAAGCATACTTTGGAGAAAAAGATTTTCAACAATTGTTAATCATCAAGAAATTGGTAGAAAAAAAACACATCCCCGTAACAATTGTAGGTGTGCCAATTTTCCGCGGTGAAGATGGTTTAGCAATGAGTTCACGCAATGAGCGCATTTCGAATGACGGTTTGCACAAAGCAACTTTTTTATACGAAGTGTTAAAACAAGCTAAAACACTATTTGCGACAGAAAGTATTGAAAAAGTTCAGCAATTTGTTGATAGTGAATTTAAAAATAATTCTAACTTTGAACTCGAATACTTCACCATTGCAAGTGAAGAAACTCTAAAACCTGTCATTCAAAAAACTGAAGGACAGAAATATAGAGGTTTTCTAGTTGCACATATTGAAGGTATTCGCTTAATTGACAATTTATCATTTAATTAAACAAACTCAAAATGCAAATTGAAGTTGTAAAATCAAAAATCCACCGTGTAAAAGTAACTGGAGCAGATTTACATTATATCGGTAGTATTACGATTGATGAAGTTTTAATGGAAGCCTCTAACATCATTGAAGGAGAAAAAGTTTCTATTGTTAACATCAATAACGGAGAACGCTTTGAAACTTATGCTATTCCAGGACCAAGAAACAGTGGAGAAATCTGCTTGAATGGACCTGCTGCGCGTAAAGTACACAAAGGAGATATCATCATTATCATTACGTATGGTATCCTGGATTTTGAAGAAGCTAAAACATTTAAGCCTTCTATTATTTTTCCTAATGAAGAAACAAATCAATTAGGTTAATACTCAAATTGAAAAAAAAAATAAGCAAAATAGCCAATATACTACTCCCACTTTTGTTGGGAGTTTTTTTGGTTTATTACGCTTTCCGTCAGTTTACCTCTGAGCAGATCGACGAGATGATACAGTACTTTAAAGGTGCTAATTACAACTACATTTTCATCGCCTCAATCTTTTCTATTTTAAGCCTTTGGGCGCGAGCCTATCGCTGGAAATTTGCTTTGAAATACATGGGGCATTCCTGCTCTACGACAACCAATTTCATGGCGATATCCATAGGGTACTTATTAAACTTAACAGTTCCTCGATCAGGAGAAGTATCACGTGCTTTAGTGTTACAGAAATACGAGAAAGTTCCCTTTGACAAAGGATTTGGGAGTATCGTATCAGAACGTATAGTTGACTTATTTTGTTTGCTATTCTGTGTATTACTCGCGTTATCGCTACAGTTTACAGTACTAAAGGACTTCCTGTCAAAATATGTTCCCTTCGAAAAATTACTTATTTTAGGAATCTTAGCTCTTGTAGGAGTCGCTACTATTTATTTTGTTTTCAAACACTTAAAGTGGAAGGTAATCACGCTTATCAAAAACAAACTAAGAGGCTTGGGAGAAGGCTTGAGTAGCACCATGAAAATGCCCCATAAGAAATCATTTCTTTTCTATACACTGTTGATTTGGGTAGGTTATATCGCGACTTTCTACTTTGGTATGCATGCCTTACCAGACACAAGTGGATTAAGCTTTCCTATTGTCATATCGTCGTTTGTTGCAGGTAGTTTTGCTGTTTCGTTTACCAATGGAGGCTTTGGAGCTTTCCCATTAATCATTGCACAACTTTTACTCCTTTTTGATGTATCACTTGTAGCAGGAACTGCATTTGGATGGATTCTATGGACTACTCAAACAGGGATTGTAATCATTTTCGGTGCACTTTCCTTTCTTTTTTTACCTATCTATTACAAGGGAAAGTAGGTTACTCATGTGTTGACATTATCACAACCATTTTTAGAATTAATCCCTTGTTACAAGCAACAGCTATCCCTCTACAACACTCATTGAACTTAATCTTATCTCATCGCGAACTCAACAATAGTTCTTACCTAAACGACCTATAAGCTTATTCACAAAATTTGCATGTGATCCCAATATTCTGTTTTGCCAAATTAACCTCCACCTACTTGTAAAGATGTAGCCACTTTCTTCGAGTATTCTCGCAGTTTGCTTGGGGTTTTCTTGGAAAAACAAGGCTTCCTACAAGCAAAACTCGAAGAATACCCCAAGAAACCTCTTAGAAAGTCCAAAGAAAACACAGTTATTCCCTGTGTTTAATTCACCCTGAAGGACTTCAACTCTATCGTTGCCTCAATTCTTTCCAAAGTAAAAAGGCTCAAACAATAAATAAGTATTGAAAATTAGGATAACTGCTTAGATCAATGATTGACTACTTCTTCTTAAGCGCTTTTAACCACTAAAACACATCAAACTCACTAAAATTTACTCAAAACACAAACTTTTTCCACTGTAAGAGGAAAGGATAAACGAGAAAGAATAGAAATATTATTAAGATTGTGTTCTACTTTAGACTCAAATGTGTTAACCACATACTTCCAGAACAACAAAAAGTAGTGTAAATAAAAAAAGCCAGACATTTCTGTCTGGCTTTCTGCTCCCCCTCTTGGGCTCGAACCAAGGACCCTCTGATTAACAGTCAGATGCTCTAACCAACTGAGCTAAGGAGGAAGGTGTGTTACCTTTATTGCGATGCAAATATAGAACGAAATTTCATTTATACAAACTAAAAAATCAAAAAAAAATACTTTTTTTAATCTTCATCCTTCAATGTCGGAAGCCCCAATTTATAACGAGTTGCCAGTAAACGAATTACAAAAACAGAAGCTGCTGTAAGAACTTGTACTACTGGCTCAGACATCTTCAAATAAATTAACCCATAGTAAATCATCACTCCAAAAATACACACTAAGGCATACCACTCTTGCCTAAACATGGCAGGAATTTCATTAATCATTATATCGCGTATTATACTTCCTACAGTTCCCGTAATAGTCGCTAAAATTACAACTACCCAAAAAGGATAACCAAATGCTATTGCTTTTTCCGTTCCTACCACAACGAAAAGACCTAAGCCAATGCTGTCAAACCACAAAAACGTGTTGTTCAGACGTACCAACTGTTTTCTAAACAGAATAACAGTAAGTAAAGCCAGAATTGTACACCACGCATAAACACTTGATAACAACCAGAATGGCGTTGTGTTTAGCAATAGATCACGGAGAGTTCCTCCACCTGTAGCAGTGACAAATCCAATGACAAAAGCGCCGAACCAATCCACACTTTTTGCTGAAGCTAAACGAACCCCTGAAATAGCAAATGCAAATGTTCCACAAAACTCAATTAAATCAACAAAATTGATCTTATCATAAAATTCGATAAAAGTATCCACCATGATTAACACATTTATGTATTAACCAAAATTACTAAAAATTAACACTATTTCTATTTTATTATTACTGATTTCTTATTGACAAATGCCAATAATCCTTCTTCAGACATTTCTCTACCAATACCAGAAAACTTATTTCCCCCAAAAGGCACTCGTGGATCTGAGATTACCATCTCATTGATAAACACTGCTCCATCTTCAAAATCACTAACTCTACTTCTCAGTAAGTCAACATCTTCACTAAAGATAGACACGCCTAAACCGAAGCGAGAATCATTACTCAACTGTATCGCTTCCTCTAAGGTATCAAAACCTACAACTACTGCTAAAGGACCAAAAGTCTCTTGTCTAAAAGCCTCCATCTCAGGAGTAACTTCAGCGAGTAAAGTAGGTTCGAACCAACTTCCTTCGCGATGACCACCAAACACTAATCGTGCTCCTTGAGAAATAGATGCTTTCATAATACTTTCCAACTCTATCGCCAAGTCTTCCCTCGCCATTAACCCAATCGTAGTGTTCTTATCAAATAGATCTCCTCTCTTTAATTTGCTCACCTCTAATTGAAATTGCTCGATGAACTGCTCTTTCAAAGCATTGTGTACTAAAAAACGCTTTCCTGCAATGCAACTTTGACCAGTATTCTGAAATCTTGCATTCACAGCTACAGGAATAACTTTAGCGAGATTTGCGTCTTGACAAACAATAAAGGCATTACTTCCTCCCAATTCTAATACGACAGGTTTAATTAATTCACCAGCTTTTTTGGCAACAGAACTACCTGCTGCTTCACTTCCCGTCAAAGAAACTCCTTTTATGTAAGGACTTTCTATTAGCGAATTGACTTCTTTACCAGGAATAGTAACATTGAAGTAAACTTGCTCAAAGCCTTCTACTTTAAAGCAATTCTCAAGTGCTTCTGCACTTAAAGGCACATTACTCGCATGTTTTACGATGACTGTATTTCCCGCTAATAAGGTTGGTACAGCGAATCTAAATACCTGCCAAAAAGGAAAGTTCCAAGGCATCACACCTAATATCACTCCCAAGGGATCATTAACGACATATACTTCTGACCACTCTGTTGCAATCGTGCGTCCTTTCAATATCTCTTTACCGTGATCAATATAATAATCAATTAATTTACCACACTTTTCTACTTCTCCTATAGCTTGTATTAAAGGCTTATTCATATCCTTTGTCATCAGAGAAGCATAGTGTTCTTTATTAGCTAACAAATTGTTTTTCAAAGCTTTTAAGTAAGTTATTCTATGCTCTATATCCTGCTTTCTCCACTTAGAGTAGGACTGATTTGCACAGTTTACAATCTCTTTTATTTTATTTTCCATATCACTATATCTTTAATAGAAGTTAATACACTTCAAAAGAAGTGTTTATATTGTATTTTATGAGTAATTTTATTATTTAATAAACAACCTATGCAAATGAAAAGAAATACACTTATTTTATTATTAGGTTTAGGAATATTAGCACTTTCTATCTTGCTTTTCCAATTTGGCATACTGAATGCACAAACAGCCTATTTTTTCATTACAATTTCCTTTGTAATGATTGTAAGTCCTTTAGTAATATATTTATTCAATAAACTTTAAGTTATTATCTATATTTGTACAAATTAGAAAAAATGAATAACAATTTAAAGCTTTTAGTCGTAGGATTGATTGTTTTTGCAGTAGCCTTAATCTTAAAAACACAAAGATTACTATCGGACAATCTAAGTACAATTGTAATTATCGCAGCTTTAGTCATTACTATTATACCCTTATATAAATTAGTATTCAAAAAGCTTAAGAAATAAAAAACGCCAGAGCAAATACTCTGGCGTTTTAAGATTTATCTTATTTTGCTAAAACTCTTGTCAAGTTTTCCAACATAACTTTGGTTAATGCCTCAAGGTCATACTTGTGACTCCAATTCCAGTCAGTTTGAGCTGCACTATCATCAATACTTGCTGGCCAACTATCGGCAATAGCTTGTCTAAAGTCAGAATTGTATTCGATTGTAAAATCAGGAATGTGTTTTTTGATTTCTGCGTAAATTTCCTCAGGCGTAAACGAGATTCCACCAAGGTTGTACGATGAACGGATTTTTATATCTTCTTTTTTCGCTTGCATAATACCAACTGTAGCATTCAAAGCATCGTCCATATACATCATAGGCAAAGCTGATTTTTCAGATAAAAAACAGTTGTAATGTTTATCCTCAATCGCCTTATAGAAAATATCAACCGCATAGTCTGTTGTCCCACCTCCAGGAGGAGTAGTCCAAGAAATTAAACCTGGATAGCGAATACTTCTTACATCTACACCATACTTATTAAAGTAATATTCACACCAGCGCTCTCCAGTTTGCTTAGAGATACCGTACACAGTACTTGGTTCCATTACAGTATATTGAGGCGTCATTACACGAGGAGTAGTAGGCCCAAAAACAGCAATTGAAGACGGCCAAAAGATTTTCTTAATCTTTCCTTCTTTTGCCAAATTAAGAACATGGAAAAGAGAGTTCATATTCAACTCCCATGCAAAAGCAGGATTCTTCTCAGCAGTAGCTGACAACAAAGCAGCCATTAAGTAAACTTCTTCTATCTGATGCTTTTCGATCACAGCTGAAACAGCATCAAAATCCATAGCATTCAATATCTCGAAAGGCCCAGATTCCATCAGATTCGCGTTCCCTTCTCGTATATCAGAAGCAACTACGTTATCGTTTCCGTAAATACCTCTTAACTTTAATGTTAGCTCTGACCCAATTTGTCCACAAGCCCCTATGATAAGAATTTTGGTTCCCATTATCTATAAATTATAATAAACCACAAATATAAAAGAAGTATAGAAAGAAATCAATGGAAATAGTCATAATAGAAGATACTTTATAACTATTATAACAATCTATGAGAGAGTTACTAATTATTAACCTATAACTTTGTAAATTTGAGCCTTATTGTGATTAAGATGAAAAAAACATTTCTATTTATACTGAGTATTTTTACGCTATCATTCCTTTCGATAGCATGCGAAGACAAAGAAAAACAGCAACAAGCTGAACAAGAACGCTATACAAAACACCAAGATAGTGTATTCAAATACCTCGAAGCTAACTGGAAGATTGATATTCCAGAAACAAGTCAAGAGCTAACGGATATACTAAGTAAATGGAATGCGTGGAAAGAGTTTAAGCAAGAAGCTGAACTTAAACCAGTTACTTCTATTGATGCATATCAAAAAAAGATTGCTCAAATTGACAATAGATTACAGTCAATCACCTTTGTCAAATACCCCGTAGAAATTGACGAAAAAGACAATAAAGCTCGCTTAACGGTCCTTTACAATTCAGTAAAAAACTTAAATATGTTCTTAAACCTGGATCCAATAGAGATAGGCAAGGTTGACATGTACTTAAAAGAGACAAATAAAAATATCACACTCCTAATTAAAAATATGGAACGCAATTTACAAGCGAAAAAGATTCCATTAGAATTAGGGGAAGAAGAAATGCTTGAGCTTATAAACGAGGAGAGAAGAGCTAACCCAGATGAACAAACAGAAGAATAATGGATATTAAACAAATCTATCATAACACTACAAAAACAAATCAAATACTAAAAGATTTAGCAGGTAGTCGTGGTAAAAAACTGCGTTTTAAAGGTCTTATTGGTTCTTCGATTTCCTTTCAAATAGAAAGTTTATTTTCCCAGTCAGATGTTCCTTATCTACTTATTTTTAATGATAAGGAAGAAGCAGCATATTACCTAAATGACTTGGAGAGTTTGTTGAATAAACAAGATGTTTTGTTCTACCCTGGTTCATACAAACGACCATATCAAATTGAAGAAACCGATAACGCAAATATTCTTTTACGCGCAGAGGTATTAAACCGCATTAGTTCAAGAAAAAAACCAGCTATTATCGTTACCTATCCAGAAGCTCTTTTTGAAAAAGTTGTAACTAAAAAAGTACTGGAGAAGAACACGCTGAAAATCAATGTTGGCGACAAGTACGATATTGACTTTATCAACGAAACTCTTTTTGAATATAATTTTAAACGAGTTGATTTTGTTGCTGAACCTGGAGAGTTTTCAGTACGCGGAGGTATATTAGACGTTTTCTCATTTTCAAATGACGAACCATATCGCCTTGAATTTTTTGGTAATGAGATTGACAGTATACGTACTTTTGACGTTGAGACACAATTGTCTATCGAAAAAAAGAAAAAGATAACAATCATTCCCAACGTAGAGAATAAATTTTCTACTGAAGGCAGAGAGAGTTTCTTAGACTATATTTCTCAAAACACTGTAGTATTTGCTCAAAATACGGCCCTTGTTGTCGAACAATTAAACCGTTTATTTGACAAAGCTACCACGATATTCGAAAAACTAAACAAAGACCTTGCTCATACCTCACCAGAAGGTATGTTTATTAACGGGGCTGCCTTCTTAGATAAAATAGAACTTCTCAGTTTTGTTGAACTGGATGAAACAAAGTTAATTGATGTTGACAATACATATGAATTTCACATCAAACCCCAACCTTCTTTCAATAAGCAGTTTGACTTATTGGTAAGAAGTTTAAACGACAATACAGACAATGGAATAAAGAATTATTTATTCTGTTCAAACGAGAATCAAGCACGTCGTTTCAAAGAGATATTCCATTCTCTAAAAGACACGGATGAACAAGTAGTAGTACAGTCCTATGAAACATTAGTTCACCCAATCTTTGAAGGGTTTATCGATGAAGAAAACCAAATTGCCTGTTATACGGACCATCAAATATTTGAACGATACCACAGATTTAATCTAAAGAATGGTTATACGAAAAAGCAAACCATCACACTAAAAGAGCTCAATTCACTATCTGTGGGTGACTACGTTACTCACATTGATCACGGTATAGGGCGATTTGGAGGTTTGCAAAAAATACAAGTAGAAGGCAAGACACAAGAGGCTATAAAATTAGTCTATGCAGACAATGACATTGTGTATGTAAGCATCCACTCTTTGCATAAAATTGCAAAATACAATGGCAAAGACGGCGTAGCTCCAAAAATATATAAACTTGGCTCAAGTGCATGGAAAAACTTAAAGAACAAAACCAAAGCAAGAGTTAAACACATCGCTTTCAACCTCATCCAGCTTTATGCGAAAAGAAAACTTCAAAAAGGTTTTCAATGTGCACCTGATGGGTATTTACAACACGAATTAGAAAGTTCTTTTATCTATGAAGACACTCCTGATCAATTAAAAGCAACCCAGGAGGTAAAAGCAGATATGGAAAGCGAGCGTCCGATGGATCGCTTAGTTTGTGGAGATGTAGGTTTTGGAAAAACCGAAGTAGCTATTCGCGCTGCATTCAAGATGGCCGAAAACGGCAAGCAAGTCGCGATACTTGTGCCAACGACAATCCTGGCATTTCAACACTTTAAGACGTTTACGGAACGCCTAAAAGACATGCCTATAAGAGTCAGCTACATCAATCGATTTAGAACTGCAAAGCAAAAAAGCGAAATACTGAAAGACCTTGCCGATGGAAAAATAGATATCATTATCGGTACGCATCAATTAGTAAACAAAAATGTAGTCTTTAAGGATTTAGGTTTGCTAATCATCGATGAAGAACAAAAGTTTGGAGTAGCTGTAAAAGACAAACTAAAAACAATATCAGAAAATGTAGATACGTTAACACTAACTGCTACCCCAATTCCAAGAACTTTACAGTTTTCTTTAATGGCTGCAAGGGATTTATCAGTTATAACAACGCCTCCACCTAATAGATATCCTATAGAAACGAATGTAGTAGGATTCAATGAGGAAGTAATCCGAGATGCTATTTCTTATGAAATAGAAAGAGGTGGGCAAGTTTATTTCATCAATAATAGAATTGAAAACATCAAGGAAGTTGCTGGAATGATACAACGTCTTGTACCTGATGCTAAAGTAGGTATAGGCCATGGTCAAATGGAAGGAAAAAAATTAGAAGACTTAATGCTTGCTTTCATGGATGGCCAATTTGATGTTCTTGTAGCGACTACAATTATTGAAAGTGGATTAGATGTTCCAAATGCCAACACCATATTAATCAACAATGCAAATAACTTTGGACTTTCTGATTTACATCAAATGAGAGGACGCGTTGGTCGAAGTAATAAAAAAGCATTCTGTTATTTTATCTGCCCTCCTTATTCAGCGATGACAGAAGAAGCCAGAAAGCGAATCCAAGCTCTTGAACAGTTCAGTGACTTAGGCAGTGGCTTTAATATTGCAATGAAAGACTTAGAAATACGTGGAGCAGGTGATATATTAGGAGGTGAGCAAAGTGGTTTTATCAATGAAATAGGATTTGAAACTTACCAAAAAATCATGCAAGAAGCGATTGAAGAACTTAAAGCAAATGAGTTTAAAGATCTTTATGAAGATGAAAATAAAGAGGAAAATAAGGTCTTTGTTCGCGATGTACAGATTGACACTGATTTCGAAATTCTATATCCTGATGAGTATATCAACAATATTACTGAGCGTCTAAACTTGTACAATGAACTAAGTTCTATAAATACAGATGAAGATTTAGTCGCTTACGAGCAGCGTATTATTGACCGTTTCGGTCCCTTGCCAAGACAAGCGATTGCTTTACACAATAGTTTGCGTATAAAAAAGCATGCTATTGACATGGGAATAGAAAAAATAGTGATGAAACAAGGAAAGATGATCTGCTACTTTATTGGCGATCAGAAATCGGAATTTTATCAAACAGCAAAATTCAGAAACGTGTTTACTTTCGTTCAACACAGAGCGAATATATGTAGTATAAAAGAAAAGCAAACAAAAGCAGGATTGCGCTTATTGCTAACATTTAATAATGTAAAATCAATAAAACAAGGCCTGGAATATATCTCTCTTTTAAACGAATAAAACAACCTTTCAATAGAACAATAAAAGCCTCAAGTAAAATACTTGAGGCTTTTTTAAGCTATATAAATAATGTATTAGTACCCGAATAAATCTTCTAAAGTCAGCTCTTTAATCTTTCCAAATTTCTTCACTGCTTCCCAATCAAGGTTCTCTTTCTTACCTAATAAACCAACGTTAAATGATTTACCTTTCACGTGTTTGTTGAAAAAGTCAACTAAATCATCCATTTTCATAGTTTGAATCTCTTTGTAAAGATCTTTATTGATATCGTAATCAATACCTTTCTCTTTTAAAGTCAACCAATAATAGAATATTTGAGCTTTCGTATAACGTTGTGTTGCGATATTCTTTAATACAGAACTCTTAGCATTCTCAAACTGATTTTCAGCTTTTGGCATATCGTTCATCAGTTCCATCATTGCATCTACTGCCTGAGGTAATTTGTTTGCCTGTGTTCCAACATAAGCCATCACATAGTTATACTTCTCTTTCTCTGCTGCATTGAAGTAATATGCATAAGCCGAATAAGCCAGTGATTTAGACTCCCTAATCTCTTGGAAAACCACAGATGCCATTCCTCCACCAAAGTAATTATTGAAAATATTACTCGCTGCTAAGATATCTTTATTAAACTTGATCTCACGTCCTCTAAATGAAATTTCAGCTTGTACCATATCATATGGTGCAAAATATACTGTTCCTGTTGTTTCTGGCTCTGGATAAACTTTCAACGCTGGAACTTTCTTATTCTTCCCTAAATTATGGTGTTTTTCAACAGCCTTCTTCGTTGCTGCTAAATCATTTCCATAGTAGAAAACATCTTGATTGTAATCACTAAACGAATGAACAATCTTCACCAATTCATTAGGATTCAAAGATTTCAATTCACTTTCGCTAAATATATCTTTAAAGCGGCTATCTTCTCCTGAAACAATATAACTGCTCAATGCTCTTTGAATACCGCCTTTACTCGATTTTGCATCTTGACGACCTTTCAAGATTTGATCTACTAAATTGTTATACGCTTCTTGGTCTGCTTTCGCATCTGTCAACAAGTGCTCTAATAAAGCTATACCTGCAGGAATATTCTCCTTTAATCCATTTACGGTAATAAATGTTTTATCTGTAGATGTACTAAAAGAATACTCTATTCCCAATTTGTAAAACTCTTTGCGAATATCAGCTGCAGAATATTTATTTGTACCTAAATAATCTAAATAACCAACTGCTAAACCTAATACTTTACCGTGATCAGTACCCACTGGCATGATATAAGTTACTGTAGCAATATCATTTGTTTTATTCTCAATGGAGTACAAAGTACCTCCCACTTTTCCGATTTTATCTTTTTTAATAGCCGAATCAAAGTCTATAAATTCAGGCTGAATATCTTGTACTGCGATATTCTTAAGGCGTTTGTAAAACTCTGACTCACTTTCTCTATTCAAATCAATAGGCGTAATTCCAGGATTCTCTACGCGAACTAAGTCTTTATTTTCACCTTGTCTTTTATAGACAATAGCATAATTATCACCATACTTTTCATTTGCAAACTTCACTACATCCGCTTTGGTAATTTTAGCAATCTTGTCAATCTCGCTTACAGTCTCTTCCCAAGTTCTTCCGTAAATAAACGCCTGATACATTTCCGTAGCCATCGCGTCATTGCTTTCCAAAGCCATCATAGAGTTCTTTCTAAACTCATTTACAACAGCCTCTAATAGCCACTCGTCAAAGTCTCCTTTTTTAATCTTTTCTAACTCTCCTAAAAGAATATCTCTCACTTCTTCTAAGCTTTGTCCTTCATTAGGCATACCTGTTAACTGGTGTACAGAGTAATCCTTCATAATCATAGGTGAACTACCTGCGTAAAGCGTTCTTTGCTTTTGATTGACATCTAAGTCAATAAGACCTGCTTGCCCATTGCTCAATAACATATCAATCAAAGATAGGTAAGTAGCATCTTCCGTTTTTACACCACCAAGGCGAAAACCTATTTCAACTCTCTCACTTTGAGGGCTAAAAACCTCTGTTGATTGTATAGTTGTTAACGGTGGTTCAACAGCAACATATTCTTTAGGCTGAACCCCCTTCTTCATTGAACCAAAATAGGCATTTACCAATTTAATCGTTGGTTCAAACTCTAAATCTCCTACTAACACAACTGCAATATTATTAGGAACATAATATTGATTAAAATAATTGTGGATAGCCACCATTGAAGGATTCTTTAAATGCTCTGAAGTACCAATGGTAGTTTGTGTACCATAATGAGAAGTAGGGAACAATAGCTTCATCATAGCTTCATGTGAAGTCCTATAGTCACTATCTTGACCTCTATTAAATTCCTCGTAAACTGCCTCTAACTCTGTATGAAACAAACGCAATACTAATTCAGAGAAGCGCTCTTGTTCAATAATCAAGAACTTCTCCAATTCATTTGACGGAATCACGTTCTTGTATACAGTCTCGTCAAACCAGGTATGAGCATTTGTGCCTGATGCACCGATTGAAGCTACAGATTTATCATATTCATTAGCAACAGCATATTGTGAAGCAACTTTAGAGATTTCATCAATCTTCTTATAAATTGCTTTCTTCTTCTCTACATCTGTTTCCTTTTTATGCTCTTCATATAAATCGGAAATCTGTTTAATCATAGCTTTCTCAGCTTCCCAATTTACAGTTCCTAACTTAGAAGTACCTTTAAACAACATATGCTCTAAATAGTGAGCAAGTCCAGTATTATCCTCTGGATCATTATTTGATCCTGTACGCACTGGTATATAGGTTTGAATACGAGGTTCATCGTGATTCTGTGCCAAATATACTTTAAGACCATTCTCTAAGGTATAAATACGCGCTTTTGAAGGATCATTCTCAACAGTCTCATATTTAAAACCATTAGAATCTTTCTTTGTTATAGTTTTATATTGTGCATGTAGTGTGGCACTAACAACTAACATAAAACTAACTAGTAAAAGTCTTTTTTTCATATTTACTAAAAAATTATTGTAGATATTTCAAAGCTAAAAATAAAAACGAACTATCACTATTAAAAAACAATCTAAATTATAAAAAAAGCGTTATTAGTACATTAGCACTAATAACGCTTTAATATTTCTATAAAATATCTATTTATTTTACATCAATAGCCTCGTGGATTGGCGTTCCTATATTTCCATTTGGAACTTCGATTTTTAAAATCTCGGCAATAGTTGGCGCAATATCCGTCATATGAGTTTCTCTTGTTGTTTTTCCAGGTTTCACTCCCCATCCCATAAATACTGCTGGGATATGAGCGTCATAAGATCCCCATGTTCCGTGTGTTGTTCCCTTTCCATCTTTCTTTCCACTATACCATTGTGGCTCTAAGATATACTGAATAACTCCACTTCTCTTAATATTATAACCATTCACAATACGCTCTCTAATTTTTTGAGGAATACTCGCTTGAGCAGCTTTATCCATATCTGTTACGAATGCAATTCCTTCAAGCTTCTTCATCTCTCTTACAATAAACTCGCGAATATCATCTTCTTCTAAGTCTTTATCTTCAATCAGTTTATTGTTTAAGTGAACTTGGTAATTCGTCAAGCTTTTGATGATATCTTCTTGCTCAAATTTCTTAGCTAACTTTTCATTCAAAATTTTTCGAGCTTCACCAGTATTGAAATAACCTGCATTACCTTTTTGATCTGCAAAAAACTTAGGGTTGTGTGCAGCTCCATGGTCTGCTGTCAAGAACAAAGTGTAATTCCCTTTCCCAACCTTCTTATCTAAATACTCAAAAAATTCAGCTAAATCAGCATCTAATCTCAAATATGTATCCTCAATCTCAATAGAGTTGATTGCAAATTGATGTCCAATATAATCTGTTGACGATAAACTTACAGCTAAGAAATCCGTTACTCCTTTACTGTTGTTCCCAAGTTCTTCACTTTCAATTGCAGCCTTTGCAAAATCAAGTGTCAAACTATTTCCAAATGGAGTTGATTTGATTAAATCATAGCCATTATCCTTTTTAAGTTTTACTAAATTACGTGGAAAAACAGGCTTATCTTCTCCTTTAAAAGGCTGTTCATACTCATTGTCATCTGAAATACTCAAAACATAACTATCAATTGGATATAAGGTCTTCCACCCCTGTTTAAAGTACTTATCAGCCAACTTTTGTTTGTTAAAAGACTTTACCCACTTAGGCAAATCATTCATATAAAAAGTACTCGTTATCCAATCTCCTGTTGTACCGTCTAACCAGTAAGCAGCATTTGCAAAGTGTCCAGCAGGTAAAATACCCCCTCTGTCTTTAATTGCAATTCCAATTACTTTAGATTGAAAATTAGTCGCCAATTTTAATTGGTCAGTCACTGTAGAGACAAGTAGGTTCTTAGGTGATTGTTTCCCAATCTTACCTTCTCCTCCTCCAACTCCTACGACAGAGTCATCTTGTGTACAATACATGCTCTCTCCTGTTGCTTGAATAATGAAGTCATTACCCGCAATTCCGTGAATAGCTGGTACACTTCCTGTATAAACAGTACTGTGCCCGATTGCAGTATAAGTAGGTACATAATCTATATAAGTATTCTCACTTGAGAAACCTTCATTAAGCAAACGCTTAAAACCATTATCTGAATAACGGTCATAGTAGCGATACAAATAGTCCCATCTCATTTGATCTACAACTAATCCTACTACTAACTTTGGTTTTGGCAAAGTCTCATTTGCTAATGCTGCAACAGAAAAAAGACATCCTACTGCTGCGTAAATGGTTGATTTAAAATTCATTCTTAAAGTGTTTATTTGCTTTCTTCTATATATTAAGTTTTACAAATCTATTAAAGTAAGACCTTGAAAAAAAAGACTTAAGCCCAAAAACATAAATATTAACATTAATATAATCTATATCACAATAACGAATCAAGTTTAACAATAAAAAAAAGCTTGAAATAGCTATTCTGGTTCTCTTAGCAATGAAAATGAAAACGAAGATATTAGCAAACACCTCTCTTAAATGCTTTTCTTTCTAAACTGAAATACCTACAAAAAACTACATCTTTGCACTTCTACTACTTTTTTTTAAATAGCTTATCTTTACAGCGATAATAGATTTACTCCCTTAAATTTGACAAAAAATGACTTTAGAACAAATACTTGACAATATCTATGAACTTCCAAAGGAATCAAAACAAACTATTCAAGATATTGCAATAGAAAAGTCATTTCCAAAAGGACACATTCTACTGCAGGCGGATAAGTTTGAAAACAAACTTTACTTTATCAAAAAAGGAGTCGTAAGAGCTTTCTCCTACCACGATCAGGGAGAAATCACATTTTGGTTTGGAGAAGAAGGTGCTACCATTTTATCCATGCAAAATTACGTAGAGAATAAAAAGAGCTATGAAAACATAGAGCTATTAGTTGATTGTGAGCTTTATGAAATCAACTTTGACAAGCTCAACACTTTCTACCTTTCGGATATACACATTGCCAATCTCGGAAGAAAATTAGCAGAAAAAGAATTGCTTAAAGTTGAAAGACGCATCATTACAAGAGATTTGTTACCTGCCAAAGAACGCTATGAGGCACTTCTAAGCAATCAACCCACCCTATTTCAACGTGTCCCTTTAAAACACATTGCTTCTTATTTAGGAATTACTCAAGTAAGCTTAAGTAGGATAAGAAAAGAAAAATAGATTAATATTTATCATAGGATAAATATTATCCTTAATGTTCTAATTAGTTTCGCTGACGCATATCTAAAATCAACACAAACACCTCATTTGCAAGACAAAACAGGTGTAATTGCTATTGATATTTAGAATATAACAACAGTTTAGAAATACGCAGTAAAACAAAATTATGACAATGAAAAGAGGACCGATCTCACAATTCTTAGAAGAAAATTTCCTTCACTTCAACGCAGCAACTTTAGTAGACTCAGCTAAAGGCTATGAAACACACTTAGAAAAAGGAGGAAAAATGCTTATCTCTCTTGCAGGTGCAATGAGTACAGCAGAATTAGGAATTTCGTTAGCAGAGATGATTAGACAAGGAAAGGTGGACATCATTAGCTGTACTGGTGCCAACTTAGAGGAAGACATTATGAACTTAGTCGCACACTCTCACTACAAGAGAATACCAAACTACCGCGATTTAACACCTCAACAAGAACTTGAGTTACTTGAAAACAAATACAATCGCGTAACCGATACCTGTATCCCAGAAGAAGAAGCCTTCAGAAAAATACAAAGTCACATCGAGAAAATTTGGAAAGATGCAGAGCAAGCTGGCGAACGTTATTTCCCTCATGAATATATGTATAAGTTATTGCTTAGTGGAGTATTAGAGGACGAATACGAAATAGACCCGAAAAACTCGTGGATGTTAGCTGCTGCTGAACGCAACTTACCTATTGTAGTACCAGGTTGGGAAGACTCAACTATGGGGAATATATTTGCTTCTTATGTAATCAAACAAGAGCTAAAAGCATCAACTGTCAAAAGTGGATTAGAATACATGGTTTGGTTAGCAAACTGGTACGAGCACAATGCTGTTGGACAAGGAGTGGGGTTCTTCCAAATCGGAGGAGGAATTGCCGGAGATTTTGCAATGTGTGTAGCTCCTATGTTAGAGCAAGACTTAGAAAAAGAAAACATACTAAAATGGAGATACTATAGTCAAATTACGGATTCTACAACTTCTTTTGGATCGTATTCTGGCTGTATTCCAAATGAAAAAATCACTTGGGGCAAACTCGATGTTGACACACCAAGCTTTATGATTGAGTCTGATGCAACTATTGTAGCACCTTTAATCTTTGCTTATATTTTGAAACAATAAGATTTTATTTCACAGTATATTTGTATGTCAAACAATACAATTATATATGAAAAACATCAAAGTAGTAGCTTTTGACGCAGATGATACACTATGGGTAAATGAGCCTTTTTTCAACGAAGCCGAACAAGAGTTCTGTGTTTTGTTAGAAGATTATCTCACACATCAAAGTATTTCTCAAATCCTCTTCAAAATGCAAATCGATAACTTACCTCTTTATGGATATGGTATCAAGGGATTTACACTATCCATGGTAGAGGCTGCAAATATCATATCGAAAGGAACTGTAAATGTCAAAGTTATTGACAAAATCGTCAAAATAGGTAAAAAGTTATTGACTAAACCTGTTGAACTAATAGATGATGTTGAAGATGTTCTACAAGATTTACAATCCAAATACAAACTTGTTGTCGCTACGAAAGGAGATTTAAAAGACCAACACCGAAAATTACACAAATCTGGTTTAGGTTCTTATTTCCACCACATTGAAGTAATGACAGACAAGGAAGAAATAGACTATCAAAAACTGTTGAAACGACTTGATATAAATGCAGATGAATTTATTATGATAGGTAACTCGCTGCGTTCAGACGTATTGCCAGTTCTTGAATTAGGGGGACATGCTGTACATGTACCTTTTCATACAACATGGCTCCACGAGCATATAGATCACCCAATAGTACACGAAAACTTCAAAGTAATAAAGAAGTTATCTGAAGTAAAAAACATACTCTTATAGTAAAAGAAAAAGCCTCATAATTATGAGGCTTTTTGTACATCTTAGTGAAGCTAAAACACATTAGCTTCTCTTTTACAACAATCTAATCATCTTAAAAGCGATAACCTACAAAGACGTTAAAGTTCTGATTATATATTTTAAAGTCATTTGCTCCTTCATTTTCTTCTACTCCAAAAGTATTTGAATTATCAAATATTGAGGCAAACCCACGAGTAAACTGTGCTCCGATAATCAAGCCAAACTTAAACTGGTATTCCAATCCTGCAACAATACCATAATCCATCTTCTGCAAGTACTTACTGTCTTCTTGATCATCTTCTGTACTACCAAATATGCCGTGATCTTTGTACTTCTTTCCATTTTCATCTATTGCCGAAATAGAAGAATACAACAGCATATTCACATAGGGTCCTGCATAGAGTTGCAATCCCTTAACTTGAAATACTGCACTAATCGGGTTCAAGCGCAAACTATGCATTTCTAACGTAGCATCAAATACGTGATCTTCAAGTTCTCTTTTAAACTCACCTCCGTAATTTTGATAAAATAACTCGTGCTTTAACCCAAAGTGTTTGCCAATACTATTATCCACACTTACACCAGCAAAAAAGCTATTGCGGGCATCTACTTTACCATCTACAGCTAAATAGTCAACGTCATCGCCTTTCAGCGTTGATTGTAACCATCCCGCCTTAACAGCAAATGTAGTTCTTCCTTTAAGGTCTTCATTGATATCTTGCGCTGATATCAACGAAACAGAAAACAAGAATAATCCTAATATAATTTTTTTCATAATACACATCTTAAAAGTCAATATCCCAAATACCTACTGCTTTCTCCAACTCTACTAAAGCTGAAGCGTACTCAAATAGCGTTTCTGCATAAGCTTGTTGTATCTCATTATAGGTACGCTGTGCGTCTAATACTTCTAATAAGCTACTTGCACCACGCTGATAACTATACTTGATCCCCTCAAATACTTCTTTAGCTTCTTGCAACATCCCATTCTCAAAGCGGTAAATCTGTTTTTGTTTTGTCAAGTAATTGCGATATGCCTGTGTAATCTCTTTTTCAAGCTCTAACTCAATAGATAAGTATTCCAGATCTGCTTGTTTTTCTTCATACAATGCAGTCTTTAACCCCGATTCTTTTCGATTTGAAAACTTCAAAGGAACAGAGATTCCCGCTTTTACAACAGTATTACCAGGTGTTGGAGCAACAGCATTTTTTACGAATGAATTGTTTTCAACTCCTACACTTAGTCCCAAATCAATCGCTCTTTCAGCTCTTGCTAAGGCAACTTGACGACCTGCTACAACCTTATTCTGTCTTGCAACCAAATAATCTGCACGGTTATTTTGAGCCGTTACGATTAAATCATCTAAGTCAAATAATCGAGCAAACTTATCAAAACTCCCCTCAGGAACGTAAATTGTATCATGTCTATTGACACTGATAATATTTCTAATTTCCACTAAGCTATTCTCCCAAGTATCATCTGCATCTTGTAAATCATTCCACATTGACTTGGCTTCTAATTTACTTTGAATAGCATCTACTTTGCTTATTTGTCCCAAGCTATAACGAATACTATCTGACTGAGCTACTTGTTGCATAGACAAATAAGAATCTCGTTGAATGTCGAATAACATCTTATTTTGCATGCCTTCAAGAAATGTAACCGTAGATTCAGCTCTCAGCGTATGAAAGAACTCTTGTAATTCTAATTCTGCCAAGACTTTTTGATCGCGTGCCAAATTCTTTCTCGCTTTTCGCTTACCTCCGAGCTCCAAATCCCAAGACAACTCTGCCTCAAAGCCATACCCCATTTGCATGCGCTTTTGCTGATTGTCAGCCCATCCAAAACTTAACTCTGGATCGGGAAAAGCCTTTGCTGCTTGAACCTCAGCCTCAGCAATATCAATATTGAATCGCTCTGCTGTATAACTTAGGTTATTACTTATCATTCTACTCAAGAACTCTTTATAAGTAATCGCATTCTTGTTTCCAGAGTTCTCTGTATGCCCGTTCTGAGCATACAGTGTACTTCCACTACAAAGAATAACTAAACCTATTCCTATGTATTTTTTTAAATTATTCATTTTCTGACTAATTTTCTTCTTCTACTTCACTTTTTACAAAATCACTATCTTTCCCCCATTTGCGTTCCACTAAATAATAAAGCGCAGGTAACACAAATAGCGTTAATATAGTCGCAAATAGCAATCCATAAACAATTACTGTTGCCAATGGTCTTTGCACATCAGATCCGATTCCCGTAGCCATAGACGCTGGAAATAATCCCAAAATAGCAACGGTCGCAGTCATTAAGACTGGTCTAAACCTTTGTTCTGCTCCTGTCAATACAGCATCTAACAAAGCAAATCCCTTTCTTCTCAAGTCATTGATGTGAGAAATCATAATTACCCCATTTTGAATTGCTACACCAAACAAGGCAATAAACCCAACTGCTGAAGAAACGTTCAAAGACATTCCTCGTATATTCAAGGCAAGCATTCCTCCAAAAAGAGCCAGTGGAACAACAACCATTAATAATCCTGCCTGTCTAAACTGTCCAAAAGCACCATACAACAAGACAAACATCAAACACAAGGTCAATGGAACAATTACAGCTAAACGACTATATGCACGATTTTGATTTTCAAATTGCCCACCCCATTCTATGTGGAACTTCTCGTGATCATAAGTGATATTCTCCTCTATCTTTTGCTGTGCCTCCTTCAATAGGGATCCTAAATCTCTATTGCGGACATTCAGTTTCACAGTTAAGTGACGTCTATTCATTTCACGGGTAATAGTACTTTCTCCTGTACTTGTTTTCACTTCTGCTACTTGAGATAATGGAATCTTTGCACCAGTACTTGAAGTCAACATTAAGTTTGCAATCTTCTCAGGTGTATTTCTACTTTCTTCTGTATATCGCGCACTGATATCATATACCTTGTTCCCAATAAATATTTGCGAGATAGCCTTTCCACCAATAGCTACTTCGATAAGTTCTGCAACGTCAGATACATTCAATCCATACTGTGCAATCTTATCTCTGTTAGCGTGAATCTGCAACTGTGGAAGTGGTGGTTCTTGGTCAATAGCTAAATCTACTGCACCATCTACCGTTCTCAATGTTCCTAAAACTTCATTTGCAATACGGCGCGTCTCGTGGAAATCTTCTCCAAAAACCTTTACAACCAATTCAGAGTGAGCCCCTGATATTTTATCCATAACACCATCGATCATCGGCTGAGCAAAACCTACTGTAAATCCAGGCAAACTCTCATACTCGGCTGATAATTCTTCAATTAAATCATCCTTAGTCTTTCCTCTTGGCCATTCTTTGTAAGGTTTAATCCCCACAGAACACTCGAAGTGTGAAGGTGTAAATGGATCTGTTCCATCGTCGTTACGACCTGCCTGCACCATGACATAAGTTACTTCATCATACTTCATCGTACGTGCGCGTAACGTATCACTCAACTCTTTTGATTTTTCCAGTGAAATCCCTGGAGGTAATGTTACCTGAAGCCATATAGAACCTTCATCTAACGGAGGTAAGAAGTCTTTACCTACCTTTATAGTCAATCCAATTGTAATCGCCAATACCACTAATATTGGAGCAAAAACTTGCTTTGGTTTATTCACAATCTTAATGATGCGATTGTGGTACATTCCCGTTAGCTTTTCTAACCACTTGTTGTGGTAGATTTTTCTCGGCTTACGGTAAACAGCATACGCCAAACCTGGTATTAAGATTAAAGCTACCAATAAAGCTCCGGCTAAAGCATACCCTACTGTAAATGCCATAGGTGTAAAAAGCTTTTTCTCCACACGCTCAAAGGCAAATAGCGGTAAATAAGCTGTAATAATGATAATTGTAGCAAAGAATACAGGCTTTGCAACCTCTTTTGCTCTTTGCGCAATAGATTTTTCCTTCAGCTCTTCATCTGGATTGTCCTCCCTCTTCTTCAGAATAGATTCCATCATTACAATTGCACCGTCGACTATAATACCAAAGTCAATTGCACCAAGCGATAATAAGTTTGCTGGTATATCTGTAAAGCGCATCATGATAAATGCGAAAAGCAAAGACACCGGAATTGTAATCGCTACTAATAACGCACCTCTCCAACTACCTAAAAATACAATTAAAACGATTACTACTAAACTTATCCCCTCTATCAAAGTCGTTGAAACAGTGCTAAGAGTAGTATCAACTAAATCAGTTCTATCTAAAAATGTATGTATCTTAACACCTTCTGGCAATAGTCCATTATTCAATTCATCAACATATTGGTGAATCTTTTCTAAAACTACTGATGGGTTTTCGTGTTTCAACAACAGGACAATCCCCTCAATACTATCAGAGTAATTTCTTTCGCGATCACTATACCCTAAGACTCCTTTTCGCTCTACATTACCATATTTTAATTGTCCTAAATCATTCAAGAATACAGGAATACCGTTCTCTGCCTTTACAACTATCTTCCCTAAGTCTTCAAGGTCCTTAATCAAACCGATTCCTCTGACAACATAGCCAAGATCTCCTCTTGTTAAAACACTTCCTCCAGCATTGACATTATTCTCCTCGATTGTCTCAGTGACATCACTTAACGATAAATCATATTGCTCTAATTTGCGCGGGTCTAATTCAATTTGAAACTGAGTTGTAATACCCCCAAAGTTTGTTACTTCTGCTACACCAGGTACTTGATTCAACTTGGGAATAATCACGAAGTTTTGCAAATCCGTCAATTCTCTTAAGCTATAACCATCACCTTCAATAATATAGCGATACACCTCTCCAATAGGAGATGTAAGAGGATCTAACTCTGGTACTGCATCATAAGGTAGGTCAAGTCCATTTAAGCGCTCTTGTATACGCTGTCTTGCAAAATAATCATCAATCCCATCTTCAAAAACTAAAGTGATCATTGACAATCCAAATGTACTGTTACTACGCATTACGTGCATTCCTGGCATTCCATTCAATGCTCGTTCTACAGGAATAGTAATTTGCAATTCTATTTCTTCTGCAGCCAATCCTGGTACTTGCGTCACTACTTGCGATGTCGTATCTGCAATATCTGGATATGCTTCTATAGATAACTGTTTCCAAGAGTAATATCCAAATATACATAACAGTGCAAATAGAGCTGAAACAAGCCATCTTTTGTGAATAGCTAAGTCTATTATGTTTTTTTTCATTGTCTGTGTCTTTTGTAGTTATTAAAGTTGTGGCAAGTAAATTCCCCCTTCACTTACAACTTTATCTCCTTTGTCTAATCCTGATAAAATCACTGTTTTATCTCCTGATACTCCGCCAATTTTCACATTCTTGCGGACATAGCTATGCTCTGATACTGCCACAAAAACAAAAGAATCATCTTCACCTTGTAAAATTGAACGAGAAGGAACTAAGATTACTTTTTCTGGTTGATCAATAAAACGCACATTGACATACATTCCAGGTTTTAGAATACGCTTGTCATTCTCCACCTCAATAAGTACGTCAATACTTCTTGTCTCCTCATCTACAATCTCATTGATATGGTAAATCGTTCCTACAATTGGTTGATCTAGATAAGCAGACAATTCTACCTGAACTTTATTTAGCTTGTTTAAGTGATTAATGTCTTTCTCTTTAATCTTCCCAACAATCCAAATCTTATTCAGAGAAGCAATTTTAACTACTGGTTCTGAATCATCATTGATATATTGACCGATAACTACATTATTCTCCAATACCTCTCCAGCAATTGGAGAACGAACAATAAGAGGCTGGCCTAAAACTAAACTCGTCGGCTCTACATTGTAAATCTTGATTGCTGCTGTTGCATTGTCAAAAGCAGCTTTGGCAATCGAATTTTCTGTTTCTGCTTCTTCATACTCTTGACGAACACCTACGCCATTCTCAAGTAAGTCAGCCTGTCTTCTCAGATTTAAAGAAGCTTGCTTATACTCTTGCTTAGAGTCAAAGTAATCTTTTTGTGCATCGAAATAATCTGGAGAAGTAACCTCAAACAAAGGAGTGTTTACAGCTACTTTCTGTCCTAATTTCACGAAAGACTTAATTATTCTACCAGAAAACGGAGAAGCTATCTCTGCATAATGGTTAGGAATTGCTTTGACAATTCCTGCTGTAACTAAATCAAAAGTAAAATCCTCCTCACTTACTGAAGTTGTTTTAATTCTACTTTTCAAGTTTGAGTTTTCGGTCAAAGAAATTACCTTATTCTCCACCAAATATTGGGCTGTTTCACCGTTTTGCTCATTCTTATCTGAACAAAAACTCAATAAGAGGCTCAAGCCTAAAACACCTGCTATTTGTACTTTTTTAGCCATTATGTTTAATATTTTAATTTTTACTATATTTTAAAACCTAATTATTAACAATAAATTTACGCCTTATTATGTTAATTAATATAAACTTATTACTCTTAATTCCTACAAAAAAAGATTTATTCTACCCTTCTGGGCTCAAATCACTTCTAAATCGTATTTTTTTCATCCTTTTTTCTCAATTCAAATACTTAATATTTTATATAACAATAACTGTGCTACTTTAGATTAAAAAAGGTAGCTGCTATACTGAAGTAAATTAACAAACCTGAAATATCAACAATTGTCGTTATAGCTGGACTAGCTACCACAGCAGGATCACCTCCTACTTTCTTGACTATCAAAGGCAGTGCAGCCCCTATAATTGTAGAAGAAATAACTTGTAACGAAAGAGCTAAAGCAATAACTCCACCTATTGCTACCAGCGAATATGCCGCTGGAATATCAGTCTCCCAACTCAAGAAAACTACCTTTGCAAAAGCCAATACTCCTAAGCAAATAGACAGCATTAATGCAATTCGCGTTTCTTTCCACAAGATAGCAAACCACGATTTCATATTAACTTGTCCTAATGCTAAAGCTCTAATGATCACAGTTGCAGATTGACTTCCGGCATTCCCACCTGTATCAGCTACCATAGGCATATACAAGGCTAAAATCATCATCTGCGCTAAGGCTCCTTCATAACTGTGAATTATCAATCCAGAAATAATACCTACAATAGCCAAAGTAACCAACCAGAATACTCTCTTTTTAAAATGATCAAATATGCTTGTCTGATTGTAATCTAATTCTTCATTATTGCTGATAATTCCCATAAAGCGCTCCATATCTTCTGTATGTTCTGCTTGTATTACATCAATAGCCTCATCGTGGGTTACTATTCCAACAAGTTGATTCTTACTATTGAGAATAGGCAGTGCAACTAACTCATACTTATCAATCTTAGCCGCCACTGATTCGCTTGATTCATCTACATAACCAAAGACAAACTCTGTGTGGAGTTCATCATTGACCAATACATCTGGCTCAGCAATGATCAAATCTTTTAAAGTAATAAAGCCTACAAGAGTCTGATCCTCTCCTACGACGTACACATAGTAAATAGTCTTTTTGGAAGGGGCATCTTGTCTCACCTTTTGTATGGCCTCAAAACAAGACATATCTCTCGAAACAGTAGCAAAATCAGTGATCATTATCCCACCTGCAGTATCTGCTGGATAAGAACTCAAAGCCAAAACATTCTCTCTGATGTGCTTGTTTAAAAAAGGCAATAAGTCAATCTGCTCTTGTTGCGTTAAGATTTGAAACAAATCTGCTCTTGCATCAGAAGGCATTTCTTCGAATATTTTTGAAAAGCGTTTTTTACTTATTTGTTGAAAAAAGGAAAGTTGTTTTACTAAGGGAAATTCTGCAAAAATCTCTCCTTGCTCTGAAATGGGAAATTCACATAAAACAGTAAATAGATCTTTATTCTCCATTAAAGACAACACTTCACTAATATCTATAATGGGCATTTTCTTCAAAACGGGAAGCATTGTCATCATTTGATCTATACTTTGAAAATCTTTAGCCAACTTGGTCAGATTACTTGGTACATGGGTCGTCTTTTTCATCGCATTTCTGTTTTTAATCGGTTAATAAGTTGTTAGTTCCCAAGAAACTTCAGACACTCCAAACTCTAAGGAAACTTTCTTCGTAATTTGCTCTAATACCTCATCTTTCCTTCCAATACAGTAAATCTCAAATTTTAAATACGAGAAAGCTGGATTGCCATTATCTGAACTTTTCAATGAGCGCATTTGCAAATCCTTTTGAGATTTTAGCTGTTGTAAGACCATTACGCGTATAGCATTCTCTACTTCTTCCTTACAACCCACAATTATCTCGTAGTGTACTTCTGACGAATCGCTTTCTGACTCAAAAGAAAGCTTATTAATAACTGATCCTAAAGGACGCAATAACAAGTGGGCTCCCACAATCAATACCGTCATGACGATTGCTTCTTTCCACAGTCCTACTCCACACATAGAACCAACAGAAGCAGAACACCAAATAGTAGCTGCTGTATTCAAACCGCGAATGCTAAATCCGTCTTTCATGATCACACCTGCTCCTAAAAAACCTATTCCACTAACAACATAAGAAGCTACTCTCCCTACAGCTGTACCCCCAATCTGATAAGACATCAATACAAAACCAGCCGCACCTATACATACTAAGGTATTTGTTCGCAATCCTGCGCTTTTCTGTCTTACTTGTCTTTCTACACCGATCAAAGCACCTAATGCGAAAGCAAGTAATAATCTTAAAATAAATACTGAAATTGCCATAACTTTTACTTTTTGCTCCTACTGAGCAATCACATGTATTATGAGCAACTAAGCAGGATGGTTTAACAATGAATAACTATAAAGGATTCTGTGTCCATATCTTATTTTTTGATGTGGCAAAAGTAAAGGAAGCCTTTAGAGAAGGCTATTAGAAAGGTTTTAGAAAAATATTAGAATTCTATTAGAAAAACAGAAAAATTGATCGTCTAAGTCACATTCGACAATATACAAGTTGACAATACACCAGATTAACGAAAGGGATAAACCCAAAATCTGTATTAGCAAAATACGGCAAAGCAATTCTACTCCATAGTCCCTTCATTAGCTGTACAACCAAAACTATTATATGCTTGTATTACTAAATCAGGCCTATTCTCGTATACTTTATTCTCATTTATATGTCTATCGCGTATTTTGGTTTACCAAAACAGAGGAGGTAAAATTCTAATCAATTGACAAGATAAGTCAACGATCAACTACAGCAGTTGAATTTAACGAAATAAAAAACTGCTATTTTAAAAGTGCTATCATCACCCTCTACGTTATTTAAAGTGATAAAAAACACAAGGGAGAATACTCTCACAGAAAAGAGTCAAGGCACAAAAAAACAACAAATGCGCTTTGTGCCCTTAGTAATCTTTAGACTAAATTTCGAAGGAGCCCCTCGTTCAAACAAAGCCGTTTGAACCAATCAGTTTTTTGCCTACTCAAGGAGTAAATAACAATAAGATATGCGTTTTAAATAGCGAATAATACACGCCCACTGAATTATAAAGTGATTACAAATTCGGTTCCTTTATTTACTTGTGAAGTAACAGCAATAGTTCCTTTGTGCAAGTCCACCACTTTCTTAGTCAGTGAAAGTCCAATGCCATTTCCCTCCAAATACTTGCCGTTATCTCCTCTATAGAAAGGTTTAAAAATCTTCTCTATATCTTCTGCGCTCATCCCAATCCCCTTATCAGCTATCTTAATCACTAAACGACCTCTGATATTAAACAAACTCACTGTTCCGTGATGATTATCAGAATACTTACAAGCATTCTCCAAAAGGTTCATCAACGCCACCTCCATTAAATATGGATTTACAGAAGCAATCATCATTTCCTCCTCCTCTACAGATTCATCGATAAGGAAATTAAACTTATAAGTACTATTTGACTTCTGCAATTTTTGACAAGCATCCAAAATAATTTCATCAATTCTAACTTCCTTAAAGACAATCTCAGTAGGATCATAACTCGCCTTAGCAAAGTCCAATAAACTATTAGATAACTTTACCAACTTTTTGGCATCGGCTAAAGCATTTTGAATTGTCTGTACATACGCTTCTTTTTCATTCTCTTTATTCAATGCCAAGTCTAACTCAGCAATTATAGCAGCCAAAGGGGTGCGCAACTCATGAGAAATATTCGAAACAAATTGCTTTTGACTATCAAAGGAACTTTCAAGTCTATTCAGCATTTCATTAAAGGTATTAGCCAAGGCAGCTAATTCATCTTTATTTTGTTCATTGCTCAGCCTCAAGTCCAAGTTAGTAGCTGTTATCTTATTTACCTCACTGATCATCTTCTTTATTGGCATTAGTGCTCTACTCGCAAAAAAGGTACCCAAAGAAGCGATAACGAGTAAGGAGACAATAGTCAATACAATGATGGTATAAAACAAGTTTTGCAACTTAGTATATCCATATTCATCAAAGGCAGTAGCAGTAATGATATAATCTTTTCCATCGTACTTATAAAGCATGCCGATAACCTGCCAATCATCTTGCATAAAGTGCAATTGATTCAACTTTAAAATAGAGGTCAGCATTTCGTCCGTTTCTTTAACACGGTCAATTTCGACATCGTCGTGATACAACAACTCAAAAGAACTGTTGTAAATAGCCACCTCAACTTCGTTGATAATCTGACTATTATTCAAATAAATACGGTGTAAGGTGTTAGTCTTAACTTTAGCCTCTAAAAAAAGTTTAGCTTTTGTAATTGCCTCTTTCTCGAGCTCTTCATAAAATTCAATTTCTCTATTCTGAGAAGAAGACCAATAGATAACCCCTGCGAACACAAGCAGTATTGACGCTACTAAAACAGTAAAAAGTAATGTAAGCCTCGTTTTAATTTTCATTCTGTTTCAAAATAAAGCCCATACCCGATTTAGTATGTATTAGTTTATTTGCTGTATCTATCTCTACTTTTTTTCTCAAGTAGTTAATATACACATCGATAAAATTAGTTCCTGTATCGAAATGCGTGTCCCAAACCTTCTCGGATATCTCGCTGCGGGACAATACGCGTTCAGGATTCTCCATCATATATTGAAGAAGGTTAAACTCCTTGGGAGTTAAGTGAATTTCTTGACCAGATCGTTTAAACTTCTTTTCATTCAAATCAAGCTCCATATCTGCATAACGCAAAATATTCGATTTTGTGGGATTGTTATTTTCAAAGCGCTTAATAAGCGCTCGAATGCGAACATACAATTCTCTAATTTCAAAAGGCTTGACTAAATAATCATCTGCACCAGCATCAAATCCTTCGACTTTATCATCAGTCGTACCGAGTGCCGTAAGCATAATAATCGGAACCTGTGGTATTTCTCTTTTTAGTTCTTTACACAAATCAATGCCATTGATTTTGGGCAATATAACGTCTGTGATAATCAAGCTGTACTCCCTCTGTAAAGCCAATTTTCGCCCCATATAACCATCATAGGCTACATCAACCTTATACTGTTGTTCTTCCAGACTGCGTTGCAATAACTCTGCTACGCGAATATCATCTTCAATGACTAAAATAGAAACCACGTCAATTACTTTTTAATAATCTGCAAGTTACTATTTTTTAAACGTCTAACAATACGGTATCCATGAGGCCTATTGATTATATTCTTTTTCACAGAGACTAAACTCCAATATATCCTAATCAATCGATGTGCGAAAAACATCTGACAAAAAAAAACAATGTAAACTCCGTTGATAGAGTTTATCATTGTTTTTATAATAAATCAATTATCTTTCAAATCTCTAATTACTTGCTACCCAAGAGTAAAATTTCTCCTACTACCACTTCTGTAATGTATTTCTTATTGCCTTCACTGTCGGTGTAAGTGCGATTAACTAATTTGCCTTCAATAGCCACTTCCCTACCCTTTGAAGCAAATTTTTCAACTATCTCAGCTACTTTTCCCCACGCTACAACATTGTGCCATTGAGTAGACTCCACCCTCTCGTTCTTCTCATTGTAATACACCTCATTAATAGCAATCGAAAAAGTTGCCCTAATACTATCTTTTTCAAAACGCTTAATTTCTGGGTCTTGCCCAATACGTCCAATTAATTGAACTCGATTTTTTAATGAACTCATAGTTTTTTGGTTTTAAATCTGCGAGCATGGTTAAATATATTGGTTTCTCGCTATGTAATTACAAGCAAAAAATAGACCATTTTTTATAAATTTTGTATAATTTTCACATTATTTATCCTTTTCCTATCCTTAAATCTTTGTAAATTGCAACAAAAAATCATGGAAAACCAAATTAATAAAGTTGAACTAAGAAATTTACAGATTGACGATTATATAGAATTGAAGCGTTCGATGATGGAATCCTACAAAGGATTGGAAGATCCTTACTGGGATAAAGGGGAGATTGCTGACTTGCTAAATGTCTTTCCTGAAGGTCAATTGGTAATTTTAGTAGATGATGTCGTGGTAGGTTCTGCTTTATCTTTAATTATTGATGAAAAGCAGGCGATGTCTGCGCACACTTATGATCAAATTACGGGATATTCTACCTTCAATACGCACAACCCTAAAGGAAATGTACTTTATGGTATCGATGTGTTTATTCACCCTAAATATAGAGGTTTGCGTTTGGGAAGACGTTTATACGACGCCCGTAAAGAATTATGTGAACAGCTGAATTTAAAATCTATTGTATTTGCTGGTCGTATTCCCAACTATTCAAAATACGCTGAAGAAATGACTCCAAAGCAGTATCTTGAGAAAGTAAAAACCAAAGAAATTCACGACCCTGTGATGTCTTTCCAATTGGCTAACGACTTCCACATGGTAAGGTTAATGCGCAACTATCTTGAAGGTGATGTTAGCTCTAAAGAATACGCTGTCCTACTTGAATGGAACAATATTTACTATGAAAAAGATGTTCAGTTAATTAACACCAAAAAAAGTGTTATTCGACTTGGATTAATTCAATGGCAAATGCGTCCCCTAAACGACTTAGATGAATTTTTTGATCAAGCAGAATTCTTTATTAATGCAGTATCTGACTACGAAAGTGACTTTGCGCTATTCCCTGAGCTATTTACTGCTCCACTAATGGCCGATTACAACCACTTATCAGAAGCAGAGGCTATTCGAGAATTAGCCCGATACACTGTGCCTATTCGCAAGAAGTTTCAAGAATTTGCAATATCCTACAACATAAATATTATCACGGGTAGTATGCCTCACTTAGTAGATGGAACACTTTACAACGTAGGGTTCTTATGTAAGCGAGATGGATCCTACGAAATGTATCAAAAAATACATATTACGCCAAACGAAGTACACTATTGGGGTATGCAAGGAGGTTCGAAAATACAGACTTTCGACACCGACTGTGGAAAAATTGGCGTTATGATTTGTTATGACGTAGAGTTCCCTGAATTATCGCGATTGATGTCTGATCAAGGTATGGATATCTTATTTGTTCCATTCTTGACCGATACCCAAAATGGATACTCACGCGTTCGCAGTTGTGCTGCTGCAAGAGCCATTGAGAATGAGTGCTATGTTGCTATTGCAGGATGTGTTGGTAACTTGCCTAAAGTAAACAACATGGATATACAGTTTGCTCAAGCTGCTGTGTTTACGCCTTCTGATTTCGCTTTCCCTACTAATGGGGTTAAAGCAGAGGCTACTCCAAATACTGAAATGACATTGATTGTTGACGTTGACGTTGATTTACTAAAAGAATTACACGAACACGGTAGTGTGCAAATCAAGAAAGACAGAAGACTGGATCTCTATGAAACAAGAAAATTAAAGTAAACCTACTGAACTATACGTCAATAAAAAGGGACTATCTCAAAAAACAATGAGATAGTCCCTTTTTAGGTTTATAACTCTTACCCAAAGTCCCCCCTTTGAGTATCACTCCTCTTCACAACCATTAAACTTCAAGCAAACGACACCTTTATCACACAAAAAAGGCCATAAAACCACCTATTACCCGCATTTTAAATCCACCTTTTAGGCATCCTTTTAAATGGTGGTCGGCTTGTGGTCGGCTTTTGGTCGGCTTGTGATCGGCTTATTTATTACCTTTTTTAGCCGACCACTATGCGATAACCCTGTCAACAATATTAGAACACAGCGATAACAAGTCCTCCTACAATACCTCAAAGCCTTGGCAGATACACTCTATCTCTACTCTCCACTGACTTGATGACCTTTGACATCACAGGAAGTGATAAAACAAAACTAAAAATTGGCAAGAAACTTGTATATTCACTATCGTAATAAAAACAACTTACTATGTTTAGGAAAATCGCTCTTAGTCTACTTTTTCTATCTTCTATAATCACAATTAGTTGTATTAAAGAGGAAGAACTCGATACAAATGCAGATATTTTAGAGGCATACATTCCGTCAGAATACTTAAAGACAGAACCTATTATTACGAATACTACAGTGGAGTTTAGAGTCAAGTCAAATATTGACCTTGAACATCAATCTCCTGTTTTTATAGTATCGCCTAATGCGACGTTAGATCCTCCAAACGGCCTGACAAGAGATTTTAGAAACAGCCAAAAGGTAACTGTTATTGCACAAGACAAAAAGTGGCGTAAAGATTATACAATAAGTTTCACGTCAGACGAATTAAGTACCTTATACACCTTCAATAATGCTGAACTAACAGATAAAGACAGGTATTATCGCTTTTTTGAGATTGGATCCAATGGAGATAAAATAATGGATTGGGACAGTGGCAATGAGGGATATGCTACAATAGCTGGATCTACTCCCCCTGAAGGATACCCAACTACAATTGCTCCTGGACGTCGCGGAGGACTTGCCGTAAAAATGCAAACGGTTTACACAGCTGATTTCGCAGCCAAAACGGGTAATCCAATCGCTGCGGGTAATCTATTCATTGGTACATTTAAACTAAACTATCTAAATACAGTTAAATCAACCAAATTTGGACTGCCATACAATGGAGAAATGCCCAAATCACTCCGTGGAGTGTATAAATATAAAGCTGGTGAAGTGGTAACAGATGTGAATTTCAAACCTGTTCCAAATAAAAAAGACGACTTCGATATCTACGCAATCATTTTTGAAACGCAGAAGAAAAATAATTACTTATCGGGAGATCACAATTTTAAAGATCCTCGAAATATAGCCATTGCGCGTATACCAAAAGAACTAAGACAAGAGACAAACACTTGGACTGAGTTTGAAGTGCCTTTTGAATTACTACCTGGAAAGACATACGACCCTCAAAGAGATTACATGCTGACTATAGTCATGACTTCGAGTATAGAAGGAGCATTTTTCACAGGGGCTATTGGAAGCACCTTACTGGTAGATGAAATAGAATTGGTTTTTGACAAAGACGAATAAGATGAAAAATATACTTTTATATACCGTTCTGCTAGTTGCAAGCTGCTGTACTACTACAGCCCTTGCTCAAGAGAATACAGAGGTTTCTACTACCTCGAAGTTTCGTAACTTCTTCCAAGAAAACATGGACCACCAACTGAGGGCACAATTCAGTGTTGGAGGAAGTACTCCACTTGGAATGCCAGCATCGATCAGAGAGGTAAACAGCTATAATCCAACTCTGCAACTTGGTCTGGAATTTACAACTACAAAATGGTTTTCAGAAAGCCAAAAATGGGGAATTAGAACAGGTTTGCGATTTGAAGGCAGAGGAATGAAAACTGATGCAAATGTAAAGAACTACTATACCCAAATAGATGGAGAAGAAGGCAAACAGACTAAAGGATATTTTACAGGAAATGTGAAGACCACAATGAAGAACTCTTACGTTACTTTTCCAGTCTTAGCAACGTGGAAGGCGACAAATAGCTGGAATGTCTATGGCGGTTTCTACTTTTCTGGATTGATAGATAAGGACTTCACAGGCTATGTATACGACGGAGTAATGCGTGAGGGCACACCCGTTGGTACGCCTATTGTCTTCGAAGAAAGTGCCAAAGGTGACTACGATTTTTCGAATGAATTAAACCGATTTCAATGGGGGTTAGAATTTGGGGGTGAATACAAGATGAATGAACATTTTCGCCTATTTGCCGATCTAAACTGGGGGTTAAATCCCTTATTCAAAAAAGACTTTGATGCCATAACTTTTAATATGTATAGCATTTACGTCAATTTAGGATTTGGTTACCAATTTTAGTTTTCATCTCATACCCTATAGCATAAGCCTGAAGATACTATCTTCAGGCTTTTTTTTTATTCAAAAGCCATTCGCGTTATTTTCACTGTCAAACTCTAAAAAAACGCACCTAAAAATAACAATTCGCTAATAAAACGAATTGTTATTTAGCTTTTTAGACCAAAAAAAGCTAAAGATTCCAATTCACTGTGATTTAGCAATCAATTAATCAATCAAATAGTTTGTGTAAATTTGCAGTTCGGTTTTTACCGAACAAAACATAACACATAATAATTTACTAATTAATAAAATGATTAACCTATGCGATTAAATTACTTATTTATACCCCTACTCGCGTTTATAGGGATAACCTTTTCATCTTGTATCAAAGATGAGGCATTAAATAACGAGGCTGATATAGAAATAGCAACTATTCCGGAGGAATTTATATTGTCATCTCCTATTATTTCAAATGATAAAGTGACATTTACCGTATATAAATCACTTGATTTAACTAAAGTAGCACCAGAGTTTCGACTTACAAACGGAGCAACAATTATACCAGCAAGCGGAACGGTAAGAGACTTTAGTAAAGGGCCTTTGACTTATGAAGTAACTTCACAGAGTGCTACTTTCAAAAAAAACTATACTATAGAATTTGTAAACTCTGAAATATCAACAGCATATCAATTTGAAACATTCAAGGAGAAAGCTGGTGGTTTCTATAATGCAGATATCTACCACGTATTCTATGAGAACGGAATAGATGAAGATACGGGAAAAGAAAAAGAAACTTTCGAATGGGCTAGTGGAAACATTGGTTTTGCGATGACTGATGGAGATACAGACAATCCGAAAAAGCCAAGTGACTTTCCTACTTCAGCTGTATCTAATGGGTTTGTAGGACATGGACTAAAACTTACCACATTATCAACAGAACCTTTAGGTCCTATGATGGGAAGTCCCCTTGCTGCAGGTAACTTATTCTTAGGAGAATTTGATTTAGCAATAGCGGTATCTAAACCATTAAAAGGAACTAAATTTGGAGTTAGCTTCACTAAAGAACCAATTATGCTTAGAGGATACTTTAAGTATAAAAGAGGTGAGGAATTCCAAATTAATAACTTAGAGAAAAACAAAATCAAAGAAGATAGATGGGATGCCTATGCAATCTTGTTTGAAGCAGGTCCAGAAGATGTGCTATATGGAGATCATGATTTTATAGATGAAAAGATCGTCTCTATCGCACGAGTACCTGAATCACAGAAAAAAGAGACAAGTACTTGGACCTTATTCGAAGTACCATTCCAATATGTAGAAGGAAAAACCTATGACCCAAAGAACAAAAAATATAAACTTGCTTTAGTCTTCTCTTCGAGTGAAGAAGGTAGTTTGTTTAATGGTGCCATTGGAAGTACTTTGTATATTGACGAGGTTGAAATCTTGACAAATGATGAAAACGAGAACCCTAAAAACTAATCTAAAAAAAGGATCACATGAACTTTAAATATATAACAACGATATTAATCTGTGCACTTTCATTGCCTATTTTTTCACAAGAAATAAAGGTAAAAAGACAACACTTCTTCAATACAAATACAACGGTACAAATACGTTCACAATTCAGTATCGGTGGAGCAACTCCACTGGGACTACCACGTGAAATAAGAGATATAAAAAGTTATAATCCAACGTTACAATTAGGAATGGAGGCTAACTTCACAAAATGGTTTACAGAGGAACAAAAATGGGGTATCCGTACAGGTATAAGAGTGGAAGGAAAAGGAATGAAAACAGATGCGAAAGTAAAAGATTACCTTACACAGATCAATTATAACGGAGCACAAGTAAAAGGTAACTTCACTGGTAATGTAAAGACACAAGTGAGAAACACTTACTTAACTTTTCCAATATTAGCTACCTATAATGTAGATACTCAATGGACAGTATATGGAGGTATCTATCTATCTGCTACCATTGACAGATCCTTTGATGGGTATGTTTATGATGGTTACTTAAGACAAGGTAATTCGACTGGTCAAAAACTTATCTTTGAAGATGGTAAACAAGCTGATTACGACTTCTCAGATGAAGTAAATAGATTTCAATGGGGTACACAAATTGGAGCTGAATGGAAAATGAATAAGAACTTCTTCCTATTCGGAGATCTTACTTATGGATTCAATGGGGTGCTTAAGAGTGACTTTGATGCGATATCATTCTCCATGCACAACATATACCTTAACTTAGGTTTTGGTTATCAGTTTTAAAACAAAAATATGCGATAGGGACATAAACAAAAGATAATAATTTCAAGTAGACCTAATGTTGCAATTCAAATCTGCAAAAGTGTTACCTTAGAGATCTTGTTAACACAATAAAGTAGAGTGGTTTTGCAGTATTTAACTAATGTGGAAATTATATCTAATCAAACTTAATATAAAATTAAGCCGACTCTAAACAGGTCGGCTTATTTATATAATACATAAATAACAAAGTTTCCATCATCAAGATAAATACAATTCAATGTATCCAATCTTTAGTTGCCCTATAAGAACACTTTCTTATCCCCACCTTACACTTAAACCATATCATTAACAACTTTCAAGGAAACTATCTACTCTTTAATAGATGTATACCTTTGTGAGTTAAATTTCTATTTAGATAGAGTAATACAAAAGTAAATTAACGTAAATGACGATTCAATGAAAAAAAACTACTTATTGTTTAGCTTATTCTTACTGATAAGCGTGACATTATCCTCATGCATAAAAGATGAAGCACCGAGCAAACAAGCTTATATATTAGAGGCTACAATAGCAGATGCAGAAGTACTACTTCTCAATCACAATAAAAAAGTTGGAGATGAGGATATTATAATATTCCAACTAAAACAAAATAAAGAAGACAATATTTTTGCCCCTGAATTTGTACTTTCTCCTGGAGCTACCATCCAACCTGAAAGTGGTACCAGCTTGGACTTTACAAATGGACCTCAGAAGTATATTGTTACTTCTGAAGACCATGCTTGGACCAAAACGTATTATGTGAATTTTATCCTTAGTGAGTTTCCAACTTACTTTAATTTAGAAGACTACCTTTTATACAAAGGAAGTGCGGTTTTACAAGAAGAGTATGACGTCGATGAAAGGTATGCTTCTGATGTATATATTAATTTCATAAGCTATACAGATAAAAATGAGGTAAACACCCTTTGGTCAAGTGGGAACCAAGGGTTTTCAATAATGCCTGCTGGAAAATTAAAACTAACAAATCCTTCACAATATCCCACTGCTGTAGATTTTGATGGATACAAAGGCAAAGCGGCGAAGCTATCAACCATTCTCACTGGTTTAGATCACAAAATGACTGGATTCATAAAAACACCAGGGATCGCAGCTGGTAATTTATTTACTGGTACTTTTAGTTTAAACATGTCAGTACCAGCGGCGTCACCGAAATTTGGTATACCTTATAATACCAATCGAAAGCCCATCACATTAAAAGGCTTCTACAAATATAAAGCAGGTGATTTTTATGGAGCTAAAAATGAATTTGCTCTAAAAGACTTAGATAGAGATACATGGGACGCTTATGCCATATTATTTGAAAAGACAACAGACAAGAATTATTTGGATGGTGTTCATAACTTTGAGAGTGAGAAAATGGTAATGGTTGCGAGAATAGAGGAAGGTAGTTATCCAGAAACTGAACAATGGACGCCATTTGAAGCAAATTTCAAAAATGTTAATGACAAAACTTTTGACCCTTCAAAAGAATATATGATTGCACTTGTATTCACTTCCAGTATCCAAGGAGCAGACTTTAGAGGTGCTATCGGTAGTACACTTTGGATTGACGAGATTGAACTTGTTCTTGAAGACAATTAATGACAACTATTCTAAAAATTTGAAACAATGAAATATATATATATCATATTAGTTGCTCTGATGCCCTTATATGTTACGGCTCAAGTAACAGAAAACACAAAAGAAGAAAACTTCTTTATCCACAATATGGACTATCAAGTAAGAGCTCAATTTAGTATTGGAGGGAGCTCTCCTCTGGGATTACCTCGTGAAATTAGAAAGATTGACAGTTATAATCCAACATTACAATTAGGCTTGGAAGCGAATGCTACTAAATGGCTTACAGTTGATCAAAAATGGGGGGTAAGAATCGGCTTGCGATTTGAAGGAAAAGGTATGAAAACAAAAGCTGAAGTAAAAGATTACAAAACTCGTATTTTCTATGAAGGAACAGAATTAAATGGATACTATGATGGAAAAGTACGCACAAATGTTCGAAATACTTACATAACATTTCCTATATCTGCAGTCTATAGAATAACGCCTAAATGGAACATCTATGGGGGAGTATATCTCTCAGGTCTTATTGACAAGAACTTTGATGGTTATGTCTATGATGGAACCTTTAGAAAAGACTCTCCTGTCGGTGATAGAATCAACTTTAAAGATGAGGAACGTGGAGAATACGACTTCTCGGACGAAGTTCGCAAGTTTCAATGGGGAGCTCAAATAGGAGGTGAATGGACGTTGAATAAAAACTTCAAACTATTCTCAGATCTTACTTATGGATTCAATGGGGTACTTAGAAGTGATTTCGATGCGATATCATTCTCCATGCACAACATATACCTTAACTTAGGTTTTGGTTATCAGTTTTAAAACAAAAAGGCATATAGTCAATTGACTATATGCCTTTTTTAATGATCAAAAATTTTACTTCAATACTTGTTTTGCAACTTCAGTATTTCCATCTATATCTTCAGTAACTTCTAAACCTAAAATTTCAGTTACGATAGGATACACATGCACATTCTCGAATGAAGGAATTACTTTATTTGATTTGATTTGCGGTCCATACGCCAAGAAAATAGCATGCATTTCTTTTACTGTTTTGGGATCGAATCCATGGCTACCAGCAAGTTTTCTATCTGTAAAATAGTAAGGTGACTCTGCTGTAACTACAATATCTCCTACTCTACCAAAACGATCGTGTTCTCCACCAAAATTATATGACTCTGGCAATTCATCGTGTTTATACACCTTCATATACTTCTTATTGGCAGCTGATGAAATTTTGTTGTACCAATAGTCAATTTTAGATTTATCATTTACAAATACACTCACGTACGTTCCGTTTCTCGTAATCTTAAAGTCTTCACCTGTAAGTTTGATTGGAAACTTCAATAGTTTCTTCTGGTTCAATTCCACCATACCGTGATCAGAAACTACAATATAGTTAACAGGAAGACCTGTTTTGCTTACTTCGGATACTAACTGTTTAATCGATTCGTCAGCGAATTTAACAGCTGCCTCTGTTTCAGGTGCATCTGGTCCATAACGGTGTCCTGCGTGATCAACTTCTGGCAAGTAAAAAGTGATGAAATGTGGACGTTGATCCTCTGGTAAGCTCAGCCAATTCACAACTTCGCCTATTCTATCCTGCATAGGAGTTTTTTCAGAATACTTGTAGTAATACGATGGTAAAACACCTTTAATATCAGCTTCAGAACCTGGCCAATAATAACAAGCAGATAACATCTCTTGTTGTTCAGCTAACACCCATAGAGGTGTTCCTCCGTACCAATCTTTATTTCGAACTGCTTTAGCATTGCCCAACGAATATCTTGCATCCATTTTAGGATCATAAATATTGTTTCCAACAAGTCCGTGATGAGCTGGGTATAATCCAGTCACAATCGTATAATGGTTTGGAAAAGTTACAGAAGGATAAGAAGGCAGCATAGACTCTGCTCTTACTCCTTGTTCCCCTAAACTCTTTAGAAACTCGGCATTGTACTTTTCTATATAATCGTGTCTAAACCCATCTATAGAAATCAAAATAACATAAGGTTTGTCAACCTGTTTTGGGTTATTTAAGCGATTCTCAATAACCAATTGTTTCTCTTTTTCTTGAGCTACAACATTTGTACTTAATGTCATAGTCAAAAAACCAAGAACTGATAATAACAGTTTGTTCATTTTATTCGTGTTTTTCAATGTTCAAATATCTTGAGATAAATCAAGCACTACAAAGTAAATGCTTATTTTTATAACAAATTTAAATCTAATATTAAGAATATGAAAACCATAGGTATTTTAGGGTGTGGTTGGTTAGGACTGCCTTTAGCTCAAAATTTAATAGAAAAAGGATACACCGTAAAAGGTACAACTACCTCATTGGACAAGCTAAAATACTTCGAAGAACAAGGTATTGACCCTTACCTATTAGACTTATACACTGATGATTATAGCGCTGTCCTAAATACTTTCTTAAATGGTATAGATACGCTAATTATTACCATCCCTCCCTTTCGTAATGAAGATACCCCAACTTATGCACTAAACTTTAAGAAACTCATTGAGCCAATAGAAACACAGCAAATCAAGAATGTGATCATGATGAGTTCAGTTTCCGTTTATGCCCCATCTTCAGTAACAATTACAGAACAGTGTACAGAATACTCACAAGAAGCAACTGCCCAACAAATTTTAGCAGCTGAACAAGTGCTGATGAGCAACTCTCATTTTAAAACTTGTGTACTTCGCTTAGGAGGATTGTATGGCCATAATAGAAAACCTGTCGAATACATCTGCAAGAAAGCCTTCTTAGACAACCCTGATATGCCTATCAATATGATTCACTTAGAAGATATAATTGCATATACGGTAGCCATGGTCATTAAACCAGTTGCACAAACTACAATTTACAACATTGTGTCTCCATCGTTTAAAAGTAGATTAGATTACTATTCGCAACAAGCCAAAGAGAACAACTTAACACTACCTCCTTTAGGGGAAAATGACAAGGCTTCTTACCGAAAAATAACTGGAAATTTAATTAGTGAAGTCACCGAAATCCCTTATAGATACTAATATTATTTTACTTCTGTACAAAATATTATTCCTATTAAATTTAGATAATTATCATTGTACTTTTCAAAGAAAAAACTGCATTACATATTAATTATTTGTATATTGTAGACAGTATGAAAGTGTTAGAAAATGAAAAAAATATTATTCCCTACTGATTATTCTGAGACGGCAAATAACGCATTTAAGTATGCTTTACAACTTGCTGATCAAAAAGATGCTGAGCTATATGTATTGCATGTCTATGACCCACCAGTAATATCAGGCCATATCAGCCCTCATTTAGTTGACAATGTGATCAAAAAAAATGAGTTCGAAAAACTGGAGCAATTACATGCTAATAGCCCAATATTAATTAATTTGCGTTCTGAATTAAATTTAGACCACGTAGAAGTCTTTTTTAAAGTTAAGGAAGGTTTACTTATCCCAGAGATATTAAACGCCATAGAGGAGCACGAAATTGATTTTGTAGTCATGGGAACAGACGGAAGAAATGCAAGTTTTCACAAGAAACTCTTAGGTACAAATACGTTGAATACAATCTCAAAAGTTACAGTACCTGTATTGAGTGTTCCGAAAGAGGCTACTTTTAAACAGCTTAATAATATAATCTTTACTTCATTATTCAACGAAGAAGAACAAGATACATTAGATGAACTAGTACAAGCTGCAGAGAACCTTGGTGCGAAGATAAAATGTGTTCACATTAAACAAAAAAATTGTACTTCTTGCGATGAAGTGTATGAGAAATGGAAAAAACGCTATGAAAATAGACCTATCAGTTTCCATATTTTCACCTCAGATAATACAGATAAGGCAATATTGGAGTTTATACAAAGCGAACAACCTGTGGATATGGTTGCTACAATCCAAAGAAATAAATCATTCTTTGAAAGTATTCTGCAAAAGAGTACTACCCAACATTTGGCCAAGCATTTAAAAACGCCATTCTTTGTTTACAAAACAAGAAAGAAATAACGCAATAAAAACGGGCTGTATTTTTTGAAAAAATACAGCCCGTTTCTCTTTTATAATTCCTGATAATTAGTCTAATATCATTTCAGGAATATCTCCTTCAATTAGCAACGTCACTTCCGTAGCCTTAATAATATCTTCTACAGATACGCCAGGGGCGCGTTCTAATAGTTTAATTCCCTTATCAGTTACTTCCATTACAGCAAGTTCTGTAACAATCTTCTTGACACACTTTACACCAGTCAAAGGAAGCGAACATTCTTTTAATATCTTCGATTCTCCAATCTTATTAACGTGCATCATAGCAACAATAATATTTTCAGCAGATGCTACTAAATCCATAGCTCCTCCCATTCCCTTAACCATTTTACCTGGAATCTTCCAATTGGCAATATCTCCGCTTTCAGAGACTTCCATTGCACCAAGGATGGTCAAGTCCACATGCTTTCCTCTAATCATTCCGAAACTGGTCGCTGAATCAAAAAAAGAAGCTCCTTTCAAAGTTGTTATCGTTTGTTTACCAGCGTTTATTAAATCAGCATCTTCTTCTCCTTCAAAGGGAAAAGGTCCCATTCCCAACACACCATTCTCACTTTGAAACTCTACATTCATACCTTGTGGAACGTAATTAGCAACTAAAGTAGGGATTCCTATCCCTAAATTTACATAGAACCCATCCTGTAGCTCTTTTGCTATTCTCTTTGCAATACCTATTTTATCTAACATAATGTACTTTTAATGGTTGATGAATGATTACTTCGTACGCACTGTACGTTGCTCAATGCGCTTCTCGTATTTCTCTCCTTGAAATATACGCTTGACAAAAATGCCAGGAACATGGATCTCATTCGGGTCTAACTCACCCGCTGGGACCAATTCCTCCACTTCCGCAATAGTAATCTTTGCGGCACCAGCCATACAAGCATTAAAATTACGAGCTGTTCCCTTAAAGATTAGATTTCCTGCCTCGTCCCCTTTCCAAGCTTTCACAATAGCAAAATCCGCATCAAAAGCATGCTCTAAGATATGTGGCTTCCCTTTAAACACGCGAACTTCTTTACCTTCAGCTACTTCGGTACCATAACCTGCAGGAGTGTAAAATGCAGGTATTCCCATCTGAGCCGCACGACATTTCTCTGCCAATGTACCTTGAGGAGTAAGTTCTACGTCTAATTCTCCACTAAGCATTTGCCTTTCAAATTCAGCATTCTCACCAACATAAGAAGATATCATTTTGTTAATCTGTCTCTTTTGAAGTAACAAACCTAATCCAAAATCATCAACCCCTGCATTATTAGATATGCAAGTTAATCCCTTCACATTCTTGCGAACCAATTCTGCAATAGAGTTTTCAGGTATTCCACATAACCCAAAACCACCAAGCATAATCGTCATATTATCTGCAATGTCAGATAAAGCTACCTGAACATTAGCTACTTTTTTATTTATCATAGGACTTTTTGGTTTAATTAATTGTCCTAATATATAAAAAAAAACGCCTTTAAAAAAAGGCGTTCTATTTATTAAAAATCAAATTCATCTGTTGTTAACTCTGACTCATCTTCAGACTTGGTGTCCTCCGTGACTTTGCTACAATCTACGCGAATAGATAAGTTAGCAGGTACTTCAAAATTCCCTTTAGAGATATCTAATGTTTTATCTGCATAAGCTTTATTCATATAAACTCCCCAGATAGGCAAGGCCATAGTAGCTCCTTGTCCATACAACATCGTTTTGAAGTGGGCAGCACGATCGTCATTCCCAACCCAAACACCTGTTGCTAAATTAGGGACCATACCAATAAACCATCCATCACTCTGATTTTGCGTTGTACCCGTTTTTCCAGCAATAGGATTAGTAAACTTATATGGGTGACCTGTTACTCTCTTATAGCCACTCCCTTGCCAAGTAGTGCGTAATCGAACACCTGAACCAGACTCTGTTACACCTTCAAGTAGTTTTACTATAGCAAAAGCAACGTCTTTACTCATTACATCTTTAGTTTCTGGTACAGCATTATAAAGCACTACACCATTCTTGTCTTGAATTTTACTAATGAATACAGGTTTCACATAGATCCCTTGGTTTGCGAATGTACTAAAAGCAGCAACCATATCGCTTACGGTAATATCCACTGCTCCTAATGCAATGGCAGGGCTTTCTGGTATCTCAGAGGTAACACCTAAATCTCGCATCAGATCAATTACTGCAGCTGGTCCTACTCTATCCATTAATTTAGCAGTAACTGTGTTAACAGACCCTGCTAATGCTTGTTTTAGAGTCATAATACCTTTATGGCTACGATTGGCGTTTTGAGGTGACCAATCTTTACTTATCCCATGTCTTCCTTTTGGCATTGTAAAAGGAGAATCTATAATAGAATCACAAGGCGAATAATGCAATCTTTCGATAGCAGTAGCATAAACAAATGGTTTAAAAGTCGAACCTACCTGTCTTGCCCCTTGTCCTACGTGATCATATTGGAAATGCTTATAATTAATTCCACCTACCCAAGCTTTGATATGCCCAGTTTGTGGTTCCATAGACATCATCCCTGCTTGTAAAAAATGCTTGTAATAAAGAATAGAATCTCTTGGAGTCATTACCGTATCTATTTCGCCTTTCCAAGAGAAAATACGCATTTTCGTCTCTACTTTGAAAGAGTCTACAATCTCTTTTTCAGACTTACCTTGAGATTTCATTTGTCTCCATCTATCAGAACTCTTCATTGCACGAGAAATAATTCCCTCTCTATCTGCTTCATTAATCTTATAAAATGGTGCCATTTTATTGCTTTTCTGATCAATAAAGAACTCCTCTTGTAAATTTGAAATATGAGCAGTTACAGCTTCCTCAGCATACTGTTGTAGTCTAGAATCAAGTGTAACATATATCTTTAAACCATCTCTGTAAATGTCATAAGTTGTTCCATCTTTTTTAGGGTTTTCTTTTACCCATCTACGCATAAATTCACGTAAATATTCCCTAAAATAAGTAGCAATACCATCTCTGTGACTTTCAGGAGTATAGTTTAACTTTAAAGGTAACTCCTGCAATTCAACACTTTGCTCTTTAGTAATATATTCATTACGCGCCATTTGATGTAGCACGACATTTCTCCTTTTTTGAACAAGTTCAGGACGTCTTACAGGATTGAAATAAGCAGGGTTCTGCAACATTCCAACAAACATTGCCGCTTCATCGATTGTAAGGTCTTTAGGCTCTTTACCTAAATAAACGCGAGAAGCAGTTCGAATACCTACAGCATTATTAACGAAGTCAGCCTTGTTTAAATACATTGTAAGTATTTCTTCTTTGGTATATTGACGTTCTAATTTAACAGCGATAACCCATTCTTTAGCTTTCTGTGCAATACGCTTTGGTAAATTCTTCGCTCCTTCTCCGTGAAAAAGCAACTTAGCCAACTGCTGCGTAATTGTACTTGCTCCACCACTACTACCAACAGAAGTAACAGCTCTTAATGTCCCTCTTGCATCAATACCAGAGTGGTTCATAAAACGTTCATCTTCTGTAGCAATTAAAGCCTTTACTAAATGATCTGGCAAATCATCATAGGAAACAGGTACTCTATTCTCTAAATAGAATTTACCAATCGTTTTTCCATCCGATGAAATAATTTCCGTAGCGACATTACTTGCAGGATTCTCAAGCTCATCAAAGGTAGGCATAGGCCCAAAAACACCCCAAGATGCGCAAAGAAAGAAAAATATTACTGCAGCACATCCTCCTAAAAAGATTAACCAAAAAGCAAGAAGGTACTTTCTAAAACCACCTTGCTCTTTTTTTACTTTATTGTTTTGTTTAGAACTCATAGAATTTAAAGTTCGTTGTTATATTATTCTTTTTTCTCAATTTTTAACCCAACTTCCGAAATACCTGGCAAGGTAACTACACCTTCGACTTCGCCTAAGGCTCTTACTGCGTGTTCTAAAGTCATTTTGTATGTCCCTGATTGAGGGAATACAAAACCTTCTTTTAACTCTAGTTTACTCTCCTTTATATCAGAAAAACCATTTCCTAACAAAGTACCATCAGCACCTGCCATTTGATACTGTAAGGTGTCCACATGAATACTCAAGTTTGGCTGGTATACTTTAAAGATCACATACATATTGCTATATGGGTAATCTTTGTTCGCACGAACATTCATATACAAATTATAAGGAGAAATAGTATCCGTTACCTTATAAACAAAGGTTTTTACATCTTTCTTCTCCCATTGACCTTTCGTTTCAATAAACTGGTCAAAAACTACATTATCGTAATTCTGACAAGATGCAAAAGACAATATGATAAAACTAATCAGCGCTATTAAAACTTTACTATTCAGTAGCATTTGAACTATTATTTTGATTATTAGAGTTTTTCGGCTTTCTATTATTATTGTTGCGATTCTTATTACGAGGATTTGCTTTCTTTACATTTCCCTCTCCAGCATCATTTTGTTTAGCAGGTCCTTTCTTCTGATCACTAGCCTTCTCACTACGTGTAGTATCCTGTGACTTCTCTTTACCTAAATTCGGTTTCTTATCTTCACTTGTACGTGGACCTTTAGGTTTGTTGTTCTTCACGCGAGGTTGCCCCTCTTTCTTCTCCGTTCTCGCTACATTTTCTCCTCCTTCGTTCTTAACATTCTTAACCTCTCCTTCCTTTCGTACCTTTTGATTACGAGGGCGTCTTTCAGTTCGATTACCACTGTTGTCTGCTGTAGCATTTGCTTCTTTAGCAGTAGCTCCATCATTAGACTTTTCCTTTCTTTTACGTGCAGGTTTCTTCTTGCGCTTTGGTTGATCAAAGCGAGTAACGCTATCTTCCTCTACAGCGTTTTGTTCAGGTAAATCCTCGCGCTCCAAAGCATAGCTTTCCAACTCATCCCCCTTGATGTCGCGGTTATTCAGATCCACGATTTCCTTCACTTGCTCCGTAGATAGTACATACCAGTTCGCAGAGTTATTTGCATAAGCAAACCACATCTGACCTTTAAAAATATCTATTTTCTGGCAAAAAGCGATTCCCTTAGTAGTCATTAATTTCGTATCTGACTCTGGCATATCCTTTAATGCCTCTAAATATGTATCTAACTCAAAGTTCAAACAACATTTAAGTTTCCCACATTGACCAGCGAGTTTTTGAGGGTTTAAAGATAGTTGTTGGTAACGCGCAGCAGCAGTATTCACACTTCTGAAGTCAGTTAACCACGTAGAACAACACAATTCTCTACCACAAGAACCCACACCTCCAAGGCGTGCAGCTTCTTGACGAAAACCAACTTGTTTCATTTCGATACGGATAGAGAACTCTCTTGCAAAGTCCTTAATCAATTGTCTAAAGTCCACTCGCTCACTTGCCGTATAATAAAAAGTAGCTTTAGAACCATCCCCTTGAAATTCTACATCAGAAATCTTCATTTCCAAGTTAAGCTCAATAGCCAGTTCCCGTGCACGCATACGTACAGGTTCCTCTTTTTCGCGAACCTCCTGCCAGATATCAATATCTTTTTGCGTAGCCTTTCTATAAATTTTGAGTACATCTCCCTCTGGATCAGCACCTTTTTTCTTCATTTGAACTTTCACAAGTTCACCTGTTAATGAAACCACACCTATATCGTGTCCCGGTGACGTTTCAGTTGCAACAATATCTCCCATAGAGATCGTTAGCTCTTTAGGATAGCGATAAAAATCCTTCCTACCGTTTTTAAATCGTACTTCTACTATATCAAAAACTTCGCTGCCTGATGGATAAACCATATTAGACAACCAGTCAAAAACTGCTAATTTATTACAACTGTCTGTACCACACGTTCCATTATTCTGACACCCTCTTGGTTGCCCATTACTTCCTTTATCTGTCGAACAATTTGTACAAGCCATTCAATTTATGTTTATTAATTTAAACCTTATTATAAGGTATTTTTTGAGAAAATTTGTTGTAAAGATACTATTTTTAGTGCTGACATTGACTTTTTTTTTAACAGAGACTCATTATATACCCAAACCTAAATAAGGTTACCCCACCTTGAACTAACTAAAGTAAGGTATATAACATAAACGATACAAACTCATCATTATTTTCTTGATGCAAAGAACAGGTACTAAAGACCTCAAAAAAAAAGCTCGGCATATGCCGAGCTTTTTATACTATCTTAAATTTGAAAATTTAATGTTATTCGAAGAAAATGCTACTAACTAGAATATCAAAATTAGCATCTTTTCCAACCTTTAGAGAGAACAATTTCTCTCCGTTAGTAGTCTGATAATCGTTAGATACAGAAGTTAAATCTAAAGTGATTTTAACCCATTTGCCTTTAGTATCAATACTTCCAACATATTGGTTATTAGCTGCTTTTTGGACAACTAAATCAGTATCCTCAATTGTTCCAGGATTAAATGCATTATACTTTTCATCTTTACTGTTTTTATAAACATTCAACGAAATAGATTTTGAATCAGCAGTTCCTTTAATATAAAATGAAACCTTAGTTTTTCCAGCTGGTGCATTTTTCGCTAAAGAAGTAAATACATAGTCATTTCCACTGATAGGTCCTTTAATTTCCATTGCAGTAGTACCATTAGGACCTTTACCTTTTGCTTCTACAGCATAAGCTTTCATCCCCTCTTTAGAAACATTACTTACGAACGCATTCCAATCTGAAAAATCAGAAATATACAAACCTTTGTCAGTTGGTAAAGAAACATCACCCCCTGGGTTTTCACCACCTTCTCCTGGGTTCTCTCCACCTTCTCCTGGATTCTCTCCACCTTCTACTGGAGTACCATCTTCAAACTTAATCTCATCGATTACTAAATCGTAATTACTGCTAATTGTTTTTGTTGGACCTCCGTGTTTGAATCCAATAAAATTACCAGTACCTGTAGTATTATAATCAAAACCTTTTAAGTTAAGGACAATTTTAACCCATTCTCCTTTAGTATCAATAACTCCTTCATAGTTATTAATAAATTGCTCTTCCTTATTTGTTTTTGATTTCTCAACACGTTTACTACCTTTCACATCTCCAACGTTATATGCAACGTATGTACCATCTGCTTGATACAAATTAATAGATAATGAGCGTGCATCAGCAGTACCTTTCATTAAGAAAGAAAGCTCTGTAGCACCAGTTGGCACTTTAACATTAACAACACTAAATGTGTAATCAGTTTTCTCAGGAGTCCCTTTAAACAAAAGACCTCTTGAACCATTCCAACCTAATCCAGCACCTTCAGTTGCAAACTTCAATTTATACTCTTGATTAATACTTGCATTAAACTCATCCCAGTTCTCAAAATCAGATCCAGGGAAAGCTAAATATTTACCAGGTTCAACAACGATTTCTCCTCCGTCTCCGTCTCCGTCACCATCTCCGTCTCCGTCACCTTCACCACTACCATCGAATGGATCTTTGTCTAATTGGATATCAGACCAATATCTTGGAACGAACTGGAAAGTTGTATTACTTCCACTAACGAATTTTGTCATTACCCCAACTAAGCTACCGCTTTTTGCAGGAACATTTTTAGTAGCGAAATCTGTAGATTGTTCAACAGCACGGTAAGTCACTTGACTTGAAGGATTCTCTTTTGAAGAAACAATATCATTATAAGTAGCATTACCTGGAGCAGGTCTGTTTTTATCCCAAAATGGTTTTCCGTGAATATCTTTTTTGAATTGAACATCAGTAATTTTAACAAGTTTACCAATATTCTCATCTTTAACAGCATCCATTAAAGAAACCTCTTTAATTAAGTCTTTTTCAGCTATAGCATCACATCCAGCAAATACGTGTTTTTTATACGTTGGATCAGAAATATAAGAAATAAATGATCTCTTAGGGTCTTTATCTTTATCACCAACAGTAATAATACCATTAGTCATTTGTACTTGAGTACCTTTTAAAGAAACATATACCTTTTTACCAAATTGGTATTTAGCGAATGAAGCTTTTACTTCAGCTTTAACAAGCAATGAGTTCACGTTATCTTCATCAACGATATAAATCTCGCGATAAAAGTTACCACCTTGATCACTTGAAACAACATAACCTTCAACAACAGCATCTTTTTCATATGTTGTCATTGTTGCTGTTACTTCATTCTTAAGCTGTGCAATAGTAAGATTCACTTGCTCCTTAATTGCAGGCTCCACACAAGTCATATCAGGTGTAGAAAAGTCATCGTTCTTAGCACATCCAGTTACTAAAAGACCTGCGAACGAAAAATATAATAGTGATTTAAAAATTGTTTTCATAATGAATTTAATCTTTTTAGAAGTTGTAATAAACATTTACAAAGAAGTTACGTCCGTAACCATACCAATATTTGTTTGCAAATGTGTTAACACCACTTTGGTTATTTAACACTTCTTGTTTGTAGTTACCATTTCTAGCTTGTTCGAATCCACCAGTTTTATAAGTTTTATTAAAAACGTTATTAATACTTGCGAAGAATCCGATAATATTTCTATTAGGTAATCTCCATGATTTACCTCCAGTAATATTAACTAAAGTAAAATCATTTAATTTTTCTTGTTTCAATGCTCTACGAACATCTTGCTCATTAACACCTGGCAACAATTGACCTGGGTTAAGAGGGTCTTTAACGAAGTTATCCGTTCTTCTAATAGCAGATACATTTGTATATGCATTATCCATATAGTTCACGTTTGCACCAACCCACCAATAACTTGGATCTCTATACTCTAATCCTAAAGATAAAGCAGTTTGTGGACCGTTACCGTTTCTGATGTTTTTCAAGTATGCTTGACCATAGTCAAAAGATCTACCTGCATTATCAGAGTTAAGTCTAATATTTGGATTGTTTGTGTAGAAAGACTGACCAAGAGCAACAGCTGCAGTAGCTTTAACAGTTTGAGTTAATTGGTACTCAGCTCCCAATTCAAGTCCTATGTTACGTTTATTCACTCCTGTTAAAGTTTCAGAAACGAAAGCACCACCAGTAGTACTATTTAATAATTCTCCATCCGAACCAACGATACCAGTACCATCAGCGTAGTAGAAATTCATTTGCGTACTGTTTTTGATTTCACTTAAGTACCCAGAGATTCTACCTTTGAATTTTGGAGTTCTAACGATATAACTACCATCAATACTGAAGATATCCTCATTTGTAATATCTTTAGTGATTAAGTTATTCACACGTACGTTAGCAAATGTATTTCTAATTGAAGGTGCTTGGTTGTAGTAAGCAACATTCATATTTAAGGCATGACGACCTGTAATGTGGTAAGTAGCCCCTCCTTTGAATCCAAAGTTATTGAAGTCTATTGCACCACTTTTTCCGTAAGAGTCATTAGCATAAACACCATTTCTGAAAAGTCCTTCTCTTTGGTATCTTGTATAGCTAATTTTTTGTCCTACATAGATGTCAAACTTATCATAGTCGAAAGCGAATTGAGAGAATACGTCAACAACATCAGCAAACATTTTATAGTTATAACCGAATTTGTCTTTCTCTCCAACATAGTGACGACCTGCAGGAATATTTCCTTGCTCATCTAAAACTATTTGTCCTTTATCGTTTCTTTCAATTTTGTTTAGGTCATTATAGCGAGCTAAACCTTTTTGATAAGTATCAATATCATTATAGAAAGTTCCACCTAATAAGTCAGTTAACTTTTTAAAGTTTTTAGAAACTAATCTTCTATAGTTTAAACCAGCGTCAAAAGTAATATTATCAGTTACTTGTGTTTTAAAGCTAGTATTAAAGTGGAATGTTTGATCCTCTTGTCTATCCTCGTAAAGGATAATTTTACTTTGCCCATTCACTCCTAAAGAGTTAATGGTATAAATTTCTTTCCAATCAACTTGACCGTCATTTCTAAAAGCATCTGCTTTTTCGTTTGCTAAGTCAGTCAACGGCAACCATTCCATCGTATCTCTATTACTGTTGTTTAGAGCATAACTTGGCATGTTACGGTAGTAAGTTGGATCTGGGTTTAAGTTATCTTGATATCCGAAACGGCTATTAGCAATATGTCCGAATTGGTAACCTAAAGTAGTAGTCAAATTACTTTTCTCACTCATTTTCCAATAGTGTGTTAACATAAAGATAGGCTCTGATACATCTTTATATCGAGAGTTTCTCTTGTCTCCACCTTGGTAACCCCAGTAAGAGTTGTATTTATAACCTTTAAGAGCAACTTGCTCATCAGTTACAGGAGAGTTTTTCGCTCTTTTGTTTTTAGCATAAATTGCTGTGAAGTTTAAGCTGTGGTTGTCGTTGAATTTTTTCTCAACTGCAGCAAAGAAAGATGGTGCATGGTAGTTCGTACCTTCCCAACGTCCTTCGTTAGCTCCACGATAAGACATAGAGATCACATAAGCCCAACCTTCACTATTCATACCAGAAGAATAAATTGCATAAGGTCTCCAGTTGTAGTTTGTATCTGAACCAGAAATACCAACTTTAGCTCCTTTACGAATGTGTGAAGCTCTTGTAGAAATGGCTTGAGTTCCTAAAACTCCGCCGAAAGTGTAGTCAGATGGTGTAGTACCAGAAGAGTATTCTTGGTTTCTAGTCGCATCATTAAGACCACCCCAGTTACCCCATTGAGGACGACCGTCGTAGATTTTGTTCATTACGATACCGTTCAACAATGTTTTCCCATATTCATTGTCTAAACCACGAATGCGGTAAAACGCAGATCCCCAGTTAAAAGCTGCTGCTTGTTGGAAAGGATCTTTTGTGGCTTGCAATAAACTTGAGGAAGTTTCTGAACCTGAGTCATCATCTCCTAAGTCGTTTTCTGTAAGAGTGATTAAACCCATTTGTTGTGATGAAGCTAAATCTTCTTCAAGGTAGATGGTACCTAAATCGACATCTTGATTGTCGATTGTTACTGGAAATCTCTTTGTACCATACCCTACATAAGATACAATAATTTGATAATCTCCAGCCTTTACATCACCTAAGAAAAAGACTCCTTCATTGTCTGTCAAAGTGGAAATATTTGTAGCGTCAATTCTCGTCAACACCGCGTTAATTGGTGTTAAAGATTTAGCATCTACAACTTTCCCTTTAATTTCTTGAACTCCTTGTGCGTAGCTCACAACTACCTGCAAAACAAGGAACAAACTAAATAAAAGTTTCTTCATAAATTAAAAATGATTAAAGTGCTATGTTAAAAAAAAGCTTTACGCTTATTTCTCTTACAAAGGTATGCTATTAAAATAATATTAACTACTTTTGTTGTAGGAATTAAGTCAAACTTTACTAAAATTTAATATGGCTACAAAACTAAGCATCCGAAATCTATTTTTTTTCGTGCTTTTCATCTCTTTTGGTGTACAAGCTCAAGAAAAGAAATACGAAATTCAAACAATTGCTTTTTACAATTGTGAAAACTTATTCGACACGATTCGTGATCCGAAAATCTATGATGAAGAATGGACGCCTACAGGTGCTCAATCTTGGACTTCAGCTAAGTACAAGCAAAAACTACACAACTTAGCAAGAGTTATGTCTATCATCGGTACAGACGAAAACCCAAAAATGCCAGCTGTTATTGGTGTTGCAGAGGTTGAGAACAGAGCTGTACTGGAAGACCTTGTAAAAGAACCACAACTACTACCAGGTAATTATGGAATTGTTCATTATGATTCTCCTGACAAACGCGGTATAGACGTTGGTTTACTTTACCAAAAAAATCACTTCACTCCTACAAGCTCTAAAGCTATCCCTACGATGATCTACGACATGACCAAAGTAGACAAATACACAGGAGAAAAAGGTGTACGTGTGTATACACGTGACCAATTATTGGTAACTGGTTTATTAGATGGTGAAGAAGTTCACTTTATCGTTAACCACTGGCCTTCAAGAGTAGGTGGTGAAAAGAGAAGTAGCCCATTAAGAGAGGCTGCTGCTGCTTTAAACGTGAAGATCATGGACTCACTGAGAGCTATCAATCCGGACGCTAAAATCATCACTATGGGTGATATGAACGACGGACCATACAACAACAGTATGAAAAAAGTATTAAAAACTGAAGCTAAAAAATCTAATGTAAAAGCTGGTGGAGTATATAATCCAATGGAAAAGATGGCTAAAGATGGATTAGGAACATTAGCATATAGAGATGCGTGGGACGTATTTGATCAAATGGTATTGACTGAACCATATGTAAGAGAAGAATATGATTCTTGGCGTTTTTGGAAAGCTAAAATCTTTAAAAAACCTTTTATGATTCAAAGCACTGGTCAATACAAAGGTTATCCACTTAGAAACACAAATGGAATCCCAGGATTTAGTGACCACTTTCCAGTTTATGTATACTTAATTAGAGAAGTTAAATAATCGTTAGATTAACTCAATGATATAACAAACCCCCATAGCACTTTTAGAGCTATGGGGGTTTGTTTTTGCAGTGAAAACAATAATTAACATTGGCTTTACATTAATTCAATAATTGTTTTTAAGATCTCTCGACCATACACGATCGAAACCTCTTCCACAAAAGATTGAAAACTAAAACTTGCCTCGTGGTTAGCATTATCAGATATTGTTCGAATTACCACACAAGGAATACCAAACTCAAAGCATACTTGAGCAACTGCAGCCCCTTCCATTTCCACACATAAAGCATTTGGCAACTCAGCAAGCAGTCTACTGCGTTGTTCGTTAGTAGAAACAAACTGATCACCACTTGCAATAGTACCAAAAAGAACTTTAGGAGCTTTTATTTTAAACTTTTTTAAATCATCACTATCGATTAACTCATTTAGATTATCAGGGCTTAAAATAGCTTTAATTCGATCCATAATAGCTATTGATAATTCTTGATCTGAATTAAAATAGCTTTTACCGATCAAAGGAACTTCAAATTTTGGTCGCAAAGGAGAAGCATCCATATCGTATTGAATCAAATCTTTTGCCACTACCACATCTCCAACACAGACATCTGTACCAATACCTCCAGCAACACCAATAAACACAACTTTACAAACGTCAAACTTGAGCAACAAAGTAGCCACGGTAGCGGCAGCTGCAACCTTACCGATACGCGAATAGACCACAACAACCTTTTGCTCCCCGAGAAAACCTTCATAATAACTGCGATTACTGATAACAGTCTCCTTCACGGAAGTCAAAGAATTAATAATACCGTTAATCTCTTGAGGGATAGCTCCAAGAATACCAATTACATTAGATGCATTCATGCTTTACAATTTAATTACGTTCAAAGTTACAAAAGTAACAAAATACTATAGGGTACTAAAAAACAAAAGAGCTATCTGTAAACAGATAGCTCTTTTATATAAAAAGTATAATTAATTTATTTCGATTATTTGTTCAATGCTTCCGCACCACCAACAATCTCTAAAATTTCATTTGTAATAGCAGCCTGACGAGCTTTATTATAGCTAAGCGTTAACTGATCTCTAAGATCTTTCGCATTGTCAGTTGCTTTGTGCATAGCCGTCATACGCGCACCGTGTTCTGATGCTACTGAATCAGCTACAGCCTTAAACAATTGAGTTTTCAATGACAAAGGAATCAATGTCTCAATAATCTCAGGTTTAGAAGGCTCATAGATATAATCAGATGAAGCATTGCTATCAGTTTCAATTGGCAATAATGGCAAGAATTGCTCAGTAACAACTATTTGCGTTGCAGCATTTTTAAATTGATTATATACGATTTGAATAGAATCATATTTCTCTTCTACAAAAGCATCCATTAACTGTTGAGCAATTACAGCAGAATTATCGAAACTTAAATCATCGTATAAATTACTGCGATTTTCTGTCACGTTAAATTGCTTGCGCAATACATCAAACCCTTTCTTACCAATTGTTAAAAGATCAATATTAGTTCCCTTAAATTCATTTTGGCTTAAGTGATTAATTTGTTTAATAATATTAGCATTAAACCCACCACATAAACCTCTATTAGAAGTAACCACTACAAATAATACATTCTTAACCTCTCTTGTTTGAGAATATATTCCAGCGTTATCTCCTTCTAAGGTAGCGCTAATATTTTGTATCAATTCAGTCAACTTTTCTGAATATGGACGCATCGCCATAATAGTATCTGTTGCTTTTTTAAGCTTAGCTGCAGAAACCATCTTCATTGCAGAAGTAATCTGCATAGTTGAACCGATTGATGAAATCCTATTACGTATTTCTTTAAGGTTTGCCATTTTGTTATATATATTACCTTAGAATGGAAAGGAGCCAAAAGCACCTTTCCAACCTAAATCTAATTCTTAATATTTTGCAGCTACTTCTTTCGCTACTTTCTCTAATACAGCAGTTAACTCATCAGTGAATTTACCTGCTTTTAATTGATTCAATGTATCCTTGTGACGAGAGTTAAGAGCATCAAGATATTCTCTTTCGAATTCTTTCACTTTCTCCACAGGTACGTTTCTCAATAAGTTTTTAGATCCAGCGTAGATAATTGCAACTTGATCTTCAACTTTATATGGATCGTTAACAGCTTGTTTCAAAATTTCAACGTTGCGTTGACCTTTAGAAATAACGTTCATAGTCGCAGCATCTAAATCAGAACCAAACTTAGCAAAAGCCTCTAATTCGCGGAATTGCGCTTGGTCAAGTTTTAAAGTACCAGCCACTTTCTTCATTGATTTAATCTGAGCAGATCCCCCAACACGAGATACAGAAATACCCACGTTAATAGCAGGACGTACACCCGAGTTAAACAAATCAGACTCTAAGAAAATCTGTCCATCAGTAATCGAAATTACGTTAGTTGGAATATATGCAGAAACGTCACCCGCTTGAGTTTCAATAATAGGTAAAGCAGTTAAAGAACCACCACCTTTTACGAATGGTCTCAAAGACTCAGGTAAGTCGTTCATGTTTTTAGCGATATCATCATCACCAATAACACGAGCAGCACGTTCTAATAATCTTGAGTGTAAATAGAAAACGTCTCCAGGGTACGCCTCACGTCCTGGTGGACGACGTAAAATTAATGACATCTCACGGTAAGCAACAGCTTGTTTAGACAAGTCATCATAGATAATCAAAGCAGGACGTCCTGTATCACGGAAGTACTCTCCGATTGCAGCACCAGCCATAGCAGCATAAACTTGCATTGGAGCTGGGTCAGAAGCGTTAGCAGCTACGATAATAGAATAATCCATAGCTCCTTTATCTTGTAAAGTTTTAGCGATACCTGCTACAGTTGAAGCTTTTTGTCCAATTGCAACGTAGATACAGTAAACTGGTTGCCCAGCATCGTAAAACTCTTTTTGATTCAAAATCGTATCAATACAAACCGTAGTTTTTCCAGTTTGACGGTCACCGATAACTAACTCACGTTGTCCACGTCCGATAGGAATCATCGCATCTACTGATTTAATACCTGTTTGCAATGGCTCAGTAACTGGCTGACGGTAGATAACACCAGGAGCTTTACGCTCTAATGGCATTTCAAATAAATCACCTTCAATAGGACCTTTTCCATCGATTGGCAGACCTAATGTATTTACAACACGTCCTACCATTTTTTCTCCAACTTTTAAAGAAGCAATACGCCCAGTTCTCTTCACTGTAGCTCCTTCTTTAACTCCAACAGCTGAACCTAATAATACAATACCTACATTGTCTTCTTCAAGGTTTTGTACCATTGCCTCTAATCCGTTGTCTAAAACAACTAACTCTCCATATTCAGCATTTGTCAACCCGTACACACGAGCAACACCATCTCCTACTTCTAGTATAGTTCCCACTTCTTCTAATGAAGCTTCAGAGCTAAATCCAGATAACTGTTTCTTTAAAATCGCTGATATTTCAGCTGGTTTAATTTCCGCCATTTTTGTCTATGTTTATACACGAAAATTCGTGCGGTGATTTTTTAATTAGTTAATTCTCTTTTTAAAACTTGTAATTGATTAGCTAAAGACGCATTGAATTGTCTATCTCCCATTCTAAGGATAAAACCACCTAAGATATCAGGGTTAACAATATTAGAAATAATAATTTCTTTATTAGGAGCAAGAGTTTTGACTTTGTCAATCACCTTAGCTTCTAACGTTGCGTCCATAGGAATTGCAGTAGTAACAATTACTCTCTCGATTCCCTTGAAAATCTCATATTGCTTTTGAAACTCAGAAGCAATACCCTCAAGAATCTCAAATCTACTGTTTGTACTTAACAATTTAAACAACTCTTTCGTTCCCTCACTAACAGAAGCAAAAACTTCTACTAACGCGTTAAGTTTAATATCATCCTTAACGATAGGATTTAAAAGAAACGTTTTCAATTCACTGCTTTGAGATACTGATTGAGAAATAAAGATCATATCATTATTAACAGCATCAGTATTTCCTTTTTCAATGGAAATCTCAAGCATTGCTTTAGCATATCTTGCAGCTGCTCTAGTGCTTATCATAATGACTTTATTAATTTAATTTTACTTCGTCTAACATCTTCTCAACCAATTTAGATTGAGCCTCTTTGTTAGCCAATTGATCTTTTAATAATCTTTCAGCGATTTCAATTGAAATTGAAGATACTTGATTTTTAAGATCGATTACTGCAGCCGCTTTTTCGCTTTCGATAACAGCTTTCGCTTGTGCAATTAATTTCTCTCCATGAGCTTCTGCCTCAACTTTTGCATCAGCAATCATTTGCTCTTTAATTTCTCTAGCTTCTTTAAGTAAAGCATCGCGCTCAGCACGAGCCTCAGCTAATAATTTCTCATTATCAGCTTTTAAATTAGCCATTTCTCTTTTTGCATTCTCAGCTGCTGCTAATGCGTCAGTAATACCCGCCTCACGAGCTTCTAAAGCATTTACAATTGGCTTCCATGCAAATTTCCCTAAAACAAATACCACCACTAATAAGATGATAAATTGCCAGAAAAATAATCCAAAACTGAAATCGTTAATTAACTTCTCCATTATCTAAAATTATACTTTTTAATGCCTATTTTGTTTAATTAAGAGGTTTACCTATGACCAACCGTCACAGATAAACCTCTTTTTGTTTTCTTGGATTATTTACCTAAGATTAAAGCACCGAATGCTAAACCTTCCAATAATGCACCAATAATAATCATCGCAGTTTGGATTTTTCCAGCAGCTTCTGGTTGACGAGCAATAGCGTCCATTGCAGAAGATCCGATTTTTCCTAAACCGTAACCAGCTCCGATTACGATTAAACCTGCACCAATAATGTTTGGTAATTCCATAGTGATTGATTTATATTAATTAAACAAATTTTAAATTGATTCTTGATTTAATACTATTAATGATGAGCTTCTTCGTGATCGTGCTCAGCAACAGCCATTCCGATAAATAGAGAAGATAACATCGTAAAGATGAACGCTTGTAAGAAAGCAACTAATATCTCTAAGAATACTAAGAAAGTAGAAAGTAAAAACCCTACTGCTGTAGCTCCACCTGTAGTCAACTCTTGTTGCATTACGAAGATGATAGCAATTAACCCAAATACTACAGAGTGACCTGCTGTAATATTAGCAAAAAGACGAACCATCAATGAGAAAGGCTTAATTAAAGCTCCTAAAATCTCAATTGGCGCTAACATTATTTTCATTGGTACTGGAACACCAGGCATCCACAACATGTGTTTCCAATAATCTTTGTTTGCAGAAAAGTGAACAAAGAAAAAAGTAAACAATGCTAAACAAGCAGTTACCGATATGCTTCCTGTTACGTTAAATCCAAGTGGAGTTAACCCCAATACGTTTAATAAGAAAATCAAAAAGAAAACTGACAACAGATAAGGCATAAACTTCTTATACTTATCTTTTCCAATGTTTGGAATTGCCATTTCATCACGCACATAAAGCACCATTGGCTCTAAAGCTCTCGAAAAGCCTTTTGGCAAGTTATTTGGCCCGTTTTTATACGTTTTAGCCAAACCTGTAAACATGATGATGATTAAAATAGTAGTAAACATCAATGACGCAACATTTTTTGTAATTGAAAAATCCAAAGGTTTTTCATTAGTTACAAAATGCTTGTCATCATAGTTAATTGTTCCCTCAGCGTCAGTCTTATAGATTTTGCTGTGGTACAATTTATACGTTTGTCCATCTTTTTCAACTAATTTCTTACCGTAGTCGAATTCAGAAGACATAAATACTTTAAGGCCGTTGTCTATTAAAATTACTGGTAACGGAAATCCGTAATTTTTACCAGTCGCCTCATCTGAGAAAAACACAAATGAATAATCATCTGCTAAGTGATGCGTGATGTGGTCTTGAACTTTCTCCTTTTGAGTTTTTTCAGCCACAACATGCTCTGTATCCTCTACAGCTTCAAGTGTTTCCTCAATTGACTGCTCAGCTTTTGAAAGGTTTCCTTCATTACTTTGAGCATTAGTTTGTGCATACGAAAATACAGACGATGCTGTAAAAATTACAGCTGCTAATAAATTCAGTGATTTCTTCAGAGTCACCATACCTTAACTTCTTGAATATTTATGGTTCTTAAAATTTTGTGCAAAAGTACAATAAATCTTATATAATCATACCTTTATGCGAAACTTTTTTTGTTAACTTTTTTCTGCGCTACTATTCTTATTCAAAACGAAATAGCTCAAATATGCATCTACCCCAAGAAAAACCAGAACAGATACAAGAAAATTTACTTTGAATCCCAGATCGACATTTTCACTGTCTAAACCTGCCTTAGCAAAAAGATAACTAACGACAAGCCTAAGCGTTATGAAGCCCAAAAAGACAAAGCCCAAGTTATTTGGCAGGCTATTTTTAATCCCTACCATTGCTGCAAATATAACAATCGTAAAAATCAATCCTAATCCATAAAATCCAAATAAACTATATCCTAATACAGGAAGTGAATTTCCCAAATCCGTAAAAGAAATAATCGCATAATGCGCTAAAAAGCAGATTGCTAAAAATCCGAGCGCTTTCAATCCAACACCAAGTGTCTGTCTATCCATCTTTACTTTTGATTAATTTGATGTACTTGTCTAATAACTTGGTACAAAGCTAATCCTACTCCCAATAATGTACAAGTTTTATTTGCAATACCATTGTTAAAATCGTATTTACCATCTAACCAATCTCCTAACAAATGAGCCAAATAAATAGTAATCCCCATTTGAAACGGCATCGTAATTAAAGTTAGCCACTTATTAGGTCCCTTATCATTTGGCTTTTGTTTATTCAAAATATCAATTTCTTACTATTATCCCTTCTTTTCAACAGCTTCTAATTTCTCCGTTTTTTCAGCTTTCTCTTGTTTGCCATTGGATTTAGAATCCTTACCTGACTGCCCAAGCATTTGGCAAGTAACCTCTATATTTCCTCCAGGTTCAACAGATAATCTCCCCACTATTAATTCTCCTTTGATATTCGCATTTGTTTTCACTGTAAGCAGATCGTTCACGCGAATAATACCTTCAACAGTTCCTTCAATATCGGCATTCTCACAGTCGATGTTTCCAACCACCTTAGCCTGTGGTCCTACAACAACTCTTCCTTTTACAAGTAAATTTCCCTTCAATTCTCCATCGATGCGAAGATCAGAGACTGCTTCAATATCTCCTCTAATAATAGTTGCTTCAACTATTCTATTCGTTTTTCCTAACAAATCTACAGAAGACTCTTTTTTTGAATTTTTAAACATAATCTATTTTTTTTCAACCTTTTTTTACTTAACTATTGTGGAGGAAAGAACTTATCAATAAACTCTTTCCAATTCTTTTTAATCTGAATAATAACATAGTCATTCGTTTCCACAGGATAAGCAAGTATTCCCAACCTATCTATCACTTTTTCAGCATCTTCTTTACTTCTAAACCCATGTAAAACTAATATTTTTTCGCTTGTCAAATAGTAATCTTCCGAAAACTTAATTCCGATTTGCTCATTAATTGCACCGAAATCAGCCATTTTTCTACGTAAATCTCCCACTTGTCCCGCATCCCTATCAGAGACCCACACGGCTACCTTCCAACTATCAGCACTATTGTTATTTGTAAACTCTCGTGCTTCCAAGCTGACTACCTCATTGTTTAGTATTTCCTCAGCTTCTTTACCTTCTTTTGTAGAGCTATAGGTCATAGCAATGAAATTGAGCGCCTCTTTATAAGCATTAATTCCCTCTTTTCGAGCAATGATTCTCGCTTTTAACAATTCGAATTTACTAATATAGTCATTATCGTAATTCTCTAATACAAAATCTACTTCCTTGTATGCTTTTTCAATATCTCCACTTGCGTAGACACGATACACTTTCGTAAACAACTGTTCGGGTGATAAGTCATCGATCTCGCTCATTTTGACATTCTGCAGTAATTTTGCATAACGCGAGTTTGGATAATTACGGATGATATACGCTTTCATAGCCATCGCCTTATCATTGTCAATCTCTAAGTATATCTTATACAACTTATACATACTTGGCAAAATAAGTCGATTTGCAGGCGCAGGTACAAAAGCTAATAATTTTTCAAATCGCTCAGCAGCTAACTTGTATTTCTTAAACTGTTCGCTGTACATTGACCCTAACTGAAAATAAGCAAAATCACGATCAACGCGAAGCTTGCCAATCTCTAAAGAATCTTTTGGAATCTGTCCGATGTAATGATCCACATTATACCTGTTGTCGGGAGGAGAACCAACGGTATTTCCTTTTGATTTCCCCTCAGAGTTCTCTGTTTGTCCTACTTCCCTATGGCTATTATTCAATGCTGAAGACCATCTCCAATTATCAACTAATGGACGATTTCCCCATTTTCGCTTAAAATCCTGTTTACCATAAGCTGAAGCCTGTTGAGAATAAAAGTAGAAAGTAGAATTGCCCATTCCCTGTGGTAGACTATTTGATTCCATAAAGGAACCTACAGCCTCTCCAAAATTGGCCATATTAAAATAATCTACATTTGAATCTCTATTTTTACCTTTTAGGTTGGCTTGCAACTTTCTAAAATCTTCTCTTCTCAAGTCCTCTACATATTTGGTAAAATAAGCAATCTGTTGATCAGCAGTCATCGCCACAAGGTTGAGAATACTATCGTTCTTATGTGCAATTTGCTCGTATTTCACAACCTCTTTCAGTGCATCGCGTCTTTTCGTTAAGCGATATCGTTCTTTAAACTTCTCAGGCAAGATACTAAGTGCACTATCATAATATGATCCCGCTTCCGCATATCCAGCACTATTGAAATAGATATCGGCAATACTCAAATAGTTGTACGCCTTTAATTGCTCATCTCCTTTGCTTTCTTTTACTGCCTTTTTCAAGTAGTTCAAAGCCAAATCCGTTTTGCCAACCCCATTGTAAAACAAACCTACTTGACGATTTAGTACATCGTAATACGGGCGGTTCTCTCTATCCTTCAACAACTTTCTGTACAATTTTAGGAAAGCAGTAGAATCAGAAGCTTTGCGCACACCTAATTCAGCCATTTGACTATACGAGTGAATATAATACGATTTCGGTCCTTTGCGCTTCATCTTCACGACAGATTCGAAGTAGTGAAATGCTTCCGCTTTTTTTCCTACTCTTGCATTCAATTGTCCTAAGATAAAAGAATACCTTGCTCTTTCTTCTTTAGATTGCGTTAACTCCAAAGCATTCTTCATCGGAGCGATTGCCTCCTCAAATTTTTCGATATTGATATACCCTTGTGCAAGAATAGCGTTGGCGTCAGCCTCCGTTTGCTTCTTCATTTTTCCTTTTCGGATGTGTATAAACTCTTTCAAGTTCTTTATCGCTATATCATCATAAGAAAGTCTAAGATTTGACTTTTCACGCCATACCTTTGCTTCGTCAATCTTATCGCTATCAGGGTATTTGTACAAAATATAGTTAAACGACTCTAAGGCAGGTATGAATCTCCCGTCGTAATAACGCGCCTTTCCCAAGAGTAAATAAGCCTCATCCATCTGCCAGTTTCGCTCTCTACCTTGAATGTACATTGAGTGCTTTTGAATAGCTTTTGTAGCTTTATTCTCTGCTCGTTCAAATCCAGTACCTCCATCTAACCCACCTTCCTTGTTCTCTCCTTCAATGGAAAGGTTATCTAATATTGACCCTGGTTTACTTTTTATCGGTTCACTAATCTTAAACTCCTTTTCTGGGTCAACTTTTATCTCGATGCGCTCAACAGGAAGAATCTCCCAGAAGTTGTCATAATAGCCCTCTTTGAGAGCGATCAACGCCTCATCGTAAGCCATATCACCATTATACAGAATATTATAACGCGTAGTCATCGCGTGATATCCGCGATTAATCAGTCGATCCTGCTTCACAGAACAACTGACAATGAACAAAACACTGAAGATTAATAATAAACTGTAACTTCCTAAACTTTTCACCTTAACTCATTTATCATCTAAACTATTTTAATATACTTTTAGTATCCTTACTCACAAAAATAATGATTACTTCTTTTTTATTAAAATTTTAAACTTCTAACAAAGTAACTATTTTTTCCTTGATTAAAATAACGCGTATTTAATTACTTCAAAAAAATATAGTCACCACTGTGTAACCCAAAATGCCCAAAAAGACAATTCAAGAACGAATTGGTCTACATTGTTCCAATTATTAAGTGTAAAATAAAGGATTCAACGCATTTATTAAAGTACATCAATAACACGCAAAAAACGTGGTTCCCACTTGTTGCATTCTCAATTACTTTGCCTTTCTCCATCCATTCTACTCTCCGCAATTGGAGATATCCACAATATACTGTAAATCGTGACTTGACACGGCAAGAGCCATCTCCTTGTCTATCACCTTGCTTTTGATTAACTCACTTAAGCGAATTTAAGTAGTAGGGCTGGGATCAGCAAATGACTCATCCAAACACATCAATTCAGGCTTACCGCTAAAACAATATCAGAATGTAAAAACAAGAGTACAGTTAAAAGCAGAATTATAAACAATAACTGTACAGCTATATTAGGACGAGACAAAATTTAGAGAGGGTGGTCGGCATGTGATCGCATAGTGATCGCATACTTTATAGGCAAATTCATGCGACCACTATGCAATCACCTTACTATCACCTACTGATTACTTCCACCCAATATCCTCTAAAGCAAAAGAAAACGCGAAGTAGCAAACACCTCACTGTGTCATAAACGATACTTAACTCTCAACAATCATAAGTGGAAGGTGGCAAAGAAGAAATCAATAAAAGCAAAAAGCAACTGTATAGTTCTGCGGTGGTAATATGCCAAATAGCAAAACAGGATTAAATGAGCAAGAGCATCAAACAATTCAAGATAAGTAAGTAGACTAATAGACAAAATGACTGCTACCTATTATTAGCACTCCACGAACAAGCCAGCGATAAAATCAAACGAACACAACAAAAATACCAACCGCGAAAACAAATACAGAAATCACAGTTGCCCCTATGGGTCGCAAATATTTTATAAATGAAACATCAATAAGTTTTTATCTTTGCAACCTAAATTTGTTGACAATGAAAAAAGACATTGAAATTCCAGAAGTAAAAAATGTAGAGATAGCAATTGTAAAAGAGTACAATGACAATTTTCTTGCTGACTGCTGGTACGTCTACTTATATAACAATACAGCAGAAGATATTGAAGCAATCATGATTGTCTCACAAGCGCAAGGAGAACTCAATGGAGAGAAGAGAGCATCCAGTCTATTTAGACATGCCTTTCAAAAATTAGGTCCAAAACAAGCGCTAAAAGTTGAACTACTTGATGAGAACATCTTTCAATTAGACAATACATTTATGTTGACATTCTTTCAAGGTGGCAAGCTTTATGATAAAAATTATACCCTACAGGCAAATACAATCGAAGGAATAGAATTAAAAAAATTGCCATTTGACAACAAAAATGGGGTTTTCTTATAAAATCGCAATAAACTAATTTTCAACCACATACAAGCACATTATTTATATTCAATCCAAATGATTCTTTGATTAACTTGCTTTTACTCAAAAAAGAATCACTTATGAAAATTAAAAACTTACTTGGATTAGGATTGGTTATCGTTGGAGCGACAATATTATTAGCATTTAATAATAAAACAACGATTACAGAATCAACAAAAGAACAATCTGAATGGAAAAACTTAAAAGTATTGCCAGCGGATATTTCTAATGATAGTTTGAAAGGCTTGATGAAAGGCTATAACGAAGCTTTAGGTGTAAAGTGTAGTTATTGTCACGCTCAAATTGAAGGTAGCGACAAATTAGACTTTGCTGATGACAGCAAAAAAGAGAAAGAATTTACACGTCATATGATTGTAATGACTCGCAAGATTAATGCGGAAAATTTCAATTGGCAAAATGCTGCAGAGCCAGAAAAAATAGATGTTGTTAGTTGTGCGATGTGCCATAGAGGATCACCACAACCATCAAAAGATCTAAAGAAATAATAGAATTTAAAACGGGGGATACAAGTATGTATCCCCCGCTTAATTCTATACAAACTAAAATGTGAATATTTGATTTCTTCACTATATAAATCATTGAATTTCAAACGAATATTTAATACTATAATAATATTGAGTTTTTCAATTTAAAGGTAATTTTACTTTACACAACAATAGATAGAATACAAAAAGTAAAACCTTAAATCACTATAACTTATGAAGTACAATCAAAAGTCGCTTATTGACATCACTTCAAATTTTATTTTACTTCCTTTTTGCAATGGAGAACCTGAATCCAAAGTTGAGTTTATCAGTCCTAATAAAGCTACTTCTTTAAGCTTTACAGCAAAGATTACCTCAGGCAAGGCACAATACTATCACCCTATACAAGTAAGCCAATTCAAGGGGCAAACCTTGAAACTAAAAATTGGTTCAGAAAATAAAATAAAACTTAGCGAGCTCCATATTGCACAACAAGAGGATCTTCCCTTACAAATATTCGAAAAACACAGGCCTTTACTTCACTTAACTGCTCCCTGGGGTTGGATGGATTTTCCCTTTGCCTTTAGCTATAGCAATCAGCATTATCAACTTCACTTTCTCAACAACTTACACCATACAGACCAACAGCATGCACATTGGACGACAGTCCTATCCAAAAATCTAATGCAATGGCAAATGGCAACCAACAACAGCGAATATCATCATCTACACAACAAAAATGTAGACTACATAGTCATTGACAAACTTAATACCTCCAATCTTGGAAAACAGACCACTTTTGCTTTCTATAAGTATCCCCATAAAAACCACAAGCTTTACTTAGCCTATAAATTAGATACTGATGGAAACTTCACACAATTTGATAACAATCCCATCGTAACAAGTAAAAATGGCCAGGAGCTCAGTTCTCCTAAAGTTTTCTATCACGTGCAAACTCAAAATTGGGTAATGCTAATAACTATGGGACATTCAATCGCCATATACAATTCAGCAAATTTACTCGAATGGCAAGAAACAAGTGTATTCAAATATCCCTATACCATCCCAAGTGATCACTGGCACAGTCCAGACTTATTCCCTCTACAATATGGAAGTCAAACCAAATGGATTCTAATGCATAGTACAAATGCACAAAAATCGAAATTTAAAGCCTTTACGCTATATCAAGTTGGGGACTTCGATGGTAGCGTATTCAAAGCAGATGAAGACAATGAAGTCAAAATACTCGACTTTGGCCGCGATTGTTATGCGGGAACGACTAACAGTAACCACCCAAAAGGAAAAACGCTATGGATAGCCTGGATGAACAACCTTCAATACGCACACAAAACACCTACAACAACTTTTCAGAATGCGATGACATTACCGCGCATTTTAGAATTGACAAAAGTGCAAAAGCAATTTATTGTCGCGAGTTTTCCAATTAAAGAGACAAAGCAACACAGAGTAGAAAAACAAAGTTATCCGTCAAGATTACTCGACAAGACAACAACAATCAAATCCATGTTAGAAAACAACAATGGCGCCTTCGAAATTGTACTCGATTTTGACATCATTGACGTCAGTACGAAATCTTTTACCTTAACCTTATCGAATAGTGAAAACGAAGAAATTTCCTATACCTATCACTTTAAGAAAGATAAAATCTATATGAATAGAAATCGAAGTGGACAAATTGACTTTGACTCAAAATTTACTTCAAAGAAAATAAAAGGCCCTTTATACGAAATCAAAAAATACAAGACAAGATTAATCGTAGACAAGTGTTCCACTGAACTATTTATAAACAAAGGAAAAGTGACGATGACCAATCTAATATTCCCAACAGAGCCCTACAACCAATTGACCTTATCGGTCGAGGAAGGCTCTGTAGATATATCAAAGTTCAACATATACCAACTTGACCTATAACAAAAAGGCTGTCGTTTTTCAACGACAGCCTTTTGAACTTTATAAACTATAACTTATAGTGCGTCTTTTTTTGGAGGAAATAAAAAAGAAGCTACTACTGATAATATTAAAACTCCACCAATCACTGATAATGAAATCATAGAATCAACGTGATAGAAAGGAGAGATAATCATTTTTATACCAATAAAAGACAATATAATAGCTAAACCATATTTCAGTTTAGAGAATCTGTCCATGAAATTAGCAAGTAAGAAATACAGCGATCTCAAACCAAGAATAGCAAAAATATTAGAAGTATATAAGATGAAAGGGTCATCTGGAGCAATAGCAAAAATAGCTGGAATACTGTCTACTGCAAAAATCACATCTGTAAACTCAATCACCATTAATGCTACGAATAGAGGAGTAACCATTTTAACCCCGTTCTTAACCGTAAAAAATTTCTCTCCGTCATACTCATTACTCACTTTAAAAAACTTGTGTACCATACGCACTGCAAAGTTTTTTGAAAGGTCTTGTTCATCACTGTGATCATCCTTAGCAAACCAAGATTTTATACCTGAAATCAATAAGAAGATACCAAAAATTGTCAAAACAATATTGATCTCAACATTTCTACCAAATAGCTCCATTTCCGGTAAATAGGTATGGTTAATGATCTCAACCCCTGCAAAAATAAATATAGCTCTAAATACTAATGCACCAATTATTCCCCAAAACAATACGCGGTGATGTAGTTCCTTGGGTACCTTAAAGAAGGTAAACACAAGAATAAAAACAAAGAGGTTATCGACTGACAACGCCTTCTCAATCCAATAAGCTGATTGGAAACGCGCAAAGTTCTCGAAATCCATGTAATAGTATATAACCCCACTAAAACACATCGCCAGACCAATCCAAACCACAGTCCATATCAAGGCCTCTTTCGTAGAAACAGTATGGCTATGACGGTTGAAAACACCTAAGTCCAACAACAGCATTACTAAAACAACAATTCCAAACCCTGCAAGTAAACCAGGGTGATTAATTAAATGATCCATTCTATTTTTTTTTTACAGGGTCAAAACTAAATATAAAAATTTCCCCCAAGAGAAACTAAAGTAATCAACTGAAATACAACACAATACATTCTAAATAGCAAATATACGAAAACAAATAAAATAAAAATAACCCCCTGTAATACAGAGGGTTATGCCTTATTTTGAATCTATTTATCAAATAACGTAAATAAACAGAAAAAATTAATCTAATTTTTCGGTAAGCTTTCTAAACGTCTTCTTCGGATCCTTACCATTGTATAGAATATCGTATACAGCATTGATAATTGGCGTTTTGGCACCGTACTTTTGGTTTAACTCATAAGCACTTTTAGCGGCATAATACCCTTCCGCAATCATACTCATCTCCATTTGCGCTGATTTTACCGTATACCCTTTTCCTATCATATTACCGAACATTCGGTTTCGGGAGAATAAGGAATACCCTGTCACTAATAAATCTCCCAGATAGGCAGAGTTATTGATATTTCTCTTCATTCGATGCACCTTCTTAATGAACTTCTTCATTTCGCGAATAGCATTACTCATCAACAAGGCTTGGAAGTTATCACCATAACCAAGACCATGAGCCATACCACAAGCAATGGCATAAATATTCTTTAATACAGCTGCATACTCAGTCCCTACAATATCATCAGTCTCTTTTACTTTAATATAGTGACTACTCAAGCAATCAGCGACCGTCTTTGCATGCTCCTCATTGCGACAAGCTAAAGTTAAATAAGAAAGACGCTCTAAGGCAACTTCTTCCGCATGACAAGGTCCCGTAATCACGGCAATATTATCATAAGGAATCCCATAAACAGTGTGAAAATGCTCTCCTACGATAAGGCTTGTTTCAGGTATAATACCTTTAATAGCCGAAATAATAACTTTCCCCTCCAAGCTGACATACAACTTCTCCATTTCCTTACTCAAAAAAGCAGACGGAATAGCAAAAATCACATAATCAGCATAAGAGATTGCTTTGTTAATATCATTAGTTAAATAAAGCTGATCGACGTCAAACTCTACAGAACTTAGGTAATTTGGATTATGAAAATTAACCTTGATTTCTTCTAAGGCCGTATCATTTCTCATATACCAAGCAATCTTCGGAAGATTCTCACTTAGCATTTTTACAATAGCGGTTGCCCAACTTCCACCACCAATTACCGCAAACTTTGGATAATCACTCATAATTTTAGATTATATCTATGCCAAAAGTAAATAAAAAACTTATTGCAAACAATGATAGTAATAACTCCATTCTTTTTAACAGCACTAAGATATTTCACAGAAAAAATACCAATAAGACTATATTAATCATTAATTGTAAACCATAATCATAAAAAAACGATTAATTGGAGTGATACGATTAATATAAAACAAAATAAAGGTTAACATATTTATACCTAATTAATTCACAAATGATAGATAAGAGAATATTTACATCGTATCTTATAAAGATACCTAACCAAAATTGCTAAAAAAGTTAGTTATTAATTTAATAGCTTAACTCTACTATCTCTTTTATTTTATCCAGTGTTATATTTTTTTGTTCTCCCATCGCTAACCATCCTCTGGAGCGAAATCGATTGACAATAATATCGCTTGTTTGAAGGTAATCGGCTGTATAGTCAGAAAGCTTCGTCTTAATCTCTAAAGAATGAAAGAATGCTACTAACGCCTCTATAGCTTTCTTGGCAATTTCTTCCTCAGAACCTTCAGAAATAGAAAACACACGTCTCCCTAATTGCGCTAATTTCTCTTTCTTGGTATCAAACATAACCTGATACAAATTAGGTCCTATTATCGCTAATGTACGCCCGTGATCAATACCATAAAGAGCAGTTAGTTCATGGCCAATCGCATGGGTTACCCAATCTTCTTTGACACCCATAGCTATCAATCCATTTAGAGCCATAGTACATGCCCACATATAAGTAGTCGCAGCATCGTAATCCGCAGGGTCCGATAAGATAGCGGGAGCGACTTCAAGAATAACTGAGAGTATAGATTCTGCAAAGCGATCTTGTAAGGGAGCATTCTGAGGGTAAGTAATATATTGTTCTAATACGTGTACAAAAGAATCAGCCAAACCGTTGGCAATCTGCCTTTGCGGTAGTGAGCTTACAACAGTAGGATCACAGATAGAAAACAATGGATATAGAGGCTCACCAGAAAACGATAACTTGTCGTTTGACTCTGCAATTGTCACGACTGCTCCGTTATTCATTTCACTTCCCGTTGCGGGTAGAGTCAAGACTGCTCCGTAGGGTACTGTTTGCCAATTTACATTCATTTTATTTAATATAATCTCCTTGCTATCCCCTTCATAATGAACAGCAGCGGAGATAAACTTCACTCCATCAATAACACTACCTCCACCTACACCAAGGATAAAGTCAATCTTATTCTTCTTGATTAATTCAACGGCCTTCACCAAAGTTTCATAATGTGGGTTAGGTTCTATTCCGCCAAACTCGATTACTTCGAAGTCCTTCAGAGCTTCCGTAACCTGGTTGTATACCCCATTTTTAAAGATACTACCTCCTCCATAAGCCAGTAGAATTTTACTGTTGGGTAAGATCAATTGACCAATGGAAGCTATTTGACCTTTTCCATATAGCAATCTTGTGGGATTATATAATTCAAAATTCAACATAACATCTTTTGTTTATTTATTTCACTTCTAAAATTAAAAAAAGGAATGCCGTAGCACTCCTCTTTATATGTATATATTACAATTATTCTACTTCTTAAAAAACAGATTGTGATCGATATACTTCCACACTTCTTTATCTAACAAGGGTTTAATATTCTTCCCTTCTTTGATCGCATCTCTAATAAATGTAGCTGAAATCTCCATAATAGGGGCATTCTCAACCAAGTGTACATTGGCATGCGCTAAGAGAGGATTATCATCTTGTTTACCAGAAAAAATACGAGGGTAAACGTAAATAGAATACTCTGCTAACAACACCTCATAGTTTTTCCATTTCGTAAAACTATCCAGATTATCCTGTCCCATTATCAAAGCGAATTCATACTTAGGGTATCGCTCATGCAGATGAGCCATAGTATTCACAGTATAATTCGGTTGCGGAAGATTAAACTCAATATCGGAAGGCTTTATATGATCATAATCTGCAGTTGCTAAATTCACCATGTGTATTCTGTGAAAATCCTCTAAAAGACCTTTTTTCTTCTTCAAAGGGCTGTGAGGAGTAACCACCATCCAAACTTCATCTATATCTGTAAATTGCACTAAGTGATTGGCAATAACTAAATGACCTATGTGAATAGGATTAAATGTTCCAAAATACAATCCAACCTTCATTTTAACTACCTCTTATTTAATAAATTCTCTAACTAAATTAGATGCTTCTTCTTTTGCTGTATCTAAATCGTAATTCTTAATAATCATGTCAAACTGCGGAGCTGTAGCTAACTCAACTGAAGCTTTAGCAATGCGCATATTGATTTTATCTTCACTTTCAGTAGAGCGCTTTTTCAAGCGAATCTTAAGCTCATCAATACTTGGTGGCTTCACAAAAACTGCCAATGTCTCTTCTGGAAACTTCTTCTTAATTCTCAATCCTCCGGCAACATCTATGTCAAAAATCACATTCTTCCCTTCTGCCCAAATACGCTCCACTTCAGATTTTAGAGTTCCATAGAAATTATCTCTATAAACTTCTTCCCATTCTAAAAAGTCTTCCGCCTTTATATGCTTTTTAAAATCTTCTAAGGAGATAAAGTAGTAGTCTTTTCCATTTACTTCCTCACCTCTCGGCGCTCGAGAGGTACAAGAAATAGAAAACTCTAAATTCAATTCTTTTTGTTCAAGTAAATGCTTTACAATTGTTGTTTTTCCAGATCCAGAAGGGGCCGAAAAAACAATCAGTTTACCTTTCTTCATAATAAAACTGCTGCTGTATATATTTGGATTATAGAACGTTTAAAACTTGTTCTTTTATTTTTTCTAATTCGTCTTTCATCTTCACAACATACTTCTGCATATCAGCATGGTTAGATTTAGATCCCATTGTATTTATCTCTCTTCCCATCTCTTGAGCAATAAAACCTAATTTACGTCCATTAGCTTCTTTGCCTTCCAATGTTTCAATAAAGTAATCTAAGTGTTGTGCTAATCTTACTTTCTCTTCATTGATATCAAGTTTCTCTAAATAGTAAATAACCTCTTGTTCAAATCGATTTTCATCAACAGTAACTTGAAGTTCATCAAGGTTATTTCTAAGTCTTTCTTTTACAGTCAAAATACGTTCAGCATCCAGTTTAGTTATTTCATCCATATAGAAGCGAATATTAGCTACTCTCAGGCGAAAATCTTTCTCAAGTGTACTTCCTTCACTTCGTCTAAACTCGTTGATATTCTTGATTGCTTCTGCTATTACCTTTTCAATCTCTAACCATTCGCTCTCATCTAATTCCAAACGCTCAACTTTCAAAGCGTCTGGCATACGAACTGCCATCTTCATCAATTCAGTCTCATCTGCCTGAGGAATGATCTCCTTCATTTGATTTATATATGCTACAACGATAGGTCCATTAATTTTATTAGATGTTTCTTCTGCTGTAATCTCACAGTACAATGAAAAGTCAACTTTACCTCTTTCAAGTTCTTGAGCAATTACATTGCGCAGGGGTAATTCCTTTTCTCTATAAGTTAATGGTAAGCGAACATTTAAATCTAAATTCTTACTATTCAAAGATTTAACTTCAACTGTGATTTTCTTGTGAGGTAACTGCATACAAGCTTTACCAAACCCTGTCATCGAATGTATCATATACTAAAAAATAATAGGCACAAAGGTACTAAAAAACTCAATTTAACCACTTAATAATGTAGTAAATTACTATTTACCATATTCTTCCCAACGTTTCACGCAAAACACCCAAGAATCATTAACCCATTTGAGGTAAATATGAAAGTGTGCAACTTTAGTGGAAATTACATCTAAGAGTTACCCTCTTTTAAGAGATAACGGCGCTGCTGAAAATCAAAAACAAACAAATGGTGTAATTTTAGTAAATAAACGAGTATTCGAATAATTATTATTAATCAAAAGGAGACTTACACCAAACTCTACTTTGAATAAACGATTATCTACAGCAAAATCCCAAAATCAAAAAAGGCCATCTATAAATAGATAGCCTTTTTGATCTTTTACATTAAACCTACCGAAGTAATTGTTTAATGCAAACCAAAACAATCATAACTTAATGTGTCACTAAACAACTTTGACACTCATGGTAACATTATGTAAGTTGATTATTTGCTTTACCCCTAAATCAAACTCAACTTACCAAATTCTTTACCAACTTAATACACCTTAAAAAACACTTTATGTGAAATTCGAAAAGGTTTTCATAGCAATTTCTCCCTTTCGTATTCGTACTTTAGACAACATGTTTCACATTTGGTCACATATTTTTTTTTCGAAAGGGCAAATATCAAGATAACAACAGTAGTACTGGAGATTATCTCTTAACGAAACTATCCTATGCTTTAAAGTCTTATAGGGTCTTATTAGCTACTTGGTATCAGTTGTTTTTAAATCACTTAACCTCATAGTTGATTAGATAATTCCGGACACAACCGCCCCTCCTCGTTCAAGCCGATTCACTGTTTTTATTGATAAAACCGCCTAAATAATAGTTTTCTTAGTCAACCTACTATTCGCTTATTGTACCACTCTACATTTATAAAAAGCTGTTGAACTAAATGCTTTTCATTTCTATTGCGTTCGCCTATCAGGGTGGTAAAAGATTGGGGAAAGCTATTGTTGTTCTCTATTCCCGTTCAACATTGAACAAGAGCGTAATCTACTTCAGCTTAAAAACACTATCGATCAATGTGTATTAAAGCAAAAAACCCTATACAAGATTCTACTTATAGAATCCTGTATAGGGTTAAATCATAAATATATCGTGAATTTAGTAGCTTACGATACTTTGTACATCATAACCTTTTAATTTCTCTCGTCCATGAAGGAAAGACAACTCCATCAGGAAGTTCAATTGTACAATTTTACCACCAAGGCGTTCAACAAGTTTACAAACTGCTTCTGCAGTCCCTCCAGTTGCTAAAACATCATCGTGAATTAGAACTAACTCTCCTGGTTTAATAGCATCTGCATGCATTTCTAACATATCTGTACCATACTCTAACGCATACTCTTGAGAGATCTTGTCAAAAGGCAGTTTACCAGGCTTGCGAACAGGTACAAAACCAACACCTAATTCGGCAGCTAAGAGAGTACCGAAGAAAAAGCCTCTACTTTCCATTCCAACTACTCTATCTACTTTTTTATCTCCCAGAAGTGTAATTAACTCCTTTACAGTTGACATCATCGCATCGTGATTGTTCAACAGTGGTGTAATATCTTTAAAACCAACACCCTCCTTCGGAAAGTCTTGAACATCTCTAATATAATCTTTAATATTAAAAGCCATTTTATATTCAATTAAATCTATTAATTCTCTTTTTGTAAAATCTCAATAATCTTATTGCAAACACTCTCTGGAGTAATCGTACGCATTGCATCTTCATACCCTTCTACAATTTTATTGCCAAAAACAGATGTAGGAAGTAAAGGGTACTTTTCTCTATCAGCCGTAATACAATACTCCATGGGTTGGTTAAAAGGAGCAAATCCAGTATAAGGGTGTGTGCCTCCCCATAAAGTTACTACTTTTTTACCTAACATTGCTGCAATGTGAGCATTACCTGAGTCCATAGAAAGCATTACATCTAAATGTTGAATTAAATTCATTTCAACATCTAACTTCACTTTACCTGCCATAACGATAACGTTATAATTATCTCTCTTTAATTGGTTCAATAAGGCAATTTCCTTTTCGCCTCCTCCAAATAGAAATATAACTGCTTTTTCACGTTCCGCTAAAGTATCGACAACCTTTTGCATAAGATCTAAAGGGTAAACTTTCGAATCATATTGCGCAAAAGGGGCAATCCCAATCCAGGGTGCATTCTTTTCTTCTGTATATTGTAAAAGCTCAGGAGCTAATGCAGGTACTTCAGGAAACTCCGGATGAGCTAAATCCACTTTAAAACCTAATTTTTCAAGAGTAATACAGTGATTTTCGAACATGGTCGGAAGCTGCTTAAATACCTTATTCTCGCTTCTGGTTAGTTCTTTTTTTGCTTGCCTTCCCTTATCTAAAGTAGCAACACGGGTGCCACTTAATTTAAAAAGCGAACTGACTATACGAGATCTCAACACGTTGTGAAAGTCAGCAAAATAGTCCACTTTCATTTTTTTTAAATCTTTGAACAAGCGAATCAAGCCCAAGAAACCTTTATGTCTTTTCTTAACATCAATAGAAAAGAAGTCTACTCTATCTATGCCCTTAAAGAAAGGCTTAAAAAAGGGTCTGGAAACAACAGTTACTCTTACATCTTTATGTTGGCTTATTAGCGCTTTAAGTACAGGGACAATCATTGCGACATCTCCCATTGCAGAAAGTCGAAAAACCACAATATGTTTTAAATTTGCCACGAGAATCAAGTTTTAGTTAACAAACAAGAAAAGCGTGAATGTAGTATTTCACGCTTTTTGTATATGATAGATTCAATAATACAATTTACTTTTTGTTTTGATATAACACAGGATTAAGCTCCTCATCATTATACATTTTCATTTGTTTATACACTTTCATGTATTTATCTCCAGTAGAAATATCTTGCAATAAATCATCAATTGCCGTAGATAAATCTTTCTTCTGTTCTAATAAAACATCTAATTTAGCTTGACATTTATCTCTGTGATCTTGAGTTGCTTCAGGTCTCGTCGCCTCTTCTCTCATGTGATAAATCTTTAAGGCTAAAATAGAAAACCTATCTATTGCCCAAGCAGGACTTTCAGAATTAATCTTAGCATTGTCTTTTACTTGCACATCTTTGTACTTCTGTAAGAAATAGCTATCAATGTATTCAACCATATCAGTTCTCTCTTGATTTGAAGCATCAATACGACGTTTTAAAGCTAAAGCTGCAATAGGATCAATCTGTGGATCTCTAATAATATCTTCAAAATGCCATTGAACGGTATCAATCCAATTTTTTAGATACAATAAATGTTTAATATCATCTTTGGGATAAGGGTTGCTAATTGGCTGGTCTACATTGTCGTATTTATGATAATCACGAATACTCTCTTCGAATATTGGAAATGCTAATTCTGAAAACATAATAATAATTTTATTTACAAATATAGTTTTTATACTTTTATGGTACTAATTATACTCCTATGAAAATTCATTATATTTCTGCAGAAAACAGTATTTTAAATCACTTCTTGGCTCAATTACGTGATGTAAATATTCAAAAAGACAGCATGAGATTTCGAAAAAACATCGAAAGAATCGGCGAAATCATGTCTTATGAGTTAAGTAAAACATTAGAATACAAAGATATTTCTGTTCAGACGCCCCTTGGAATAAAAGAAACAACATGTATTAAAGACCCAGTTGTTTTATGTTCAATCCTACGTGCTGGGTTAGCCTTACATACAGGTTTTATGAATTTCTTTGACAATGCTGAAAACGGCTTCGTATCAGCATACCGCCGTCATGGAAAACACGGTGAAGCAAGTGAGATATTGGTTGAATATCAAGCTGCACCTTCATTTCAAGACAAAATCATGATCTTAATAGATCCAATGCTTGCTACAGGACAATCTTTAGTTGCTGTGATTAATAAATTGATGGCTGAGGAGACGCCAAAAGAAATGCATATAGCAGTGGTAATCGCAGCTCCTGAGGGAATTGAGTTCTTGGAGAAACACTTGCCAGATCACATACATCTATGGGTAGCAACACTTGATCAAAAGTTAGATGACCACAATTATATTGTGCCAGGGTTAGGTGATGCAGGTGATTTAGCTTATGGCCATAAGTTATAAGACCAATTGCATTATATAAAAAAAGATTCCCAGCAAGAATACAGTAGAGACAACTGCTTCTTTTCTCCAGCGTTGTGTAACTGACTCGATGTATTTAGCTCCTAATACAGCCAATGGAAAGAATGAGAAAATCAAAACTCCATTATTCTTGTCTGGAGAGATAACATAAATTGCAACTCCTATAAGAAAGCTTAGTAGCATTTTCTTATAGGTGCTCTGCATATTATATGCTTTATTTCTAAGATCAAATAATTCGGCCACAAAAAACAAAATAGATATTGAAGCAAAGGTTGCAAGGGCAATATTCTGATATGTATTCTCAAAATACATAAAGTTAAAGCTTATCTGTAACTTCGTTTCCAACCAATCGACATAAGTATTATCTGTTACTAAAAGATAAATAGACAAACCGATGAATACAGTGAAAAAAGCTAAAATAGGTATCACCCAATTTCTATAATCTTTCGTCACAAAAAAGATAATTGCAAAGAACAAAAGCACTAAAAACAAGATACTCCAAAAGTGAAATAGAGAAGCGACCAGAATCCACAATGATGCGTCAAATATCTTTTCCTTAGATTGTTGTGTTGAATGCAAGGAAAAAATACGCCTTAATGCCAGCATGATAAAATAGTTAGAGATAACTACTCTTGTGTGTTCAAATACAGTTGGAAAGAACAATAAAAAAGACACAAACAATAACGGAACATAGGCATTATCGTTAACGAGTCTATTCTTTGTTACAATAAACTGAGATAAGAAGAACATGAGTAATAACAATCCTAAAACAACAGTTTTCTTACCTACCTCAAACAGTGTAAATCCGGTAGTATCATCACTAAATCCGATAAATAAAGAATAGCATACAACAACTAATATAGTCAGTATGATATAATTAATCGGCTTTGTTTTACTAAAAATACTTGCTAACATTTATATATTTTATATTTTTGTACCTATTATAGGTTAATTGAACTCTTTTAGTTTTACTAACTTATATAAAAACGGATTATAAATAATTAATTTAATTTAAAAATAAAGTACCATGACTTCATTTTTTAACGGAATTGGATTCCTTTTCGAAAAGCTTCTTTTCTTGCCAATGGATTTCTTTGCAAAATTAGAACTTAAAAACTGGTGGACTGCTAATATTATTACTTGGGTATTCATCCTTATTACTTGTTATTTCTTTGCTTATTGGTTAAAACAACTAAAATTATTCAAAGCTAACAATGAAGATGAACAAGATACAACAGCCCACTCATTTTTAAAATAATATAATCTTAAAGATCAAATCCAATGTCTTTACGATAATAGATCTTATCAAAATTTAGTTTATCTATATTTTGATAAGATTTTTTTAATGCTTCTTCGAAAGTATTTCCATAAGAAGTTACAGCCAAAACACGTCCTCCATTTGTAACCACTTTATCGTCTTTTAAAACAGTTCCAGCGTGAAATACGATAGAGTCAGAAACAAGATCTAAACCTGTAATTTCCAATCCTTTTTCATAAGCTTCTGGATAGCCACCTGAAACCAACATAACGGTTGTAGCACTTCGCTGATCAATTACCAATGTTTTCTCGGCTAAAGTTCCATTCGCAACTCCTTCAAATAAATCAACAATATCAGATTCTATTCTTGGCATTACCACTTCTGTTTCGGGATCTCCCATACGTACGTTGTACTCAATCACGTAAGGATCCTCTCCTACTTTAATCAGTCCAATAAACACAAACCCCTTGAAGTCTAGTTTATCTTCGATAATACCCTTAATTGTAGGTTTCACAACGCGTTCTTCAACTTTAGCCATGAACTCATCAGTCGCAAAAGGAACTGGCGAAATAGCCCCCATTCCTCCTGTATTCAAGCCTTTATCTCCTTCTCCAATACGCTTATAATCTTTTGCTGTAGGCAAAATCTTATACGACTTCCCATCAGTTAAGACAAAACAGCTTAACTCTATACCCGACAAAAACTCTTCAATAACTACTTTAGAGCTTGCATCACCAAACTTAGCGTCTACTAACATATTCTCTAACTCTACCTTAGCTTCAGCGATATCGTTTAGGATAACAACTCCTTTTCCAGCCGCTAAACCATCAGCCTTTAAAACATAAGGAGCTTGTAAAGTTTCCAAAAATGCTTTGCCTTCGTTAATTTTATCCTTTGTAAAAGTCTGGTATGCGGCAGTTGGAATATTGTGTTTCAACAAAAACTCTTTAGCGAAGTCTTTGCTCCCTTCTAAAGCTGCACCCTTTTGAGATGGTCCTATAACAGCAATATGCTTAATCGCATCATCGTTTTTAAAGAAATCCACAATCCCCTTTACAAGAGGGTCTTCTGGTCCGACAATAACCATATCAATACCTAACTCTAATACTTTCTGTTTTACACTCTCAAAATCTAAAGGACTTAGATCTAAATTTGTAGCTATTTGCGAAGTACCAGCATTTCCAGGTGCAATATACAACTGATCACAACGAGTACTCTGTAAGATTTTCCAAGCAAGTGCGTGCTCACGTCCGCCTGAACCTAATAATAAAATTTTCATTAATTGTGTTGTTTGTTATTTACATGGTCAAAATTAACCTATTTTACTTACTATAAAAAGAGCTTATAAATAAAAAAAGGTATTATAATAATACCTTTAATATGCTTTCTCTTCACCTTTAAAAACATTATAGACTGTTAGGTAAATTATTTTAAGATCTAAGAATATCGACCAATTCTCCAAGTAAAACAAATCGTACTTGAAGCGGTTAATAATATCTCTATCAGTCTCAATTTCTCCCCTATATCCATGTGTCTGTGCCATTCCTGTGATACCAGGTTTAACCAAATGACGCAACATAAACTTATTTACTCGTTTGGCGTAAACTTTAGTGTGAACTACCATATGGGGGCGTGGTCCTACAATAGACATGTCGCCTAAGAACACATTTAGGAATTGTGGAAACTCATCTAAACTTGATTTTCTTAGGAATGCACCAATCTTAGTTATTCTACTGTCATTCTTGGTAGCTTGCTTCTTATCACTATCATCGTTGACAGCCATTGAACGAAACTTATAACAATAAAATTCTTCATCATTAATTCCTGTCCTCTTCTGTTTAAAGAAAACGGGGCCTTTAGATTCTCTTTTTATTAAAACAGCTATTATCGGAACTAACCAAGAAAGAATAAATACTATAACACCTAATGAGAAAACTAAATCGAAAAGGCGTTTAAACAACTTGTTATAAGGTTTATCCAAAGGAATTACACGACGTGGCAAAACAGGTACAATGTCATAATAAATAACCTTTAAACTATGGGTTAGAACCTGTTTTTGAGTTGGAACATACTGTAACTTTATTAAATTGCTATCAGCAAACTCAAGTAGTTCATGGTAATCCTCGTCTTGTACAATTGAAAATTGAACGTAAATCTCATCAACCTCATGAGCTAAAATAAACGTTTTAATCTCGTCTAATTTTGAATCTGAAAGGTAGTCAGAATAAACCCCTAATATTCTAAAACCTAAATCTTTTCGCTTATGGAATACTTTTGCCAAACGGCTTATTTCTTTTCCTTCTCCAATCAAAATGATATTTCTCGAGTTACCACCTAAAACTTTTCTAAAATACTTCAATGAGAAGAAGATCAGGAACTTTGAAAAAGTTACAGTAATAACAATCAATACACCATATGTAATTAGAGTCATTGGTTCGGCAAAACGCTCAAAAAAACCATTAAAAGAAGTAACAACAACAAACTGAAGTGCGAATTGTTTTACTACCTTTTCTAATATTCTAACAACTCTTGTATGTCTATATACATCGTAGAAATTACTAATCCAAGCACTAATTATCCAACCAACTGACAAGAATACGTGAAAAAGCCAAGCATTTGGTATATCAAATGTTAGCGTAGCGAGCACATTAATCAATATCAAATCTAATGATATAGTTAATGGCCTAATTAAATAAGAATATCTTCCAGAATTTTTAGCCACTAGTAAATAAATTTAGAAAAATCTTTATGTTCTTCTTTTAACAATTCTGTATCTGAGAACTTTTGAAAATATTCAAAAGTTTTCATCATACCTTCACTCCTACCAACTTTTGGTTGCCATCCCAATATTGTCTGCGCTTTAGTAATATCTGGGCAACGTTGTAAAGGGTCATTTATAGGCAAGTCCTTAAATATTATCTCTTGATCACTTTTAGTAAGTTTTATTATTTCTCTTGCAAAATCAAGAATGCTAATTTCATCGGGATTACCAATATTAATAGGTAAATGATAATCAGACAATAACAATCTATAAATTCCTTCTACTTGATCATCAACATAACAAAAAGATCTTGTTTGACTTCCGTCTCCAAAAACTGTTAAATCTTCTCCTCTCAATGCTTGACCGATAAAAGCTGGTATAACTCTTCCATCATTTAACCTCATACGAGGACCATATGTATTAAAGATACGAACAATTCTTGTTTCAACATTATGGAAAGTATGATAAGCCATGGTAATGGATTCTTGGAATCGCTTAGCTTCGTCATACACCCCACGCGGTCCAATAGTATTCACATTCCCATAATACTCCTCCGTTTGTGGATGTACAAGGGGATCACCATATATCTCAGAAGTAGAAGCGATTAAGATTCGCGCACCTTTAACACGTGCTAAACCTAATAGATTATGCGTTCCTAAAGACCCTACTTTCAATGTTTGAATAGGTATCTTTAAATAGTCTATCGGACTTGCTGGTGATGCGAAATGAAGTATATAGTCTAATTCACCAGGTACATGAACAAACTTAGTTACGTCATGGTGGTAAAACTCAAATCGGTCTAGTTTAAAGAGATGTTCAATATTCTTCAAATCGCCTGTGATGAGATTATCCATACCTATTACATGATATCCCTCAGCAATAAATCGATCACACAAATGTGATCCCAAAAAACCAGCAGCACCAGTGATTAGTATTCGCTTCATTTAACATTCGTTTTAAATTGCTAAGTTAATGAACTTTTCAGTTTTTTTAACCTTCAAGAATAACAATACTTAAGTAACAATATTTATACTATTTTTGTCAATAAAAAAGTATGCGAGTAGTTCATATAGTAGAATCTTTCGGTGGTGGTGTTTATTCTTATTTCAAAGACTTAGCTCATTTCTTTTCAAAAGTAGACGATATTGAAACTATTATTATTTATAGTAATAATAGAAAAGAAGTCAGTGAAGAGCAAATCAAAAATGATTTTCCAAAAAACATTACAATGATTTGTGTTGAAATGCAACGTGAATTAAAACCTATAAAGGATATAAAAGCTACTTTAAAACTGCGCAATCTCTTAAAAAGCATCAAACCTGACGTAGTGCATCTTCACTCTTCTAAAGCAGGGGTCATCGGCCGTTGGGCTACAACGTTTATGGTAAAGAGAAAAGCAATTTATTACACACCGCACGGATATTCTTTTCTAAGACTTGACATCTCACCTCTAAAAAGAAAGATATTCTATAATATAGAGAAATTCACACAACTATTATTTGGAGGAACTACAATTGCATGTGGGGATACAGAGTACAATATTGCCCGTAAAATAGGTAAATCAATGCTAGTAAGAAATGGAATTAACCTTGACAAACTTTCAAAGTACTATATACCCAAAATAAATAATACTAATACTATTACAATTGGAACAATTGGTAGAATCATGCCACAAAAAAACCCTCAACTATTTAATCAAATAGCTGAAACTTTTCCAAAATATAGATTCATATGGATAGGGGATGGAGATCAAAAAGAACTACTAACGGCTAGCAATATTATTGTTACTGGTTGGATTCACAATCAAACAGATCTATATGATTCATTGAATAGCTTAGACGTATACATACAAACTTCTCTTTGGGAAGGTTTACCAATTGCTGTTTTAGAAGCAATGGCTTTCCACAAACCAATCGTAGCAACAAATGTAATTGGCAATAAAGATATTGTACAAGATAGTATCAATGGATACCTATTTGAAAAGGTTGAAGATCTAGTACCACTTGTACATGAATTAGAAAATTCGAGTCTAAGAGCTAAATTAGGAACCAATGCATACATTGATTGTACTAATAAATATAACAAAGAAACTAATTTTACAATCCTCTCGACAATTTATACAGAATCCTTAAATAGACTCTAACTTACTTTTAAATTGTAGGTAATAAGCTCCAAATAAGCTAATCATCCATCCACTATAAACAATGCCCATAAATAAGTACAAATAGCCATCAAATAAATTTGCAAACAACATATTAAAAGAGAAGAGCATCATTAATACAAACTTCATTCTATAACCTAACGTAAAAGGTAAAATGAGAAAACAAAGTGTAGAAAGTAAACCTAAAATACCAAATTTAGCTAAACTTTCTATATATTGATTATGTGGGCCTAATTCATGTTTTCTTAGAAAAGACTGCTCCGTTTCTTCATAATGATGATACAATGCCTGATCAAAATCCGAAACACCAATACCAATCAAGGGATTACTTTCTTGATAAATTGCCCATACTGACTTCCAAACACTTAGTCTTAAAGCTAGTGAATTATAAACTTTTGATTCAGGATTTTGAATTTCATCCAACTTCCCTACTTTATCCATATAACCAAAAGTAAATGTAGAAAACTTATCCTTGTAATAAGGTACTTTTGCAATGGTGTATATACTTCCTGTTAGAGAAAGAACAACAAATGATATCAATAATATTCTTTGTTTTAAACCAAACTTAAAACTTGTTGATTTCTTCAAAAAGTAAAAAACAATTAAAAAACAATCTATAAAAACTAAAAACAACGCTACTCTTGTATTAATAACAAAGATTAATACTATCAAAGCTATGATACAAACTAAGTTAGTAACTCTTTTAAGCACACTACTTCTATAATAATCCTGCAAAAAATAATAAAAGATGATAGAAGTCACAAAGGCTAAATGTAAGTTAACATTCGGTGCGTGATTACCAAAACTATCAACAAAAACGTAACCTGCTTCCCAAAGGTGAACTCCTTGTAAGTATAAGTCTACATTCTCAGGATATAAAATTATAAATCTAATAAAAAAGAAAATAGTCAATCCAAGCGTAATCCTTGCATAATTTAATAAAATAAACTTAAATCTAATATCTCTGTAATTACCAATAATAAAAATAGGAAACAAAAGTAGACTTAAATACTTCTCCAAACTTTTCAAGGCGACACTTACATCGGAACTGTTCCAAATAAAAAGCAACTCTACTAAAAACAAAGAAGCAATAACTAAACTTATAAGAAAACTTGTCTTATTAATAACAAGTTTTCGCTTAAACACTACACAAAATACTACAAATAGTATAATTAGAATTGTACTAATCTTACGCATAAAAAAAGTACATCCTATTCCTAAAATTAATAAATTAAATATATAATCTATTCTATTCTTTTTTGTTAACTCCATCTATAATTATAAAATAAATAAAAGGGAAAAATCCAATTCTATGTCTTAACACAGATCCGTAATCAGGCTCAAAACATCCTTGTATAATAAACATTGCTAACACAAATAAATAAACTAGAATCTCCTTTTGGTGGGTGAATCGGTTTAAAATATGAAGTCGAAACTTCTTGTAAAAAATAATTACAAAAACAATTTGCCAACAAATGAAAACTAAAACTTGAGGCTTTAGAAGTAATCTTATTGCATCTACTGGAATATTAACAGCAAAAAAACCATATATAATACTCACAAACTCATTGTACCAAGTGGTAGGCCTCACAGGTGAACTAATCATTGAACTTGCAAAATCTTCACCAACTCTAGGGTCATTTATTTGCTCCCTATATAACTCTGTTAAAAAATCGCCTTTCAAAAAATACACAGCAATAGATATGCTAAAAACTACAAATATTCCAGCAACAATCACCCAAAATAATTTGTTCCGAATAGGCAGATAAACTACAATATACATCCCAAACACTATGAAGGGAATCAAAAGATAGTATGGCCTAAACAAGATACCAAACAAGAATAATATAAAAACACACATCATGCTTTTACTAAAAAGAGTATATCTATTATCTAATATTAACTTTAAAAGAACCAACATAATGATAAAAGCAATAAACTCTTTTGTAGGCTGTCCCAGAAATACCCCTGCAAATAGAAAAGAAAAGTACAAGAATAAATTCTTATAACTTACTTTACCAAAATCCTTAGGTATACCTAACTTATTTAGTATTATAAAAACAATACTCAATTGAATAAAACCAATTAAAAAATTGGGTAAAAAAGCTAATCCACTGTAGTGATATATACTTATAGTAAATGGATAACTACCTCCAAACCAACCAATTTCATTCAGTGGATCATTTACAATATTAATTGAATCATAAAAAAACTTTTCAGGCAAAAAGTAATATCCTAACATTCCTATTAAAATAGAAATGAAAGAAATAAGCAAAAAAACTTTTCTATTTAATGAACCTTTCATAGTCATACTAAAGCTTTTCTTACTAGTGTATTTTTAATTAAATCTACATTATAACTATCATCGTAATAGTGAGTAAAGTTCTTTTCACAAATACCATAATATTCACTGTAGTCAACAGTAACTTGATCTTTTAAAAAGATTTGCTCTGCACTTAAACTCAAATCAGCATTAATATCAATTTTAATAGAGTAAGAGCCTAAATCAAGCTTCTCCTCAAAATCATAAACAACATTGGTATAGATTGGTATTAAACCAACAGATAGATAGGAGTTCATCTTAGTTGGAGTTGCAACATTGTTAATTACATCGTCTTCTCTCAACAAAAACCCATATTTATACTTACTTAATTCTAAATCCAATTGATCTAAACTTACAAAGGAAATTTCATAATTTCTCACATCATATTTATTCAAAATATCCTTTGCTTCATTTTTCTCTTTAGTAAGAACAATAAACTTTGCTTTCTCATTTAGCTTCTCTATCTCCTTAAAAAGTTTCACTGTGGTTTCAAAACACTGCCATGAAAAAAGTGTTCCTGCGTAAACGAAAGTGTAATTTTCTTTACCAGTGTCAAAGTAAGCTTTATTCAGCTTTTTGTTATAACAAGGTACTAAAGCATAATCCTCATCTAAAAGTAAATTGTGTTTCTTTTCAAAATACCTTCTCATTGCGTCAGATACAAAAAAAGAGAAAAACGAATTCTTCAAGGTATACTTTTCACAGATATCTACTATTTTTTTTACAACTTTGGCTTTCAAAGAATTGTTATTAAGCAACAAATACTCTTCTCCTAAAATCCCCTGGAACCAAATAGCAATTCGCTTTGTTCTTAACTTTACACGCGCTTTAATAAAATCTATTATACGTATTGTAAAAATTAAATCTTCTTTTTTTAAAGAGAAATCTAAGCTTTCTTTCCTAATAACTGAAACATTGTTTTCCAAAAAGGCTTGCTCAACAATCTTTGTATAATAAATTGTCGCCTCATTTATAGCTTTATTAGGAATGTAAAAATAAACTGTCATTATTCTATAATATATTAACTCTATCTTTTAAAATAACTAAGAACTAACCAAGATCCAACACACTATACTTAGGTCTCCTTGCTTTAGTAGGATACTCCTCTGTAGTTATTGGGTTAACTTTTATATTTATATTATTTTCTCTAAAAATAGATACTGCAAATTCATACCAAGAGCACACTTTCTCTCCTCTATAATGATAAACTCCATACTCTCGTTTTTCTTGCATTAAATTCATTAAAAAACAGCATAACTCTAACGCATTAGTAGGAGCTCCTATCTGATCATCTACCACATTTATCTCGTCGTTCGCATTCGACAACCTTAACATTGTCTGTTTAAAGTTATGTCCAAAGTCAGAATATAACCACGAAGTACGAACTATATAATAACTTTGAAGAATCTCTTTTACATACTCCTCTCCTTTCAACTTAGAAACACCATATACATTTATCGGATTGGGAATATCATCTTTAAAATAGGGACTAGATTTTGTACCATCAAAAATAAAATCAGTGGAAAGGTGAATCAATATAGTATTGTGTTTTACACAGGCTTTTGCCAAATTAAATACTCCTTCTCCATTAATCTTAAAGGCCGATTCTACATCTTCTTCTGCTTTATCGACGGCTGTATAAGCAGCAAAATTAAAACAATAATCTGGAAGAATCTTATCGAATACTTCATCTACAACAGATTGACACGTAATGTCTAAGCTATCTCTATCCATAAAAACAAAATCAACCTTAGGATAATTTCCTGAGATTGATTTTAATGCTTGCCCCATCTGTCCTTTTGAGCCTGTTACAAGTACTTTTTTCATAATGCACTAATATCTTTAAATCTTGGTAACACTTGATCTTTATCTGAAATAATCAATTCACTATCACTAATACTCCATGGAATATTAAGATCTACGTCATTATATAAAATTCCCCCCTCTGACTCTTTATTATAATAATTATCGCATTTATAATTAAAAAAAGCCTCCTCACTCAATACTAAGAAACCATGTGCACATCCTTTTGGTACAAAAATTTGCTTATTATTTTCAGCAGAAAGTACTGTTTTAAAGTACTGACCAAATGTTGGAGAATCTTTGCGAATATCTACTACAACGTCTTCTATTTCACCTTTAATTACACGTACAAGCTTCGCCTGTTGGTATATTCCTCTCTGAAAATGCAATCCTCTTAGAACTCCTCTTTTTGAAAAAGATTGATTGTCTTGTACAAAATCAACCTTAAGTCCCGATAAATTCTCAAAGGTCACCTTATTGTAGCTCTCAAAAAAATATCCTCTCTCATCATTAAAAACAGTAGGGTACAATTCAAAACAGCCTTCTATATTTGTTGCTTTAATCTTCATTATGCCATCATTTTCGATTACTGTAGTGAGTATATAATTTATAAACACCTAATCCGATAAAAACTAACAGAATCAAAAACAATGAATACATGATCATCTTATTCTTTGACGCTTCTTTTACAACATTTCCTACATAGTGTTTATCGAGTTCTCGTTCATCTTTTACTACTCCAAGCAAATAAACAACATGATCACTCTCCAACAATTCAAATTCATTATCCTGTATCAACTCAAGTAACTCGTGCTTAAACTTAACTAAACTCAATATTCTCGATTCACTATCTAAAGATAGTTTATTCCCGTTCTTAACAATATCAAGAGCATGATTAATTCTTTCCAAGTCTTTACAGTACTCTATTTGTTTTAAAAGTAGTCCTTGCTTAGCAAGCTCTAACTTTTTCTTAAACAACGGTAAACTATCAAAATAATTCTGAAGTTCTTCTACAAATCTATTAATCTCAAAATCTGAATTTACTTCTATTCTCAAATCTTGATAATGATAATTCTTTGATGTAGCATAATTTTGAATTAGGTCTTCATGACTATTCAAATTAGTTCCGATCAAAGCTAATGTTTTTACATAACTGGAATCTTTACTCAACCAATTATATATGTCATCTACTCCAATTAATCTAGATGATAACAATTCTTGAGAGCTAAAAGTATTCTTGAAATTACTCGAAACCAAATACTTCAAGTAATCAACACTTTCAACTTTAGGAGAAATAAGAATACTATACTTTTGAATATCTTTTTGTACATTCGAAACTTGCTCTTCAAGAGCCTTTTCAGGAATATTACTCTCTTTGTAATACCCTAAACCAACACCTATGATTATTGCCAGAGTAAAAAGATACCAATAGCTCAACACTAATCTTATTAGTCTAAATATACCAAAACCTACAGTATCAAATAATGATACTGCAGATTCTTTTAAATACTTTAAGTCTATTTCATCTAAGTCCTGCGACTTGTGATTATTCGAATCTCCCATAATTAAATTCTCTACTTAATACTAAATATTTGCTCTAATATCTTAATCGTAATTAAATACGTCGGTTTCACACCTGTAGTTCCTAAACCACCAGAGGCAAGTGTACTTCCTGTTTCCAATGGATTATCAGAAGCGTAGTAAGCATATCTAACTTTTACATCTGGATTAATACTCTTTCTAATCTTAGAAGCACTTTGAATTGCTTTTTGGTAATGTGCTCCTTCCATTTCTAATCCAATTACTCCCCATGTAGAATCGTGGAAAAATTTTAATAGATCCTTGTTCTGAAGCGACGTTCCCAATACAGTTACCATAGTACCACCAAAAACTGGGATATCATCATTCTTAAACATCTCGACTGTCAACTCATTGTCAAATGGATAATTATCTCCAGTACCCTCGTTAATATGAGCAAATGGGATCATAATATCCCCTTTACCTCCAACTAAAATACCAGCTTTCCCCATAATAGACACTGATTCTACATCAATCATCGTTGTCTTTTTATACGGTTTCAAAAGCTCGTCAATCGTCTCATAAGCCTGCTCTCCAAAAGCGTAATCCATAACGATAATTACAGGGTATTCCCCCTCAATTTGCTGTCCTTTAAAATTAGTATTGGCAAAGTTAATCTTAGCAGTATCAAAAATTTGAACATCAATATTTGTACCTGACTCATCTTTAAGAAACACCATTCCTTCTCTCTCTGCCCTTTCATTTACAAGATCTCTTAGATGCTTGTTCTCAGGTTTACTCAACTCCTCATAGATTCCCAATTCAGAAGTAACTTCTAACTCTTGTTTAACAACAGATGGAGCAAAAATTGAGTTCATCACACTATGCATATTTGCACTGATGATATGAATAGGACGCTCTAACAAACCTTTCTTAGTCAAAACCTCCTTGATGCGATCAGACCAAATTTCTCCATAAATATGATGTCCTAAACGCTCTCTTAACAATGGACTAAAAGTAATCGTTCTCTTGTCGTTAAATACATCCTCTTCTATCGCTAATTTACCCAACCAATAGATAACATCTAAAAATCGATCTGGGTTTTCTTCTATTGCAAATTTCTCATAGACATCTAATACCTCAGCGAAAGAACGTCCCAAAACATTAGATAAGTGCGACATAATTACCTCTTTCTCCTCTAACTCTAAAGGTTCTTCTTTCTTGGCTGCCGTCTCTATTTTTCGCCAATCTCTGGTCACTTTACCATCTTCACCAATTAAAACGCGATCTTTAATTTTATGCGATTCAATAAAAATAAAAGTCAAGTGAGTCAAAACATCATAGATATCAGATCTACCTCTGGTAATCTCGATATTCATTTGTTCTTCATCTATGCGGTAACAATTTCTTCTTCTCTTTGGTGGCACGATAGCAGTAAAATGCGAAAAAGTATATCCTTCATCCGAAGTCAAGTTAATATAGCGACACTCTTCTATTCCGATAGGAAGACGCTCAATCACGTATAACAACCCATTCAACTCTACTTTTTCTTCTGCAATTGTACCATATATTTCTGGACGCAACTCCAATAAGGCTTCTCTTAAGGTATCTCCTGACACTCCCATGGGCTTATAAAACCCTCTATTAAACAGGTGACGCATAGTAATATACATGCGTTCCACTGCTGCTGACGATACCTGTGCTCTCGTTCTTGATATATTTTTAATCTCTTTCATACCTTTCATATTACGTCAATATTTAATTTATAATTTCTAATTCACTTGCAATGTTTCTATCATTGCTCAATCTTGGCAATTTATTTTGCCCACCCAGTTTTCCAATACTCTTCATGTAGTTTTGGAATCCTCCTTTAGTCACTTTTCTAATTTTCAAAGTTTGCAAAACCTTTCCGACAATTAAATCATCATAATAACTATTTTGTTTTCGAAGGGATTGCTCGATTTTCAAAGCAAAACTTTCCAAGTGCTCTGGCTCACTGCCAAATTCGATAAACCACTCGTGATAAGGCAACCCCTCACTTGGTGTTATTTGCGGAGCCACTGTGAACTCGTTCACTTGAATAGTCGTTCCTCTCATAGCTTCTTCTATAGCCGTTTCTACTTCCTTGCCGATGACGTGTTCACCAAAAGCAGAGATAAAATGCTTAATACGTCCAGACACAACGATACGGTAAGGTTTCAAGTTGACAAACTGAACTGTATCTCCAATATTATATCCCCATAAACCAGCATTTGTAGAAATAATCAAAACATAATTCACGCCCAGTTCTACCTCGCCAATGGTATATCTTTTGGCATTCTCATTAAAGAAATCCTCTGCTTTCACAAACTCATAGAAGATACCTGCATCTAACAAGAGCAATAGTCCTTTCTCTTTCTGAGAATCCTGATAGGCAAAAAAGCCTTCTGAGGCAGGAAACAACTCTATTGACGGAACCCTTCTTCCTATTAGTTGTTCAAATTTAGCGCGATAAGGTTCGTAATTTACTCCTCCGTAGATGAATAAATTAAAGTTCTTGAAAATATCACCTACTGACTTACCTTCTCGGACAACCAAACGCTCAAAGTACATTTGCACCCAACTTGGAATACCCGAAATAATACTCATATCCTGATGTACAGTTTCTTCGACTATAGCATCAACTTTCGTTTCCCAATCTTCAATGCAATTTGTCTTTAAACTTGGAAGTCTATTCTTCTGCAAATAAGCAGGGACAAAGTGAGCTACAATACCAGATAACCTGCCGAGTTTTATTCCATTCTTTTCTTCTAAAATTGGACTCCCTTGCAAGAAAATCATTTTTCTATCTACAAAATCCGCAATACCTGTTTCGTGCACATACGCCAAAATAGCGTTTCTTGCAGCACTGATATGATAAGGCATTGACTCCTTTGTCAATGGTATATATTTAGCTCCTGAAGTAGTTCCTGAAGTCTTGGCAAAATAAAGAGGCTTGCCTTTCCACAGTACATTAGCTTCTCCCTCAACTACTCTGTCGATATAGGGACGCAGCCCTTCGTAATCTCGAATAGGTACGCGATTTACAAAATCGCTATGCGTTTTTATTTCTGAGAAGTGATGATCTTTTCCAAAACTGGTTTGCCCAGCTGTTTTGAGCAAAGATAAGAGCACTTTATGTTGTGTTTCTACTGGATTATTAATCCATTTCTGATTCTTTTTATGTATAATAGATGCAAATACTTTTGCACCAAAAGATTTTAATGACATATTCTATTATTCAATATCTATAAATACCGAAGCATCTAAAGGATATGTATCCTTCCACAATTCAAAATGAAAATACTTCTTATTACTTTTATTTAACTCATCTTCAAAATTACCATCAAATAAGCCTAATACTTCACCCGAACTAACTTTGTCATATTCCTCTTTTACCATTGTATTCAGATGCTTATACACGGAAATTATTCCATCCTCGTGTAGCACTATCGCAGTATATCCATCTCTCAAGGTCCAATCGACAAAAAGTACAATACCCTTTGATATAGCCTTGACTGGAGTTCCTTTAGCAGCCATAAAATCCAAACCAAAATGAGATATACTTGGATCAAACCTCTTGACGATTTCTCCATCAATAGGCGAAAAAAGAATTTGATTTACTTTAGGCGTAGCCTCAGGAAACAAGTTATACTTATCTTCTAATCGCACCATTTCTCTAAGCTTTAAATCCTTTTCACTTGGTTCCTTGTGCACGATTTGATCAACAGGTACTTCTGATTTTTTAAGAGAATCCAAGTTGCTGTGTGTTGACTCCACCTCGCCGAGTAAGATCTTCTTGACGGCTAACAAATAGGCTTTATTCTTTACAGATTCGACCTCCAATGAATCAACTTTTAAGGTTAGCTCAATCGCTCTTTGCTTCAAATCGGCAGAAGAATATCCGGGAATATACTCCTTAACTGGAGTTAATACAACTAAAATAACGGTAGATAAAATCAATAGAAAAATCCATGCCGTCATTGCACCAACGACATTCAAAAGATTTAATTTAAAAGACCTTACATCTTCAAAAGTTCTATCATTAACGATAACAACACGGTACTTATTTAAAAGTTTACTCTTCCATCTCTTTGATTTCTTGTCTTTTGTTGACATAAGTTGCGCTTTTAATAAACAAATATAACAATTATAGTACTTATGAATCTACTATCTCCTTATTTAATTCCCCTTAAAAGTAATTTTTAATATCGAAAACACTCTTAAAAATATAATAAAATTATTCAGATTCAGTGGTTTTATAATTTTCTTCCTATATTTGCGAGAACTTAATGTTTCAAACAAATTAATATGAACGCATTACACTTTTTTTTAGGAATGGTTGGACCGTGGCAAGTGATTATTATTGTTGCGATAATCCTATTGTTATTCGGAGGTAAAAAAATACCTGAATTAATGAGAGGATTAGGAAGTGGTATCAAAGAATTTAAAGATGCTACTAAAGAAGACAATGCTCAACAAGTAACTAAAAAAGATACTAAAGACGAAAGCAAAACTGAATAGTTAACACTATTTAATTGTAATATTATACGCACTATAAACTCCGGTTGATAGTGCTTTTTTTGTTTACGACTACTTTATATAAAAAAAAGAGCCTTTCTAAACACTAAAAAGAAAGGCTCTTCACTTATAAAACATAATAAAAACACTACTTAACTTAATTTGTTTGTTTATCTAAACAAAACCTATTGAAATTCAGTTGTAAGTAATAAAAACAAGTATCGTGCCAAAATTATGTTTGCAAAGCTTTTTTTATAAAATCATACTTAATTGTATTCTTTTCTTAGCCTCATCCACATCTGTTACTTTCACTTCCACATGCTGATGTAGCTTGACAACTTCATTCACATCAGATACAAATCCTTCTTTAAGTTGAGAAATGTGAACCAAACCACTTTCCTTTAGACCAATGTCAACAAAACATCCAAAATTGGTAATATTATTCACTATTCCTGGCAACACCATCCCTATCTTCAAATCACTCATATGCTTTACATTGGGATCAAACTCAAATACTTTCGCCGCTTTACGAGGATCTAATCCAGGTTTCTCTAACTCTTTTAAAATATCTTGAAGGGCTAATACGCCTACCTCACCAGTAGTATATTTGTTAGCATCTACTTTAGCGATTAGCTCTTTATTAGAGATCATATCCCCTATAGATACTTTCATATCTTTTGCAATTTTCTCTACTACACCATAAGCCTCTGGGTGTACAGCAGAATCGTCTAATGGATTCTTGGCATTCTTAATTCTAACAAATGCTGCCGCTTGTTGAAATGCCTTTTCACCTAAACGAGGTACTTTCTTTAACGCTGTTCTACTCTCAAAAGGGCCATTCTCTGTTCGGTATTGTACAATATTCTCAGCCATCTTCTCACCTATACCAGATACATAACTCAATAGCGATTTACTTGCAGTATTCAAATTCACCCCTACTGTATTCACGCACTTTATTACCACACTATCCAGTTCTTTCTTCAATAGGGTTTGATCTACATCATGTTGATACTGTCCCACGCCAATTGACTTAGGGTCTATCTTTACCAATTCAGCTAAAGGGTCTGATAGACGTCTTCCTATGGAGACTGCTCCCCTAACTGTTACATCGTACGAAGGAAACTCCTCTCTGGCAATCTTTGATGCCGAATAAACTGATGCTCCTGCTTCACTAACTACAAACACTTGAACGGGTTTATCAAAAGCAATTTTCTTGATAAAGAACTCCGTCTCTCTTGAGGCTGTACCATTGCCTATCGCAATAGCTTCTATATTGTAAGCATTCACCATAGAGCGAATCTTCTTCATTGCCATAGTCGTATCTTTCTGTGGTGCATGTGGATATATTGTCTCATTGTACAACAAATCTCCCTGTTCATCTAAACACACCACCTTACACCCTGTCTTATAACCAGGATCAATAGCTAAAATGCGCTTCTCTCCCAAAGGAGATCCCAGTAACAATTGAGTAAGATTATCAGCAAATACTTGTATTGAATTCAAGTCTGCCTTCTCTTTTGCCTCTGCCAATGCTTCATTAGACAATGCCGGTTCTAATAGACGCTTATAGCTATCTGCTACAGCCTTTTCTACTATTCTACCACATTCGTTCTCGCTTTTAACTACATTGTCACCAATAAAACGCAGCGCTTCCTCTTTATCTATAGCTATACTAAACTTAATGAAACCCTCTTTCTCGGCTCTTAAAATAGCCAGTAAGCGATGGGCTGGTATTTTATAAACAGGTTCTGTCCAATCAAAGTATTGATCAAACTTTTGAGCCGCTTCATCGTCTTTCTTAGCCTTCACAACCTTTGTCGAAATAACTCCATTGCGTTGAAACTTTCTTCTCAGTAATTTTCGTATATACATATTCTCATTCACCCACTCTGCGATGATATCAGAGGCTCCTTGTATAGCCTCTTCTTCACTTCCTACCTTATCATTAAGATACTTCGCAGCAATAGACTCTACATCATGAGCATTCTGAGCCATAATCACTTTAGCCAATGGCTCTAAACCATTTTCTCTTGCTGTATCAGCTTTGGTCTTACGAGTCTTTTTATAAGGTAAATAGAGATCTTCAATCTCCGTCAAATCAAAGCTATTTGTAATCTTACTCTTTAATTCATCTGTCAGTTTACCCTGCTCCTCTATTGCACCTAATATAGATTCCTTTCTCTTGACTATCCCTTCATATAACTCACTATAGCGAGCAATCTTCTCTATCACTACCTCATCGAGGTTTCCCGTTCTATCTTTTCTATATCTGGCTATAAAAGGTATTGTACATCCTTCTCCAAAAAGAGATAACGTGTTCTCAATACTCCTCGCACTTGCATTTACAGCTTGTTGAATAAACTCAATCAACGTCATAATTAATTATTTTAAGAATAGCTAAAATACTACCTTTGTATCAATAATTAAACCCTATGAAGTTTTTATTCTTATACCTGTTTATCATAAATTACTTAGCCTTTTCAATGTTCGCTTATGACAAAGAACAGGCCTTAAAGAACAGGCGAAGAGTTGCAGAAAAAAATCTTCTGACACTCTGTTTTTTTGGAGGAACATTGGGAGCATGGATTGCGATGAAGAAACTTAGACACAAAATCTCTAAAGACGCTTTTAAAGTTAAATTCTATGCCATCTTAGCCATACAAGTAGCAGTATTCTTTATTCTCTTTAAACGATAATATCAATAAAAAAAGACCTATAACCACAGTCATAAGTCTTAATAATTATATTCTCTCTTTACTTTCCATTGATTTAATACTTTAAAGTGTTTTAAAAACACGATTAAATAACCGAACTATAAATATACATCGAAACATATTAGTATGACATTCCAATAGACTTTAACCTTTTAATCAATTGACCTTTTGCTCATACTTGATTTTACACAATCAACCTTTTTTAGGTTTCATAGGATACTATCTACTTACTTAATATCGTTATAATCTAAAAGTCTGTATGAAACACCTCCTTGCTTTTATCTCTTGTATATTGTGCATCTCTTGTCAAAACAACAAGGCTAACGCATCTGTTGAATTTACAACAGCACAAGAAAAGATCAACTACATCAACGCTACAGGTATGAGCATAGGAGAGAGGTACAACACACCTAAGGGATATACACGTCTTACTTACACCACCTCTGACTTTGGATACCACTTACAACACTTACCACTAAAACCCTTTGGAGAAACTGTAAAATACTATAACGGCAAAGAGAAATATGCCACTTATGTCTATTCCTCTGTCATTGACTTACCCATAGGGAAGAAAGACTTACACCAATGTGCTGATGCGACTATGCGTCTAAGAGCTGATTATCTCTACAGCCAAAAGCGATATGACGAAATAGCCTTTAACTTCGTTTCTGATGGTAAACCCAGATATTACATAGAGTATATTAAGGGTGACTATTCCCCTAAAAAATATTGGGAATACCTTGAACACATTTTTAACTATGCCAACACGGCTTCACTAAAACAACAACTCCAATCTATCTCTAAAGAGGATGTACAGATAGGAGATATCTTAGTCCAGTCAGGCAATCCTATAGGCCATGCCATTATCGTAGTAGATATGGCTCAGAATGAAGCAGGGGACAAGGTAGTCCTCTTAGCACAGAGCTATATGCCTGCTCAGGAGCTACAGATTCTAAAGAACCCTAATGCTACAGACAACAGCCCTTGGTATGACCTCAATAACGACATCATCCAAACTCCTGAGTGGAAGTTTACTTCTAATGATTGGAAGACGTGGTAGAGAAAACTAAATATTCTATGACTAAATAAACCCTTCGTTATACTGCTTTAATTACTACTTTTAGTGCTGTTTAATAAACTCCAAAAACAGTGTAATGGATAGAGCAAAACTATATACATATTTATTTAAAAAAGTAGAAAGAGCAATAGCAGCAATAGCTAATGAGAAAATGGAAGATATATACGCACTATCTTTTTGGAAGGACAATGATAATGATGACCCGAGATGCCCTGTTATCTATATCAGTTACAACACAGCATCTCAAGTAATCGCTGAGCAAAACAATGCCAGTGATACGATGGAAGCGAAGTGGAACTTTGCCTTTTGGTTGCAAGACGAGATAGAGACATTAGGTGGTGAAGACAACGTTTTACAGCAGTTTATCAAAGACTCTGGATGGTATTATACTGACGATGAGCAGGAGGAAGCAGAGGATTTAGAAGAAGAAGGCGATGATACCGCCTATAGAGCTATTTGTGCGAAAGACGAACAAGTTCAGAAAGCTTTTATGGAAGTGATTATTTCTATAGTACAAGAGCTACATCAATCCAATCTATTAAAAGAGAAATTAGGCAAAGACATACCTGTTATTATCCACGAATTAGAGTACTATGATCTACCCTTAAGTTGGACAAAACAAGCCAACCCTCCATACCTTATAGAGGAGTTCTTAACTTATTATAAGTAATACACCAAAACGATATTACAGATTTGCTATAAGTACCCCACAAGCAATATAACATAGCTTGTAGGGTATATTTATTTATAAAGACAATGCGTCTCTTACACCTTCTAAAAATCGATCTGAGTGATCTATCAAGTATATCAAGATACATACTCCAAACCCGATAGCTAAATACTTGCGATTCTTCATAATTAAAACATCTTTTTGTAGAAACTTCCCAAGAACTAATCTACGTTATTAATTGAATCTACTATAATTGTAACTAAACAACTACCTCCAAATCCTCCAATGAAGACCTTTTCATACTTATATTTTTTTGTTTACTCTAAAATAAAACATTTTTTCAATAAACGAAAACTAACTCAATACTTTATCAACATTACCCTATTCCAAGCTATATTATACTCATCCAATCTCCTCAGTACTTTTTGTTGTATAGTGATACAGTCATCCACAGTAGCACTAAACTTTATCCCCATTTCAAAAAAGAGATCGTGATCTCCAAATAAGTCATCGTACTTATCTTCCAATTGAAAACTGTATCTTTCGTCCCATACCCCTTTTCCCAACAATCTACCTTTGTGATTCTTTACAGTTAACTCTATATCAAAAGCATTTGTTATTTGGTTTACAATGGTAGTAAAATCCAACGATTCTTCTTCCAAAACAACATCTAACCTAAATTCTCTTTCCATAACCATTTTTACTCTTCAAAAATCTTACAATTATCCTTACCCTTGCTATTTTAGCATTTACCGAGATATTTCCACATCTGCAACTATATACATCAAATAACTATGCATCTCTACGTCACATTTAGTACACTCATAGCAGGTTATTATTCCTACTATGTTACCCATTTGATTATTAATACATAGATACATTCTCATCTCTATACTTTAGCTTTTTGCGTAGCTAAAGATACCCTCATTTCCCCACATATACCACTACACTCGGATTAAAAGCCTTAGAGTTGTACAGTGTCAATTGATCAGGATTGTTGTTAATCGGGTAGAAGAACTGTATCTCAGCTACCATCATCTTTAGACAATCCCGATTGGGAATCAGTACAGATAGCGTTTGAGGACTGACCACCTCATCACTCTTTTTGAAATCAATAGATAATGTGCCTGTTTGCTTACTAAGTATCTCGTCATTCTCAGCCATGAAAAATCCTTCGATACGCAAACTTGCATGTGTACACATAGGAGGGAAGTCCACCTGTTCTATCGGGATAAAAGGAGACACCGATACAGTTATCTCCTTATTTTCCAACTCCTCTACAGCTATATCTACCAAGAAGGTATCTGTAAATAGCTTAGCTGTATTCCATTCAAATCCGACTACCTCAGCAATAGAAGTATTGTATAGTGTAGTCTCTGCTATCAGTAGTACAGTATTCTTGCGCAAGGCCGTCATCACAAGCCCCATCAATCGCAGATGAGCAGTAGACTCATACCTCATCCCCAAGAAGTATTCGACATGCTTACGTATGTGTTTCAGGCTCTGTGCCGTGTGCTTAAACAGCTTAGCGGAAGGATTCTTGCCCTTGTCTTGTTTTGAGCGATTAGGCCTACTTTGTACAATCTGCACATTGTTTAAAGACCTAAAATACACAGGACCACTTACTCCTGTAATTTTTCCCTTTGGTGACATCTTTGCCATAATTTTTTGTTTTATAGGTTGGTACTATAAAGTTGCACAAAGACTATTCCATCTTATCGGTAGATGATTAGTAGATGATAGGGTAGTGATAGGCTATTTTGCGATGTTTTAAGCCGACCAGATGCCTATCAAATACCGACCACAAGCCGACCACCTCAATCGTAGGGATACAAAAATGAAATACTGATTTTATTCTAAGACAATTTGTACTTAAACAGATTCTTAGCTTTTTCTCTTAAATTGGCCTTTCTTATACAGATATTGACAGTGACAACCTCATTTAGTCAGCGACAGTTAAATAGCTCTATGTCAGTCAATAATCAAATAATTAAGTAGTTTAATTTCACTTATCCAACCACATACCAAAAACCAAGATTCATACTGCTCTCGTCGATTAAACCAAGAAGAGAAAGGCAAGCTTCATTCCCAAAATAACCGTAGCAAATCTCCTTCGTATTGCCAAAGGTTTGACCTAATACGATTTCGGCATATTGGTTATCGCCACGAGTGGAGATAAAGTGTCCTTTAGTGTTGTCAAAAGCTTTGAGATAAGCTTGTTCTACAGCATCCGAGACAGATAATAGAGTAGAGGCTTGAGTAGTATCTTTAAGAGAAAACTTACCATTCTCTATACAACCAAAGTAGGAAGGCACTGTGAAATTAAACTTGTTTATCTGGTGATACTCTACCTGCACAGTACTCATGTCTACCATACTGAAGAAGTCTTGGGTTTCTTTGGTGTTTCCTATCACTGTTTCTAAGGTCTTAATCACCTCCATAGAAGTAGCGAACAGCACATTAGCATACTCGTTATCATAGTTGCGAACCAAGGTATGATAGACAATACCTTCTACCTGCGCCAATTGACGCTCAAATCGGGCTACTGCAACTAATAATTCGTCATCATTTACTGTGGTTTTCTTTCTAAAACTGGTGAACTCCATCGCACACACTGGTGCATTACTTACTCGTATCATTCTGTATATTGTTAAGATTATGGAGCAAAGGTAGAGTAGGGTAGTGACAACCTTTTGTCAGGGGTGTATACCCTTATTTTTTAATTTTAGGATATACTTTCACTATGTCAAAATAGGAGTTTCTAAAAGCCACTAAGCTCTTATAACCTACTTTAAAAGCGATTTCACTCAAGGTAAATTCTCTTGTATCTATTAGCTCTATACTCTTCAAGATGCGGATGATCTGAAGGTATTTCTGTAGAGTGATACCTGTCTCCAGTTTGAACAGGCGCTGTAGATTGCGCACAGACATGGTAGAGATACTGGCTAGTTCATCTAAGTCAAGCGTTGAGGTAAGATGCTCATTGATATACGTGCATACAGGTATTAACCTATGATCGGTAGGAATAGGTAATTGGAGCGATTGATTCTCTTCACAGAACGATTTTAAACTCATAAGAATAGCCTGTAAGAACTGTTCTTTCTCTAATTCTGTCTCGATTACTCTATTCCACTTCGTCACATACTGTAGCATCTCCCTCAGCACAGTAGGAGCAGGGAAGATGTGCACTTGATCATAGAATGAGTCAGCTGGCACCTCTTTATACAACAGTACTTTTAGGTTGATATCCTTCGCTGTAGAGGTAGTAGCGTGCTGCTGTCCTGAAGGTATCCATGCTATGTGATACTGAGGGACTAGATAGATACAGTTATCTACATGAAGGTACTGATAGCCCTGTTCTACGTAGGTGAGCTGATATCGCTGATGAGCGTGCTGATACTCATCGTGAACGAAGTTGTCTTCATACCATACATACGCCTGTACCTCATTAGTATCATCATATACTCCTAAGAGTTTCTCGGTCAATCCACATTTGATATTGGCGTTTTGCATATATTTTTTGACAAATATAATATAAACTGCAAGTATACCTTTGTGATTATACTTTAAATAATTAATATGAAAGCATTATATACTGCACTAATCACTTGTACACTATTCTTCACAACGACACAGATCATGGCAAAAGATACCCTAACCAAAATATTAGTACTTATCCACTCTGATACAGGTGGTACGTATAGAATGGCACAAGAAATCGCTAAGGGAATAGAAAGCAACCCTCACACAGAGGCGACTATAAAAATAGTACAACCTTCAGCAAATGCACTGTTACATGATCTACAGATAGCTACTCCTGAGGAGCTACCGACTTATGATGGCATCGTATGGGGATCTCCTGTGTACTTTGGTAACATCAGTACTCCGATGAGTGCCTTTCTCGCGAAGACTGTAGATCTGTGGACTGCTCATGCTCTGGAGGGAATACCTACAGCCGTATTTATGTCTGCTGGTAGCGGAGCAGGGAAGGAGCTCGCATTACAGTCGTTTTGGAACAGCTTAGCAGTACATGGGATGATACTCGTACCGAATGGCATCAGAGCTACGGAGAAGCTGGATAATAGCATCCCTCAAGGCAATAGCGTCTTGGGAGCCAGTAGCCTTGCTTCAAACAAAACGGTACAACGTCCCAGCGAAAGCGAACTGCTAATCGCTTATACGCAAGGTCAAAACTTCGCTAAAGTTGCCAAAGCCTTAAAAGGAACTTTTCAAAAGAAAGAAGAAATGACGCCTAAACAAGTAGTCACTGATGTAGAAACCACGCTTAAACAAAAAAACATCATACTACCTGTAGCGCCAAATCCTGTGGGAAACTACACGCCTTACTCACGCAGTGGAAATCTAATATTCATCAATCAGGTAGCCTTAAAAGAGGGTAAAGTATTATATCCTGGTAAGGTAGGTGTAGATGTCACAGAAGAACAAGCAAAGCAAGCGACTGAACAGACGATGCTAAATGTAATCGCGGTGCTTAAATTAGCTGTAGATGGTGACCTCAACAGAGTAAAGAAAACCGTACAGCTAACAGGTATATTCAACACGGCTCCTGACTACGCTCAGCACGCTAATCTAATGAATGTGGCATCAGACTTATCTGTAGCTATATTCGAAGAGAAGGGCAAACATGCAAGAGGTACTCTGGGTGCTACTTCTGTTCCGGTCAACTCTGTGGTAGAAATACAAGCTATCTTCGAAATAGAGTAATAGTATACAAAAAAAAAAGTCCATAATTAGCATTATGGACTTTTCTATATTGTTAAAACTTGTTTAGGCACAAGTAATTTTATTCACTCTATTCTGATGTCTTCCTCCTTCGAAAGCTGTATTCAAGAAAGCTTCTACAATTGCAATAGCTTGTTCAATAGACGTAAAACGAGCGGGAATACTAACCACATTAGCATCGTTATGCTGTCTTGCTAACTCAGCAATCTCTTTGGTCCAACAAAGAGCACAACGCACACCTTGATGTTTATTAGCAGTCATCGCTATACCGTTTCCACTTCCGCAGATTACGATACCTAAATCAGCTTTGCCTTCATCAATATCAGTACCTACCTTATGAGCAAAATCTGGATAATCTACTGAATCAAAAGAATCAGTCCCATAGTTAGTAACTGTATGTCCTTTTTCTTCTAAATACTTGACAATTGCTTGTTTATATGCTGGACCTGCATGGTCATTTCCTATAGAAATCTTCATTTTATTGTTGTGTTATATTATACACTACAAAGTTAAAACTTTTTATCTTCTACAAACCTAATTCTTCGATTGCTATTTGTCTCATTTCTACTTTTCTAACTTTGCCAGAAATAGTCATCGGAAATTCGGTAACAAACTTCCAATACTTTGGAATTCTAAAATGCGCAATCTTTTGATCACAATAAGCTCTCAATTCATCCATAGTTGCACTTTGACCTTCTTTGAGTATAACCCAAGCCATAATTTCCTCTCCATATTTTTCACTTGGAACACCAATAACTTGTACATCAGCAATAGCGGGATGAGTGTATAAGAAGTCTTCAATCCACTTCGGAGATATGTTCTCCCCTCCGCGAATGATAAGGTCTTTAATACGCCCTGTAATAGAGATATACCCATCTTCATCCATTGTCGCTAAATCCCCAGAGTGCATCCACCTATTGTCATCCAATACTTCTGAAGTCATAGTCCTATTATTCCAATATTTCAACATAACAGAATATCCACGAGTACAAAGTTCTCCTGCTTCTCCTCGAGGGAGAATATTACCTGTTTCTGGATCTACAATTTTGATTTCTAAGTGATCCTGCACAGTACCTACGGTAGTCGTTTGCTTCTTTATATCAATACCAATATGCGTTTGCGTAGATACTGGAGAAGTTTCGGTCATTCCGTAACAGATACTCACTTCTTCCATGTGCATTTCACTTTTAACGCGCTTCATAATACTTTCAGGGCATAAAGACCCCGCCATAACACCCGTACGCAGGGTACTTAAATCATAATCCTTAAAATTGGGAAGTTGCAGTTCTGCGATAAACATAGTAGGCACACCATATAGAGAAGTACACTTTTCATCTTGAACGGTTTGCAGCGTTTTATTAGCATCAAATCCGTCATTGGGTATGACAATGGTTGCTCCATGAGCAATACAGCACAAATTGCCAATAACCATCCCAAAGCAATGGTAAAAAGGAACAGGAATACACACCCTATCTTTTACGGAGTACTTTAATCGAATACCGATAAAATAGCCATTGTTTAGAATATTGTGATGTGTTAGCGTAACTCCCTTGGGAAATCCAGTTGTCCCTGAAGTATACTGAATATTCACAGCCTCACTAAACTGAACTGATTCTTCAATTAGAACAAAATCTTCTTCAAAAATATGGTCTGCTTGCTTCAAAAATTCTGTCCATTCTTCCCCTAAAAAAACCACCTCCCTCAAGCTTGGACAATCTTCAAAAACAAGAGAAATCATCTTTCGATAATCACTTGACTTAAAACTTTCAGCTGATACAATAAAAGATACTTCGGATTGATTGATTGCAAATTCAAGTTCATGCGCGCGATAAGCAGGGTTAATATTTACCAATATGACACCAATACGCGCAGTCGCATACTGCATCAAAACCCATTCATAACAATTGGGTGCCCAAATACCGACGCGATCTCCCTTAATCACTCCCTTTGCTAATAAACTTTTGGCCACCTGAGTTGTCTGTTCATAAAACTCGCGATAAGTAGCCCTGTAATTCTGGTAAACACTTACCACAGCTTCTTTATCTGGATATTTATCAACGGTTCGCTTTAGATTTTGGCCAATAGTTTCGCCCAGCAAGGGAATAGAGGATGCCCCATGCACATAAGATATTGTTTTCATAATTAAAGTTTTTTGTTGGTTTTCTAAAATACAAAAATTTACATACAATAATCTATTTCAATAGAACTAAAGCAAATACCTTAAAGACAACCCTCTTGAAATGCGAAGTAAAACGAAACAACAAATGACCTTAAACCTGATAACTATTCTCAAACCACTATGGAATATAAGACAATAAATAAATCCAGTGGCTGACGTCAATACATAGTAGATTATCTATTAAAGTAAGCTGTACTATTTTAAAAATCAACTTATTAAATTAGTTACCTTTATAAGGTGTTCATTCTACTTAACTAAAAATTGACATGAAAAAACAACAGATTCAATATTTACTCTTTCTACTTGTTCTGCTAATCTCTATGCATAGTCAAGCTCAATTAGTCAATGGGACTTATGTCTATGCCGACGGGAATAAGCCGCTAAACGGAAAGCTTAAAGCCTATTTTTCCAATGATCAATTAGCTGAAGAAACAACCTTGGTAAATGGACTTAAGGAAGGCGAAAACACAGTGTATTACAGCAATGGAAAACTCAAATATAAAGGTACGTATAAAGACAATATATTAAACGGTGAACTAACTACCTACTTTCCTAATGGACAAATCGAGCAACAAGGCAAGTATATCAAAGGCCTTAAAGACGGAATCTTTAAACAATATACAGCAAGTGGTAAATTGACAGGAGAACACAGCTATAAAAACGACATGCTAAATGGTGTTTACAATAAATACGACAAGGGCATTTTGCAACTAAAAGCTACCTATATCAATGACAACTTAGATGGGGAGCTATACTATTATCATGATAACGGAAAGGTTTTTATTAAGAGAATATACAAAAACCACCTCAAAGAAGGGCCTGAAGTAATCTATACAAAAACTGGAGTTGTCAAAGAAACAGCGTATTACCTTCACAATAAAAGAGAAGGACTCCGACAAGTTTTTGACAAAAATGGTTACCTAAAAAGAGAGGTAAACTACAAAAATGGAATACTACACGGGGAGCACAAAGAGTATGTAGCCATAGAAGTTTACATACAGAGAATCTTTAGAAATGGGTATCAAATAATTTCACCCAATATATGCAATGCCGATGGAACGTTGGTTGATGAAAGTGACGTCATTTACAAAAGTGTCTATCTACCCTTAGTAGTCAAAGCAATTGAAAACTTCAATACAAAAGAAGATGAATAGCAACTTAATCACAGGAATCTTTATTCTGGCTACATTCAGTTCATTATCCGTATATAGCCAAGAACAAGAAGAACCCGTTTTATTCGAACTAAATGGAAAGCCTTTACAAGGAAAAGTTGTAAGGTACAACGATCACAATATCATAGAGGAAGAGGCTTTGTATGTCGATGGTTATAAAACGGGCAAGTACAAGTCATTCTACCGAAATGGCATCCTATTCTCTGAAGTGAATTATGTGGAAGGAAAAAGAGAAGGTGAGCTGAGAATCTACTTCGAGAACGGCAAATTAAAAGCCTCTTACAGCTATTCGAATGGTCTTTTAGATGGCAACATTATCTCGTATTATTCCAATGGGGTAAAGGAGTTTGAAAAGAATTATAGAGAGGGAGTCATCCAGGCTCAAATTAACTTCCACAATACGGGAGAAAAGAATGAATACTTCTTATTTAATAGTGGAATGCTATCAGTATGGGAGGTTTACGACAAGAAAGGCAGAATAGCAGAAAAGACTTACTTCAGAAATAATGAACCTCAAAGCGTAGAATATTACAAAAAAGGAAAATACGATTACACTATCCATTTTTAAACAACTATCACGTAGACCGTGATAATGATTTAATTTCTCATTTTCTTCCGTAATTGATACAAGCTTTACCCGCAAATTTTGGAAAGTACAATAGAGCGCATTAACTTTGTCACATTAAATTGTACTGGCACTCTACAGTACTGTATTACTATCAATGAGTATAGAAAAAAATAATTCTTCCATCTCCCTTTCTGGGAAATTATTACATTTCACATTGCTTCAAAACTTTGCTCATAATGACAGCAATTAATAAATTAATGTATAAAAATCAAATTAAATTAATCCAAAAAGTAGGATAAACCAGTAAGTAATTCGTACTTTTAAGGATAATTATGAACCTGAATAGAGGTAAACAAATGAATTAGAAAATGGCAAAAAAAATTAAACATAAAAAGAATAAGTCGTTTGACTTTGCTCCAAAAATATTAAAGTTCTTGTCTAAGAACACTACTAAATCTTATAATTACAAGCAAATTGCTGGTCAATTAGAAGTAAACGATACGCAAGGAAGAAACGAGATAATAAAAGAACTTAAACACTTAATCTCAAAAGGAAAGATAGAAGAAATAGAAACTGGTAAATATCGCTTTATCCCTAAAGCTAATTATGTTGAAGGTTATATCGATATGACTTCGCGTAAAACAGCATACTTGGTATGTGAGGGAATGGAAGACGACGTATTCATTCCTACAAATAATTTAAATAAAGCGTTAGATGGCGACTTTGTCAAAGCTTATATTTACAACAAACGAAAAGGTAAAAAACCAGAAGGAGAAGTTGTTGAGGTTTTAGAAAGACACAAAATACAGTTTGTGGGTGTTATTGAAATTCAAAAGAACTTTGCTTTTGTATCTACAGCTGATGCTAAGATGTATACTGATATCTTCGTTCCAAAAGAAAAAGTAGGAGAAGCACGAGATGGTGATGTAGTTGTAGTTGAGATAGAAGATTGGCCAGAAAAAGCAGATAGTCCTTTCGGGAAAGTAATGAAAGTATTAGGTAAACAAGGAGAACACAATACTGAAATACACGCTATTTTGGCAGAATATGGTTTACCTACAGAATTTCCAAAAGAAGTAGAAGAATTTGCAAACAAATTAGATACCTCTATAGCTGAAAGTGAAATAGCGAAACGAAAAGACATGCGCGATATTCTTACTTTCACTATTGACCCAAAAGACGCAAAAGATTTTGATGATGCTTTGTCTTTCCAAAAACTTGAAAATGGCAATTTCGAAATAGGTATCCACATTGCTGACGTATCACACTACGTACAAGAAGGAACTATCTTAGACGAAGAAGCTTATAATAGAGCTACTTCTATTTATTTAGTAGATAGAACAATTCCAATGCTACCTGAAGTGTTGTCTAACTTTGCTTGTTCACTTAGACCTAATGAAGATAAATATACTTTCTCAGCCCTATTTCAGTTAAATGACAAGGCAGAGATTGTCGACAAGTGGTTTGGTCGTACAGTGACGCATTCAGATCAACGTATGGCTTACGAAGAAGCACAATACATCATTGAAACTGAGGATAGAGTAATTCCAGAGAGCATTTCTATTACAGGAGAAACGCAAACAGTCAGTGAAGAAGTAGCTGAAGCAGTGTTAAAAATGAATGATTTAGCTAAACAATTGCGCAAAAAACGCATGAGTGATGGGGCAATCTCTTTTGACAAAGTGGAAGTGAAATTTAACTTGAACGAAGATGATGTACCAGTAGGAGTCTTTTTTAAAGAGGCAAAAGAAGCAAACCATTTGATTGAAGAATTCATGTTACTTGCCAATAGAAAAGTATCAGAATTTATTGGTAAACAAAAGAAGACATTCGTATATCGTGTGCACGATGAACCAGATCAAGAAAAGCTATTTGCTCTTCAATCTGTCATTGCGAGATTTGGACACACAATCAACTTTAAGACAAAGTCAAGTGTATCAAAATCACTGAATAAACTACTAAAGGATGTCAATGGTAAAAAAGAACAAAATTTAGTAGATACATTAGCTATACGCACCATGAGTAAGGCAAGTTATTCTACCAACAACATCGGTCACTACGGTTTAGCATTTGACTATTATTCTCACTTTACTTCGCCAATACGACGTTATCCAGACGTAATGGCACACCGCCTACTGCAACACTATTTAGATAATGGTGAGTCTGCTAAAGTAGATGAATTTGAGAAAAAATGTAACCATTGTTCTTCTATGGAGAACCTGGCTGCAACTGCCGAAAGAGATAGTATCAAATACATGCAGGTAAAGTATATGCAGGACCAACAAGGAAAAGAGTTTGTAGGTGTTATATCTGGTGTTACTGAATGGGGAATCTACGTAGAAATCATAGAAAACAAATGTGAAGGAATGGTTCGCATTAGAGAAATAAAAGAAGACTATTACGTTTTCGACGAAAAGCAATATGCCTTAGTTGGACAAGCAACAAAGAATCTTCTGCAACTTGGAGATGAGGTTGTTGTTACTGTAAAAAATGCAGATTTAGTAAAGAAACAATTGGATTACAATTTCATTAAAAAATTAAATTAGATTATGAAAAAATTAGCCGTATTAATTACTTTATTGGTTGCTCAAATTTCTTTTGCACAGATAGATAAAGAAATTGGTTCTTTTAAAAAGCTAAGTGTTTTCGACCAAATAGAAGTAACTTTAATTCCTACTACAGGAAGTACCAAGATAGAAATCGAGGGCAAAAAACAAGATAACGTCAATGTCATCAACAAGAATGAACATCTAAAAATAAAGATGAATTTCACTAACAGTTATCAAGGTGATGAGATAAAGGTTACTCTGTATTACAAAGAGCTAAATGAGATTAATGCAGGAGAAGGTGCTAACGTTGTTGGAAAAGGTACATTGAATGCCAATGTATTAGACGTACAAGGAAAAACAGGCTCATCCATTAAATTAGACATAGATACCGATAAAGTAAATGTCAAAGCAGGTGCTGGATCTATAATTAGATTAACTGGTAAAGCAAATGTACAAGATGCATTATCAAACTCGGGAGCTGATATTATCAATAGCAAACTTGTAACCAAACAAACATCAGTCACAGTAAATGCTGGAGGTAAAGCGAGTATCAATGCCACTGATGTTGCTGATGCGAAAGTAAGAGCAGGAGGATCGATTTCCGTATATGGGAATCCAAAAACATTAAATGAAAAAACAATAGCTGGGGGTACAATTAAAAAAGTTGAATAACATTTTTTAGTATTGTTCCAAAAAGCTGTAACTTGCGAAATAATTAAATGCCAATTATTATGATTGGCATTTTTTAATTATATAAAATGTTTGATGGTTTGCTAACAGGTATGACTTTGGGGTTCTTCCTAAGTTTTATGATAGGTCCTGTTTTTTTTATTCTTATTGAAACAAGTATAACGAGAGGGTTTAAAGCAGCGATAGCTCTTGATATGGGAGTTATTTTAGCTGATGCTATCTTCTTTGCTATTGCCTTCTTTAGTAGTTTTAAACTGATCAATGCCATAAAAGACGACCCTGCACTTTTTATCTTTGGAGGAATTATCATGATTACCTATGGAATAATCTCCTTTATCAAACTCAAAAAAGTAGAAGTACAAACACTGCAAATAGCTCCACCTAACCTAAGGAGAGAATATCTTAACCTCTTTGCGAAAGGTTTTCTATTAAACTTTATCAATGTAGGTGTGTTGGGATTCTGGTTGGGAATAATCATTACAATTGGACCTCAAATGGACATGGATCCAAAAAAGATGTTCACTTTCTTTGGCTTTACTATTCTGGCTTATTTTATCACAGATTTATTTAAAATATTCTTAGCAAAGCAATTACGCAAGAAGTTAACGTATCAAAATATCTTGAAAGTAAAAAAAATCAGCAGTATCATCATCATGGTGTTTGGTTTTGGAATAATGATGAAAGGAATTTTACCAAAATCGACAATAGACTGTGTAAAGCAATACTTCCAAACAACCGCTACAGAAAATACAAAATAAGTAAAAGCCTTAGAGAATCTCTAAGGCTTTTTTTATTCACAGATATATCATTATTGGATACAAAAAAAGGATAGTTAAACAACTATCCTTTTGAGGCTTCGAGCGGATTCGAACCGCTGTAGACGGTTTTGCAGACCGCTTCCTAGCCACTCGGACACGAAGCCATTGTTCCGAATTGGATTGCAAACTTAGCAAATAATTTGAAAGTTCAAAAGCCTTTTACTCTAAAAGTTGTATATTTTTTTTAGGTTTTATCTAACTTCCTGCATTTCAACCGTTACAGATTCGACATCTCCGCCAATAGGAGGATTAATTTTCGAAACTGCAACAGTGATATCCGTAACCATTTCAATTTCTTTTAAAACCCTTTTGATGATTCTCTCACATACGTGTTCTAAAAGGTTAGAGCGAATTGCCATTTCCTCTTTCACTATTTTGTTCAAATGCACGTAGTCTATAGCGTCAACCAGGTTATCAGAAGTAGCAGCATCTCTAAATACTCCCTTAGCAGTAACATCTACACGATAGTCAGATCCTATCTTAGCTTCTTCTTCCATACAACCATGAAAAGCATATACGCGAATATTGTTTAAACGAATAATTCCCATTAGTCAATAATTAAAATAAATAAAGGCTAAAATTACGACATTTTTTTACGGTCTATAGCAAGGAAAGATAATAAATCCATCGAAGTTGATTTGTTTTTTGATACCTTTGTGAGTATTATATAAATAAAATCCATGTCAACAAAAGAGAAATCATTAAACTTTATTGAGCAAATCATTGAAGAGGATTTAAAAAATGGTTTGCCAACAGAAAAACTTCATTTCCGTTTTCCGCCTGAACCAAATGGGTACCTACACATTGGTCACGCGAGTTCTATTTGTTTAAATTTTGGATTAGGGTTAAAGTACAATGCGCCAGTTAACTTGCGTTTTGACGATACTAACCCGTCTAAAGAAGAACAGGAGTTTGTTGACGCAATCAAACAGGACGTAGAATGGCTTGGGTATAAATGGGCAAATGAAGTTTATGCATCTGACTATTTCCAACAGCTATACGACTGGGCTATCCAAATGATTAAAGATGGCAAAGCATACGTAGATAGCCAAACTTCAGAAGTTATGGCTCAACAGAAAGGTACTCCATCTACAGTTGGTGTAGATAGTCCATATAGAAATCGTTCTATAGAAGAAAACCTTGATTTATTCGAGAGAATGAAAAATGGAGAATTTGAAGAAGGAGCACATATTCTAAGAGCAAAAATAGACATGTCTCACAAGAATATGTTGATGCGTGATCCGATCATGTACAGAATTATAAAAAAAGCACACCACAGAACTAAAGATGCTTGGTGCATTTATCCAATGTACGACTGGGCACACGGTGAAAGTGATTATATTGAAAGTATTTCTCATTCTTTCTGTACTTTAGAATTTTTACCTCATAGAGAACTATATGATTGGTTCTTAGATCAAGTGGTTACTGAAGACAATATTAGACCAAAACAACGCGAGTTTGCAAGACGAAACTTATCGCATACGGTAGTAAGTAAACGAAAACTTGCTCGCTTGGTAAGTGAAGGACATGTAACAGCATGGGATGATCCGCGTATGTCTACTATTTCAGGATTGAGAAGAAGAGGATATACAGCAGCTTCTATAAGAAACTATGCTGATACTATTGGTATTGCTAAGCGCGATAATTTAATAGATGTATCACTTTTAGAATTTTGTATTCGCGAAGACTTAAATAAAATTGCTCCACGTGTCATGGCTGTTTTGGATCCTGTAAAATTGGTGATTACAAATTACCCTGAAGGACAAGAAGAATGGTTAGACGCAGAGAACAACCCAGAAGAAGAGGTAATGACTTATCGCAAAGTTCCGTTCTCTAAAGAGCTTTATATTGAAAGAGAAGATTTCAAAGAAGAAGCTAATAGCAAATTCTTTAGATTAACGCTTGGAAAAGAAGTTCGCCTTAAGAATGCTTATATTATCAAAGGTGAAAGTGTCGTTAAAGATGAGCACGGAAATATCACTGAAATACATGCAACTTATGATGCAGATAGTAGAAGTGGTAGTGGATCAGAAGCAAGTAAACGCAAAGTAAAAGGGACGATTCACTGGGTTTCTGCAGCTCATGCAGTAGAAGCAGAAGTTCGTATTTACGATCGTTTATTCGTAGATGAAAATCCCGATGGTAATAAAGAAGTAGACTTCTTAGAATTTGTAAACCCTAACTCTTTAGAGATTGTAAAAGGCTATTTAGAGCCAAGTTTAAGTACAGCTAAAGAAGGTGATAAATTCCAATTCCAAAGAATGGGGTATTTCTGTGTGGATAAAGACAGTAAACCGAATCAATTAGTATTTAATAAAACAGTTGGATTAAGAGATACTTGGGCTAAAGTAGAGCAAAAATAAACTCCTAATCTTTTGTGTAAAATATAATTTAATCACCTCTTTAACTTGTTTTTAACAGTTAAAGAGGTGATTTTTTTCTAACTTTATTAGATAATAATCAAAAAATCAATGTTATGTCAAATCGTTTAGGAGGTACAGTACTTGCAGTATTAGCTGGAGTAGCAGTAGGAGCAGGCTTAGGAATACTTTTTGCTCCTGATGAAGGAAAAAAAACAAGAAAGAAAATCAAGAAAACTTTTGATGAATCTAAGGAAGATCTTGAAGACAAAATTGACGAACTTAAAAAACAAGTTCGCAGTGCTGTTGAAAAGAAAAAACACGATTTTGAAGAGGGTTTTGAGCACTTTGTAAATACTTCAGGAAAGAAAAGAGATGAAGTAATTGCAACTTTAGAAGATAAATTAGCTGCATTGAAGAAACAAGCAAATGATGCTGCTGATAACGTTAAAAAATAATTAGATTTTGTAATATGGCTTTCGACGAGGTTAAATCAGAAATGACTAATATTAAAGAAAATTCGGAAGAATTTATCAAGTCAACATTAGACTATTATCGCTTATGGGGCTTTAAAGTAAGTGTCAAAGCTGGTAGTATCTTTATGACATTGATATTAGTAAGCTTATTTTCAACATTGGCCTTATTGTTTATATCCTTGTTCGCAGCCTATGCTATCGGTGAAGCTTTTAATAGTACTTCAACAGGGTTTTTAATTGTTGGTAGTTTCTATATCTTAGTTTCTATTATTGCTTATTCATTTAGAAAATCTTTAGTAGAGAGACCTTTGATAAAAAAACTATCAGAAATATTATTTAATGATTAAATTCGAATCGAACTCATGAGAAAGCAATATACATCCTTAGAGGAAATTAATTCGGATTTAAAGATTTTGGAAGTCAAACGCGAAATACACTACCAAAAGATTTTTCAATCTGTAGACGATATTAAAGAAGAATTATCACCTGATAGATTAGTAAAAAATACAGTCGGTTCTATTGCAAACTTTGTAAAATCTTCTGGGAGTTTACAAGCTTTTGTAATTACAACTGTTTTAAAATATCTCTTTAAAAAGAGAAGACAATAATCAAAAAAGGCTAATTACAATGTAATTAGCCTTTTTTGATTCTATTATACGTTTTAAAGAACGTTCTCTAACCTAGTTAAGGTCATCTTCATTATCGTTATTTTGTTGCTTATAACCTCCTTTTTTAGCTAATGCAATATTGGGAGTTTCCATCATATCTTTAACTTTACTACTCGCTGCAAATGAAGCAACCATATTCGTTAACATATCTGTTGCAACAGAAGGTGAATTTGGCAATAAGATTAAGTTAGAGTTTGTTTCACCACCCACTGATTGCAGTGTATCATAATGCTGAGTTACAACAATTAAAGCTGATGCTTCTTGTGAATTAATACCCACTTTATTCAATACGTCAACACTCTCTACTAATCCTTGAGCAATTTCTCTACGCTGATCTGCAATACCTTGTCCTTGTAAACGCTTAGATTCTGCTTCTGCTTTAGCTTTCGCTACAATGCGTATTCTACTTGCTTCTGCTTCATACTCCGCAGCTACTTTTTCTCTATCAGCAGCGTTAATACGGTTCATCGCATTTTTAACTTGGATATCCGGATCAATATCTGTGATTAGAGTATTAATGATATCATAACCATAAGTGGTCATAGCTTCATTCAATTCTGCTTTAACAGCTACAGCGATATTATCCTTGCGCTCGAATACGTCATCTAAGATAAGTTTCGGTACTTCAGCACGTACTACGTCAAAAACATAGGATGTAATCTGATCATGAGGATACTCTAATTTATAAAATGCGTCATATACGCGATCTTGGATCACTTTAAACTGTACTGAAACTTTCAACTTAACAAATACATTGTCCTTTGTTTTTGTTTCAATCAATACGTCTAATTGCTGAATACGAAGGTTAACCACTCCTGCAATTTTATCCACAACCGGAATTTTAAAATTCAAACCAGATTGACGAATACTATTAAACTTACCAAAACGTTGTACAACAACAGCACTTTGCTGCTTAACAGTAAAAATTCCCAAAAAGATAATTACTACTATAATTACCCCTACAATAATAGTTGGATTCATAACAATTTATTTATATTTAATTATTTACAAAGTAACTCAAAAGAATTAACCTAATTCGCTTTTTTCAAAAAAGTGACCTTTACCACAAGCAATGCAAGTTCTTCAGCTGGTAAAGTAGCAATATCTGGATAATATTTAGTCAAGATAGGTAACGCATCTATAGCTTTAAAATCTAATACTAAATACTCATTGGATTTTTTTAATAAAAAAGCGGTTAAGATGCGGTTATCAAACTCAAAACTCAATGTGCCTATTTGGTGTTTCCACTTAAATGGGTAGTTCACAATACTACAGGATTCACTGTATACGCTAAATGCTCCTTCAAAATTTTCAGACATAGACAGGATATCGCGATCACATCCATCCTTGTGAGGATAAGGGGTAGATAATAAAACCTCACCTATTATTGGTTTAATTTCAATTTTATTAGGCACCCATTCACCAACAAGGTGTTTTTGTACAAAATGGTTCCACGCTTCTTCAGCTTTGTCTCCTAATTTATTGTCATCATTGCTACATGAAAAACATAAACTACAAAGCATTAAAGAAAATAAAAACAGTAACTTTTTCATTTTTGAATGCATTAGTATGCTATAAAATTACATTTTTTTTAACAAAAAAACTATTCTATAGGTTAACTATACAAAAAAAGGGGCTCATGAAACATGAGCCCCTTTGCTAAACTTTATTAGTAAGTTAGTTATTTCTTTGAATAGCTAACTTTATTCTATCGACAGTTTCGTCTTTTCCTATCATCTCGATGATGTCAAATAAGTCTGGTCCCTTTACAGCACCTACTAAACTAAGGCGAAGTGGTTGCATCACTTTGCCCATTCCGATACCTTGCTCATTGATCCAATCCTTCACGATAGACTCTATATTCTTCGCTTCGAATGTCTCAATACCTTTTATTACATCAGACACTTGTGTCATAATACCAGAGGTATCTTCTTTCCAATTCTTTAATGCCTTAGCATCATATTCTGTTGGCTTTACAAAGAAGAAATCACTCAACTCATAGAAATCAGCTACGAATGTTGCTCTCTCTTTGATTAATCCCACTACTTTCTCTACATAAGCATCTGTCGCCTCGATACCATTCTCTTTTAAGATTACTTGGTATGCCTTAGCTAAGTCAGCATCGCTTTGTAGTTTCAGATAGTGCTGGTTAAACCATTTATTCTTCTCTGGGTCAAACTTAGCACCTGCCTTGTGCACACGTGTTAAATCGAACTTCTCTACTAGCTCTTCTAATGAGAAAATCTCTTGATCTGTACCGTCATTCCATCCAAGTAAAGCAAGGAAGTTCACCACAGTCTCAGGGTAGAATCCTCTCTCTCTATATCCAGAAGATTTCTCTCCAGATGTAGGATCTTGCCAATCTAATGGGAACACAGGGAATCCTAATTTATCTCCATCGCGCTTAGATAACTTACCGTTACCTACTGGCTTAAGGATTAGAGGAAGGTGAGCGAACTCAGGAGCTTCCCATCCGAATGCTTTGTATAACAACTCGTGTAGTGGAAGAGAAGGTAACCACTCTTCACCTCTAATCACGTGTGATGTCTCCATAAGATGATCATCCACGATATTAGCTAAGTGATATGTCGGCATTCCGTCACTTTTATACAACACTTTATCATCTAATAAGCTCGTTTCGAACTTGATATCACCTCTGATAATATCTTTTAGATGTAAAGTCTCTCCTACAGGAGTCTTAAAGCGGATAACATAAGCCTCACCATTAGCTATCTTAGCATCTACTTCCTCTTTACTTAATTTAAGAGAAGTACTCAGCTGCTCTCTATTCGTATGATTATATATAAATGTCTTTCCTTCAGCTTCAGCGTCTTTTCTCAATTGATCTAATTCTTCAGCAGTATCAAAAGCGTAGTATGCCCATCCACTTTCGATCAGTTGATCAGCATATTGTTTGTACAATTCCTTGCGTTCACTCTGTCTATATGGTCCGAACTTTTCATTCTTACCGATAGTCTCATCTGGTGAAATCCCCAACCATTCTAAAGCTTCTAATATATAAGCCTCAGCTCCTGGTACAAAACGATTTTGGTCAGTATCTTCTATTCTAATATAGAATACTCCGTTGTGCTTCTTAGCGAATAAATAATTGAATAACGCGGTTCTTACACCACCAATGTGTAAAGGCCCTGTTGGACTTGGTGCAAAACGCACGCGAACTTGCTTAGCCATTTTGTTTAAAATTTTTTACAAAGATAACATAACTGTCAATTAATAAGTATATAACTACTCAAAAAGTAATCATTTGAAAGATATACGTCACATAGAAAAAAGAAATAACCTTAAGGGTAAATACATAGACATACAACTACAATTTAGTATGTACTTATACATAAAATAGAAATAAAATGACACGATGAAGATGGCATTTAAAGTGTATATAAAATAGTATTAATCGGACATTTTTATAATAACGTAAAAAGAAATAATATGTCTTTCAAAAAGATTTACAACTTGCTTTTCGAGAAAATATCAACTTAAAATAGAAGGAGTTTTACTTCTCTAAAACAATATTTTCTGGATTAAAACATGTCTATATTAAGCGTAAAATCTGCTTTACTACAGAAATATTTAAACTCTATTTAGCACATAAGAGAACTAAAACAGGTAAAAGACAACATCTTACTAAATACTATAATCTATTAATAATTAGCTACTTATGTGTTATCAACATAAGAAATAATTAAATCGCTTAAAAAGCAGATAATCAATGATATATAAATCAACAAAAAATGTTGATAAATATGGAAAGTTTGAAATAACTATTTTTTGGATTTTAATAAAATTTTACAATACACTACATCGAAGGTCAATTCCAAATTAACTTTATAAAAACTATTAGGTAGATATCAATAATGAACTAAGCACTTATCAACAGAAATTAACACCTAAACTTATCCTAAAAAGGTTGTTGATAACGATAATAAGCTATGTTGATAAACAAAATAATCCTTTAATTTTAAGCAATTTAAAAATTAATAATATGTTGATAAGTATTAATAATTGATAATACGAAATCTATAGAAAAAAGTTATGCTACATATTAACAAGCTATATACATACATATCTTTTTTTATAAATTTTCTTTTTTCTTTTATTAATAATTTATGTTGTTAATAAAGGTTGAAATTGTTTTTTTCACGTGGAACATTTTTCCGACGATTTGTGTGCTTTTCTATTTTGAGTAAAGTGATGGGAAAAATTATTTGTTCTTTTGCGGTTCGAGATTTTTAAATATTTTTTGTTTTCTGTTTTTATTGATTTTCTTTTCTCGAGTTTTGCCAGTGCTTATTGTCTTTTTATTTAATTGTGCTTTTTTCACCCATTATGTAGTTTGTACACATGTACTTTTTTTGATAGTCAGTGACAATTTTATTTTGGAGTATCAGAATTTTATTTTGTTCAATTTTTTTTGAAGGTAGTAGTGTATTTATTTTAATGTTGCTTTTAGTGACATTCTTTTTTCCTTTCGTCCCATAGTTGTAGTATTTTGTACTATGAGACAGTTATTTTTTTTTATGAGATTTATAGAGCCTTAGATTTTTGATATGATCTTATTTTGATTTTGTTCTATGGGTTTTCTCCAGGGTATAATTGTGCTATTCTGTACTAAGAGACAGTTATTTTTTTTTATGAGATTTATAGAGCCTTAGATTTGGGATAGAATTTTATTTTGATTTTGTTCTGTAGGTTTTCTTCTGCTTATATTTGAGATATTCTGGATTAGAGGACAAGCAGTTTTTTTTATGAGATTTATAGAGCCTTAGATTTGGGATAGAATTTTATTTTGTTTTTGTTCTGTGGGTTTTCTCCAAGGTATATTTGAGATATTCTGGATTAGAGGACAAGCAGTTTTTTTTATGAGATTTATAGAGCCTTAGATTTGGGATAGAATTTTATTTTGTTTTTGTTCTGTGGGTTTTCTCCAAGGTATATTTGAGATATTCTGGATTAGAGGACAAGCAGTTTTTTTTATGAGATTTATAGAGCCTTAGATTTGGGATAGAATTTTATTTTGTTTTTGTTCTGTGGGTTTTCTCCAAGGTATATTTGAGATATTCTGGATTAGAGGACAAGCAGTTTTTTTTATGAGATTTATAGAGCCTTAGATTTGGGATAGAATTTTATTTTGTTTTTGTTCTGTGGGTTTTCTCCAAGGTATATTTGAGATATTCTGGATTAGAGGACAAGCAGTTTTTTTTATGAGATTTATAGAGCCTTAGATTTGGGATAGAATTTTATTTTGTTTTTGTTCTGTGGGTTTTCTCCAAGGTATATTTGAGATATTCTGGATTAGAGGACAAGCAGTTTTTTTTATGAGATTTATGAAGCCTTAGATTTTGGATAGAATTTTATTTTGTTTTTGTTCTGTGGGTTTTCTTCGTGGTATATTTGTGATATTCTGGAGTAGAGGACAAACAGTTTTTTTTATGAGATTTATGAAGCCTTAGATTTTGGATAGAATTTTATTTTGTTTTTGTTCTGTGGGTTTTCTTCGTGGTATATTTGTGATATTCTGGAGTAGAGGACAAACAGTTTTTTTTATGAGATTTATGAAGCCTTAGATTTTGGATAGAATTTTATTTTGTTTTTGTTCTGTGGGTTTTCTTCGTGGTATATTTGTGATATTCTGGAGTAGAGGACAAACAGTTTTTTTTATGAGATTTATGAAGCCTTAGATTTTGGATAGAATTTTATTTTGTTTTTGTTCTGTGGGTTTTCTTCGTGGTATATTTGTGATATTCTGGAGTAGAGGACAAACAGTTTTTTTTATGAGATTTATGAAGCCTTAGATTTTGGATAGAATTTTATTTTGTTTTTGTTCTGTGGGTTTTCTTCGTGGTATATTTGTGATATTCTGGAGTAGAGGACAAACAGTTTTTTTTATGAGATTTATGAAGCCTTAGATTTTGGATAGAATTTTATTTTGTTTTTGTTCTGTGGGTTTTCTTCGTGGTATATTTGTGATATTCTGGAGTAGAGGACAAGTAGTTTTTTTTTATGAGATTTATGAAGGGTTAGATTTTGGATAAATTTTTTTTTGATTTGATTCTTTGGGTTTTCTTCGTGGTATATTTACGATATTCGGGAGTAGAGAGCAAGTAGTTTTTTATGAGATTAATACTGCACAAAGTTTTAGGTGTTTTCTATTTCTACACTTGTAGCTATTCTTCTGTATTGGTTGTATATATTTTGTATATTTGATTTTTGGTATGAGCAATATTAATCGATAGTTCTAAGTTTTATTTTCTATTGATCTCTTAAGTTGATGTTTGGTAGTACCATAGTATAAGAATACTATCGTAAACTATTGTTAGTAAGGAGAGTTTGAGATATAAGTTTGTTTCTACTACTCCTATTTTTATAGCCTGTATTTACCTGGTTCCGGCATTTGCATTTTTTCTTAATTTTACTTATCTACTTATTTTATTCTTTGATCCTGGGCTAATTTGTTTGTAAAGAAATATTTATGCTTTTATTTTCTAAGTTTTTTATTTTTCATTGTACCTTTGGCACTCAAATTTTTTATAGAAAATAAGTATGGTTATTTTTAATTATGAAACTGATTTTCAGTTAGATAACGAAGAAAAGTATGAAAATTGGATTGAACATATTGTAGAGTCAGAAGATTTTTACTTAGGTGATATTAGCTATATTTTTTGTACTGATGATTTTTTACATGAAATTAATGTAAAGTATCTTGATCACGACACTTTGACTGATATTATTAGTTTTGACTATACGGAAGGTAGTATTATTTCAGGTGATATTTTTTTGTCCATTGATAGAGTTAGAGAGAATGCATTAGAGTTTGGTGTTGATTTTGATACTGAACTACTAAGAGTTATGGCTCATGGTGTATTACATTACTGTGGATATAAGGATAAGACTAAAGAAGAAAGTGATTTAATGCGTCGTAAAGAAGATGAAAAGATGACTTTGTTCCACGTGGAACAATAATTTTAAAATTTAATGAATGAGTATTTTTCAAGATAAATATGATGTAATAGTAGTAGGTGGAGGGCACGCTGGTTCGGAGGCTGCTGCTGCCGCTGCAAATATGGGTTCTAAAACTTTATTGATTACAATGAGTTTGCAGAACATCGCTCAGATGTCATGTAATCCTGCAATGGGTGGTATCGCAAAAGGGCAAATCGTAAGAGAGATTGATGCTTTAGGAGGGTATTCCGGTATTGTATCAGATAAGACTGCGATCCAGTTTAAGATGCTTAATAAGTCTAAAGGACCAGCTATGTGGTCTCCACGTGTTCAGTCTGACCGTATGCGTTTTTCTGAGACTTGGAGACTTATGTTAGAGGGTACACCTAACCTTGATTTTTATCAAGATATGGTGAAATCTTTGATTATTAAGAATCATAAGATCGAAGGTGTAGTAACTAATCTTGGGTTAGAGATAAAAGCTAAGACAGTTATTTTAACGAATGGTACATTCTTAAATGGGCTTATCCACATCGGAGAAAAACAGTTCGGTGGTGGTAGAGCCGGTGAGGGTGCTGCTTACGGTATAACAGAAGATCTTGTGAAAGCTGGTTTTACTTCTGGAAGAATGAAGACAGGTACACCTCCAAGAGTGGATGGTCGATCATTAGATTATAGTAAGATGGAAGTGCAAGGGGGAGATATTAACCCTTCTAAGTTCTCGTACTTAGATGTGACGCAGCCATTAGTTCAACAAAGAGACTGTTACATGACGTATACTTCTCCTGAAGTACACGATTTATTAAGAGAAGGTTTTGATCGTTCTCCTATGTTTACTGGTCGAATTAAGAGTATTGGACCACGTTATTGTCCTTCTATTGAAGATAAGATTAATCGTTTTGCTGATAAAGATAGACATCAAATATTTGTAGAACCTGAGGGGTGGAATACTTGTGAAATCTATGTAAATGGATTCTCTACTTCACTACCGGAGGAGGTTCAGTTTAAGGCTCTTCGTTCGGTAGCTGGGTTTGAGAATGCTAAGATATTTAGACCTGGATATGCTATCGAATATGATTATTTTCCACCTACACAGTTAAAGCATTCGCTTGAAACTAAACTTGTAGATGGATTGTATTTTGCTGGACAGATCAATGGAACTACTGGTTACGAAGAAGCAGCTGCACAAGGATTAATGGCTGGTATGAATGCGGCTTTGAAAGTGAAAGAAGAAGGAGAGTTAATCCTTAGAAGGGATGAAGCATATATAGGAGTATTAATAGATGACCTAATTACGAAGGGGACAGAAGAGCCTTATAGAATGTTTACATCTCGTGCGGAATACCGTACCTTATTACGTCAAGATAATGCAGACTTTAGATTAACACCGAAGTCTTTTGAACTAGGTTTAGCTACCGAAGAACGTATGAGAAGAATGGAACATAAGCAGACAGAAGCTGAAAACTTCGTTCAATTCTTTAAGGAAACAAGTGTAAAAACAGAGGAAGCTAACCCTATCTTGGAGGACAAAGGTTCATCTCTAATGACTCAACCTGATAAGATGTTTAAGGTCTTTTCTCGTCCACAAATTGAACTGGAAGACATTCTTAAATTTGAGAAAGTAAAGGCTTATGTAGAAGATCATAATTTAGATCAAGAGATTATTGAGCAGGCCGAGATCCAAGTAAAATACTCTGGGTATATTGAGAAAGAAAAGAATAATGCTGATAAGTTGAATAGGTTGGAGGATGTGCGTATACCTGAGAATTTTGATTATGATAAGATAGTGTCACTATCATTTGAATCACGTGAGAAGCTAAAGAATATTAGACCTATCACGATATCTCAAGCTTCTCGTATTAGCGGAGTTACTCCTACGGATATCTCTATTTTACTGATACATATGGGAAGATAGTTAAAGTATAGCTATAATATAAAAAGGGATTGTTTCACGTGGAACAATCCCTTTTTATATCCTTTTTCTTTTGTTCCACGTGAAACATTATGGATTTTTAAGGTGGTTTAGGTGTTTATTTTAATTGATAATTCTAAAAGAGTAGGAGATGTTTTTTACTATTAAATTATTAATATGTTTATTGGTTAGGCTTTATTATTAGAGTAGAAATTTACTTCATGTTTTTTCTTCATGTTTTTTCTTCATGTTTTTT